>DAOUDX010000001.1:0-18780 GCA_034430835.1 Anaerolineae bacterium
AAAGACGAGACTGCCGACTCCGGTCTGTGGAAAAGTGCCCTTTTCGGATGTTTCTAGCCCGAAAACAACCGATACGGCCCGCTTTGCAGATGCCTAGCGCGAGGAATAGACATCTGATAAGGCTGGTAGCCCACAGATCGTTGGTTCGAATCCTAGCCCCGTCAACCACGCCTCCGCCTCATTGAGCGTTCACTGACGGATGGGGTTTTTGACCATGACAACGGATGCGGTGGATCAGCGAGGATAGTGTGTAGATAAAGGCGCGCAGGCTACCAATCATTGGCCAGCCACTGCAGATACGTTTCCATGTGCGCCTCCCAGTAGCGCAAGTTGTGCCCGCCAGGAGCCTGGGTGAAGGTATAGGGGACGCCTTGTGCATCCAGTACGGCAGCCAGGCTGTGGGCCAGGCCGATGAGGGCATCTTGTTCGCCGATGTCTATCAGGACCGCGGGCCATTGCTCCGGAGGCACACGCGAAATCCATTCGGTCAATTCCTCCTGCTCGTTTTCGATGATGCCTCCACTGATGACGCCGACGCGGCCGAACGTCTCCGGCGCGCGAAAGGCCGTTCGAGCGGCGACGTCGGCGCCGGTGGAGATGCCCGCGATGCTGCGATGCTTGCGGTCGGGGTACGTGCGATAGTGAGCGTCGACGTAGGGCACCAGCTGTTCGATGAGCCGCGTCTCGTAATCGTAGTCTCCGGCGTCGATAGGGATCACGAGGATGAAGGGAGATAACTGCCCATGCTGAATCATCCGCTCTGTTGTTTGCTGTACGGTGCGTATGCCCCCGTAGGTCCAGTATAGGACAGGGTAGGTCGCCGAGGTGTGCTCGGCATAGCAGGGTGGTAAGTAGATGGAGAAAAATACCTTGGGTTCGCTCTCGGCGATTCTGACGATCTCATTGGTGCTTTCCTGGAGACATATGGGTGTTGGGGTAGGCGTTACGGGAGTCGATGGCGTGCAGGCGCTCAGGAGTAACGCAGCTGCCACCAAGACGAACGCGTATCGCGGCCAAGAGAGGTATTTCAAGGGCCATCTCCTTCCTAAACACAAGAGGGGAAGCATCGCTTCCCCATGTTTGGCAACCAGGCTCCTCGGGTAGGACTCGAACCTACAACCAACCGGTTAACAGCCGGTCGCTCTGTCAATTGACCTACCGAGGAGGGGTAGCGGGATTAAACCAGACAAAACGGCAATAGACGCTTGGGAGTTCAGCGGGCCAGTTTGTTGAGCAAGGAAGCACTCAATTGAGGCGGGAATCCGTCTCTTTCACTGTATTGAGGTCTGAAAAGCCCGATAACTCTGTCTTCGCAGGTTGGTAACGAACTCAGTCATTGGCGCTGTATCGTTCGATGTCTGCAAAGGGAACGTCTGCACCAAGGTGATAGCGCCATCAGGTCATCAGAAACCGTTGCACAGCCATCCCGGCACGACTCGATGACCATTATTGCCGTTTTGTCCATTTTAGTCCTGGCACCCCTTCATGCTGATTAGGTGTCCCGAGGTATCAGTATAGGGCTTCTGGCCACCGGTGTCAAACGCCTTGCACTATGGGATACCGCAATAAGTGGATATAGGTAGAGCGAATGCCAAGGGGGAGCAATAGGTTGGCCGACGGGTTGAACGAGTTTTACGCCAGGTTTTTGGGCCCAAGCGGGGCAATTGGCGCAATAAGTCGGGCTGAAGCGGCAGGCGGGAGCGCAATAAGTCAGAGCTGAGGTTGTGGCGAGCGTGTCCAGCCGGGCTGCGAGAGCGAGAAGTCAGGTGAAACAGGAGCGTGGGAAGGCGTGAGCGGGTTAGAATTCGGTCATCAGGCGTGTGAGAACGATTCGGCAGTCGCCGGGCGACGGCCGAGGAGGCGCGTTGACGATAGTTGAGGGTCAGGGGGCAGCGCGCAGGCCGGGACACGCTGCCCCCGGCTCAGGTGACGGTTGGAGAGCGTGCAGCGGCGAGAGTAGCTTCGCGGACGAAGCGGGCCACATTGAGAGCAGAGGTCAAGACATCAGCCAGGAAGGAGACCTTGGCACTGTTGGGCAGGCCGAAGCAGGGGGAGCGTTTGACGCCACGGCGGGATTGGTCGGCGTTGCGGCTTTCGGAGTAGCTGCGGCGGCCGGAGCGCAGTTTCCAGGTGGCGGAGTCGACGGGATGGTCACGGGCCAGGCGGATGTCACCATCAGGGAGGGAGAGGCCGACACGCACCAGATAGTCGGCGTCCTGGTATGGACAATCTGAGGTCGATGTGTCTGCGAGGGCAGCGAGGACGTCGGGCTGAGAGCGGTGCAGGCAGCGTTGGCGGCACAGCCACTTGCTGTCGCCGCGCCGGTAATCGTGGCCGTTGAAGGCGAGGCGGTAGCCGTGAGAACAGAGGGGATTGCCCCGATCGTCATAGCCGCGGCGCAGGCAGGCCAGCGAGTCGGCGTCGGTGGCGTGATGGCGCAGCACGATGGTGCGTAAGGCCCTGAGGTGGTCGTGGACGAACTGGAGGATGTCGTCGAAGCCTTCGCCGGCGTCGCCGATGAAGGCGTCTTCGACGCTTGGCCGATGGGTAGGTTGAGGAAGCGGCGGCGCAGGTCTTTGAGGCCCGGGATGGTCTGGAGGTGATCGTTGCGATTGGCGGGGACGAAGGGACCGGAGATAGGCCACAGGGCGAAGAAGCGGTCGTCCACGATGTTGAAGGCCTTGGACTTGTAGCCAAAGTGGTGCTTGCCGCGACCGTTCTCGGTATCGCTGGGAGCAGTGGAGTCAGCGGGTTGATTCGAGCCGGAGTAGTAGACATAGGCGGCCTTAGGGTCGCGCGGGGTGACGAGGCGGCAGTGGTCGGCGCAAGCGGCGGTATCACAGGTACAGCCATCGTGCCCATCGGCGCGGGCCGCGCAGGCACGGGTGACACGCGGGAGGAAGCAGGTTGCGTTCTGATGATGGCACACCATGTGGGAACGCGCCTGGACCAGTTGGCTGTCAGAGGCGATGCTGACGCCGCGACCGGGCGGGTCGCCGGGGAAGGTGGAAGCGGTGGGAATGATGCCGTAGGCCATCAGCCCCAGCAGCAGGCTGTCTTCACATTGTAGGATCCAAGACTTGGCCGTGTTGTCGAGCGCGATGCGGAAGGTGGATTCGGCGGGGATGTCGTCGAGGTCGAAGCCCATCCGCAGACAGTAACCTGCGCCACGTTCGGGAGAGTGCAGTTCGGTGAGCAGCTGCGGCCAGGTCCAATAACGACTGCAGGTACGCTTCAATCAACCTGGGCCTCTCGTAGGGCCTGGTGCTGGTTTTCGAGCAGGTTCAGCGCGCCGATCTCCATCCGCCAGTCAGTGAACTCGACCGTCTCCTGCAGTTCGAGCGCGTTGAGGCGGCGCTCGAACTCGGCAGAGGACATCCTATAGCGCTGCTCGAACTCGGCCAGCCGTTCGCGGGTGCGCCGGATGGCCAGAGACAACATCTCCTTCTCGCGCTCGATAGCGGATTCGACGAGCGGCTTGAGTGCCGTCTTGTCGGTGGTCGTGATCGTCAATTGTTGCAACATGGCCGATCTCTCCTTGACTCGGAATCTCTCTACTTTCAAGTATACCTCAGAATCGCTCTTTTTGGGAATCCCACCTGTTGCCCAGGCGGATCTGGCCGGTCATCAACTGGTGCAACATCGTCTCGAACAGTGCCTGCAAGGCAGCCTTGCGCTGCTCCTCGGTGACGACCTTATTGTCGCAAACCTGCATCTCGCTTGCGATCTCGCGCTGCTCATCTAGGGGCGGTACAGGAAGCAAGACGCTCTTGATCGTTTGCTGGTTGATGTTGAACTTGCCGTCTGCTGCGCCACTAGCGCGCCCGCTCAAGTATGATTTTCCCATGGGGGGTCATGGTGTAGAGTTGAGCAAAGTCCGGCAACACAGTGTCGGGCTTGAGGCGGGCCCTGATAAGATACGAAGCAAAAAGCGCCTCTGGGAGCTCTCCCTTGAAAACAGCACAGCGGCCAGTGTATTCTCGTCGTCCATTAGTCCTAACAAACAGCAAATCACCGATTTTGAGTCTGAGCCGATCAGCGTTCCTGTCAGGCAGTTCAATGAACTTCAGGTCACCAATATCGACTTTGCCGACGACGACGTTCGGTATTCGCAGGACAGGTGCGCCACGAGGCTCCTCGGTGCACCGCTGGGATGTGCCATACTGGAGAAACTCGCACAGCTTTCCCAGTGGCATTATCTCCCAATGCTCCGGGATCTCCCCAACCTCCGTCTCCTTCGTGGGCGCGGATGCGGAGCCAGGGCCGTAGGTGAAGAGCCGCTGCATCAGGCTGCGCTTGACCCCGCGGGCGGCGGCGATGAGGGCGTCTTGGGCGGCGATGGCCTGCTGGATGGTGCCCAGCACGTGGGAGATGCGGCGCTGTTCGGGGAGGGGAGGGAGGGGTAGAATTTGTTCCTTGAGCAGACTAAAGTGACGATTGTACCCCTTGCTCGGTATCTCCAAGTTTGTGAGCGCATAGAACAAAAAACGTGGATCATAGAGAGCTGTGTTGGGTAGAAGCACTTTTACCCCATCAGCCCCGGCCACAAAGTGGAAGTCCACGAATTTGAAGATGCGAGTGTGGTCACCGAATACAATAACAGGGAGGTCACCAGTATATACTTCTTGGGGATCGCTCCAATAGCCAGCAACGAACCGCTTTCCCTGGTCTATGACCGGGAATTTCCCAGTTATCTCATAGTCCGACTTCTTGGCTTTCCCGACCCTTACACGTTTCCTCAGAATTGCATCTTCAAATAGCACCATCTCCCACTCCACCGGGATCGGGCCGATCTCGGTCTCTTTGAAGCCGTCGGGCGTCATAGCGGCGCCTCCTGCCCGGCCTCAACCGCTCCCTCGATGGCCTGCAGCACCTCGTCGGCCCGGTAGACGCGATTGCGCGCCTGGCCGGTGATCTCGCGCAGCACACCCTCTGCCTCCAGTGTATCCACGTACCGGCTCGCCGATTGGTGGCTGACGCCCAAGGCCTCCGCTACCTGTGGAATTCCCAGGATCGGCCGGATGAAGAGCAGATCCACCACCTGCAACAACCTGGCAGCGGCACGCATTGTTTGGAATCGCTGGTGATACTGCGCGCACAGTATCTGGAGCTGCGCGGCGCGGATCACGGCGTCAAGGGACTGCTCTGCCACGCCGCGCAAGAAGAAGCGCAGCCACGCCTCCCACGCCCCCTGCTGGCTCACGCCCAGGAGGTGATCGTAGTATTCCTGCCGATGGGCCTCGAAATAGACACTCAAGTATAGGAGCGGCTGCGGAAGCAAGCCCCAGGCACAAAGCAGCAGCGTGATCAGCAGCCGTCCTACCCGGCCGTTGCCGTCCAGGAAGGGATGGATAGCCTCGAACTGGTAATGAATCAACCCCAGGCGGACCAGCGGGGGCAATGGAGAATCGGCGTGCAGGAACTTCTCGAAGGCGTCTAACGCCTGTTTCATCTCCGCCATGGGCGGCGGGGCAAACGTGGCGCCGTTGAGCGTGCATCCCGGCGGCCCGATCCAGTTCTGGCTGCGGCGGAGCTCGCCGGGTGTCTGGTGCTCCCCACGCACCCCCGCCATCAGGTGCTCGTGAAGCTCCCGAATCAAGCGCAGGCTTAGGGGCAGGCTGCTCAGGCGTTCTAGTCCATACTCCAGCGCACGTACATAGTTGTGCACCTCGCGCACGTCGGACGGCTGATCAAACAGGGAAAGCTGCACGGCCTCGTAGGCGTAGAGGTCGGAGAGAGACGCCTGCGTGCCTTCGATCTGGGATGAGAGAACGGCCTCGCGGTGCATGAAGGGCGCGATCAGGATGTGAGGATTGGGCAGCGTCGCTCCTAACCCGGCCAGGCGGCCCAGGGCCTGATCGGCTGCGGAGAGATCGGCTACCAGTTCGGACGTCCACGTCAGACCGGGCGGCAGCGGGTTGGGCACGTAGGCCCAATAATCGCCCCTGGCCACGTGCACTGCGCGGCCTGTAGGGCTATTCTGGAATGCCTTGGGGTCCATCAATTGCACCTCTGCTGGACGTTCGCCTTATTCACACAAACGGAGATAGGCGATGACGCTATTCACATTTTACGCCCAAAGTGTGAGTAAGGCAACTCAGCTTGCGCGCCAATCGGCGAAGCCCAACCCACTCAGCACTGCATCCAGTTCTGCGTCGGCCTCTGCTCGCGCCTCCTCGGCCTGGGCCAGCAGCACCAGCGCTTCCTCCAGCGGCAGCGGCGGCTCGACGTCGTTGCTGGCCACGTAGCGGCTGGGGCTGAGGTTGTAATCGTTGCGCGCCGCCTCCTCGGTGGTGATAATCGCGCTCAACCCCTCCTCGGCGCGCCAGTCCCGGTAGAGCGCATAGATCTGCTCGATGTGCTCGTCGGTCAGATAGTTCTTGGGCCGTCCCTTGGCGCACAGCTTGGAAGCGTTGATCAGCAGAATCTCGCCAGGGTGTGGCCCTTCGGCTTCGCTCAGGGCAAGCCTGGCCTTGTTGACCACCATGATGATGCCGGGGGCGCTGGTGTTGTAGAACAGATTCTCGGGCAAGAGAATCACCGCCTCGACCAGATCGCCCTCGACGAGCGTCCAGCACTCGGGGAAGTGATCACCATGGCCAGGTTGATCAGCCTGGCCAAGTGGACGAAGGATACTGGCGTTCCGATAGACGTCGCCTGGCTGGAAGCTCAGGGGGTTGCCAGTACACCAATAACGCCCACCACGCCCGCGATCACCGTCTCTAGGCAAGCGGAGAAGGGAGAGTGGGTTCGTACAATCAGCCTATACGGCGGCGTCGGCCTTCGGTTCGAGAACGAGTACATATCACCGAGCGACAAGGAGGGAACGCTGTGGAGCCAGACATTGGCCGATCGGCCCTCGCCGGTGGCATTGAGCTGGAGCTTCGAGGTTGGCGACGAGCAGTACCGTGCTGTTGCCGTCTCGCCGTCCAAGAAGCCGGTGGTGGGAGGATATCTGGGACCGGTAGTCATCGACCTCGAGATACCAGGCAAACCATCGCTGCCGTTCTCTCGACGCTACGATTCCACCAACCTCGACCCTGGCCTCTTGGGACGTGGCTGGGCGATTGACCTTCCCTATCTGCGTTTTTCCTCTCCTACAGAGGAATACAGCCTTGATGACGGTGAGACGTGGATTCCTGTGTATCCCTATGGCATCCTCTGGATCGATCCTCTCAGCGGGCGACAGACTCGTTATCGAGATCACCGGTTTTCCTATGATAGCCGGGTCATCTATACATCCGACGAACTGGGAGATGCCCCGGAACTGATTCGTGAGGCTGATGGGCGCTATACTCTTGAACGCTCTGGTGGACCAAATCTGATGTTCGATGCCGCTGGCCAGCTGTTGGCTCGAGAAAGCTTGGACAGAGATAGCGTCCGCTACAGCTACGTCGATGGCCAACTCGCTTCGATGGAAAATGTCACAGGCGGTAAGGTTGAGTTCGTCTACAATGATCTCGGATTGATTGAGGAAGCCAAGGCCTCGACTGGGGAGATAAGGCGTTATACCTACAACGATTGGGGCGACCTAGCTAATGTAGCCGACGGCGAGGGGAATATCCTCGCCTCGTACGAGTACGACCTGTGGCATCGACTGGTGCTGGAGAAAGATGGGCAGGGCAACGTCGTCCGATGGAATGCCTACGACGATCTGAATCGCCTGGTGGCCTGGGGGGATGCTCAAGGACGCTACAGGGTTTCTTTGGGGCCGGAGGAGATAACAGTCGCCTACCAAGCAAACGAAGGCCCCATCCTGAGCCAGGGAGACCGTCCAAGCGACGACTTTTTGCAGATGCCAGGGGTGCAAGCTTTCCTGGCCGAGACAGGCGAGAGCTTTCTACCAGATCTGGGGGCCTACGAAAAGCTGCTGCGCGACGACGTAGCCCTCCTCTACATCGCTCGCAGCGGAGGTCAGGTGCACTTGCTGTTCGATGGACATTATGCCCAGTCTGGCGAAGATGCCCTCGTCAGGGCAGATGAGTTGGAAAAGGCACTGACGCGCACCGGCGTATCCCTGCCTGACGATAGACCGGTGCTAGTGACCGGCAAGGGGAGTTGGAACCAGGACTTCTATGTAGCCTTTCCTGGACATACCGTCCTCCATGCGGAGGGGCTTGATGCCGCCATGATCAGCCGGAATTTGCAGTATGTGCTGAAAGCTGCGCCCCTCACCCTAGATAAAACTGCGATTTACCTCGGTATACCCAAGGACGAACAGGAACTAGAGGCCATCGGTAAGAGCCGAGACAACTGGCGAGGCTGGGCAAGTATCGCTGCTCGATGGGAAAAACTGGTCACAGACATGGAATTTGGAGTCGCGCCGCGAGGCGTATCCATGGATCAGCAGGTGCAGCAGAGCCTGCAAGAGATGGACAACGTCGTCATCGTAGTTGCCCACAGTGACGGCGAAAAGATTTACCTTCCAGATGGTACTCAGTTGACCCCGCGTGAGTGGAATGAGGCTTTGCGTGCACACCCTCTGGTTATTCTTGTAAGTTGCGAGACCGGCAGTGTCACTCAGGTCTCTTCCCTCGCCAAGACACTTCTAGACAAAGGTGCCCGGACCGTTGCCGCGCCTGATAAAGAGGTGTACGTCAACGACGACGCGTTGCTTTACTATCTGCTCGGATTCTCCAGAGAAGCTGCGCCCGAAGAAGGTGGATTCCTGGAGGTATGGTTGAGAGCCATTGAGAAGAGCGGAGCCAGATACTTCCGCCTTCTCATTGGGCGGAACGAGAAGTCTGCTCCTGCTTATTGTTAACGAAGGAGGAAATATCTCATGGGTGTTATCTTACGCTACTTTTCGGACCTGGGGATCTTACCCGATATAGAGACGTTTGGGAAAAAACCAGAGATAGACAAAGAAAAAGAGAGGGGGAAAAATGCCAGGCGGCGACTTTGGTTGACGCTGGGGATGTACGCGGCCGTCTTTCTGGGTGTGTTGGGCGAGAACTTGGTGAGCATGTTCAACGCCAATAACAGCATAGATTGGAGCACTTTCGGGTGGCTACGTTTCCAGGTTGCCTTGGTCATCACCACGGTCATATTCCCACCAATTTTCCGAAGGTTTTCGCTGAGGCGGAGAGCAAGAGGCGCAAGCCGATGTTGGTGAGCCAGCGTATCATTCAGTTGTGCGTGGCTTTTCAGAACGGCTTCTTCTGGCCATCGCTCATCAGGGCAGTGAGTGGGCTGATCGATAGCACCAATCTCGTGAACCCTTCCCCTGGTTCTTAGTCCGATGCTGGGTTAAGTAGGATGCTGCCTGTTGAGCTGTGTTGACCTACCTGCGGCTACATGAAGGCAGGTGTCTTCTACCAGAGTGTTTATCCATCTACAGTGACTCCGCTCTAGCAGCACGTTGGGATGCGCCCATGAGAACCTTGATTCGCAATGTAACACAGACCGACGCTACCGTCAACAATCTCAGCACTGTCCTTGGACAAGGAGAGAGCCGTCCGTTCAGGTAACAAAAAAAGAGCCTCTACCTCTACATACCCAGAGGCTCTTTGCGGCAGATTACTGCCCATCGACCAGCACTCAACTTGCCTCACTCACAAGTCTAGCGAAGATGTGCACTGGTGCAGCAGCTTTTTCAACCAAGTCGCCCACGTCTTTCATCTTCTCCGGCACCAGCACCGTGCGCAACCGCTCACCGAAGGCGGCCCTGCAGTCGCGCCACATCTGCCGCCCGGCGTCGTCGCGGTGGGGCACCAGATACACGCGGGAAAATCCTTGCAGGAACTCGACGTGCTCCTGCTTGATGCGGCTGCCCAGCGTCGCCACCGCCGGGTAGCCCCACTGCCACAGCAGCAGGTAGTCGATCGGCCCCTCCACCACAAACACCGCGGAGCGACCTTTCACCCTCCCCTGCCCATACAGCGGCTTGGGCGCCCCGGCCAGCGTCAGGTACTTGGCCAAAAGCGCCGCGCACACCGGGCACGGTGCGCCCCACCAGGTAGATGGACCGACCGGCCCGTACTTCCGGGATTACCAGCCGTCCCCGGTACCACTCCCGCCCGTGCGAGTCGACCAGCCCCAGATCGGCAGCCAACTCCTCCGACCAGCCGCGAAAGGCCAGGTAGCGCTCCAGCCGCCCGGCGGCGTAACCCAGGCGAAACTCGCCCACCGTGTCGGCGTCCAGGCCACGGCTGGTCGCGTAGGCTAGGGCCTTGGGGTTGGAGAGCAGCGCCGCGTGATACACCTCCGCCGCCTCCGGGAAGGGGACCCCCTCTGCCCGCATCACGAAGTCGAACACGTCACCGCCACCGTTGCAGGCCCCGAAGCACCACCAGCGCCCGCTCTCGGGGAAGACGACCAGCGAGGGGGTGCGCCGGTCGTCGTGGAAGGAGCAGAAGCCCACAAAGCGCCGCCCGGCGCGGCGCAGGGCGACGTAGCGGCCCACCACCTCCTCGATGGGATGCGCGTCCCGGACGCGCTCGATTTCCTCTCTCGGATGCTTTTCATCCGCGTCCATCATTCCCTCCTGACCGTCTCCGGGGGCAAGTAGCCCAGGAAGCGGCTGGGCCGGCACTCCCAGGCATCCCCGCGCGCGTTGGTGCGGTAGCGCGCCCCCAGCAAGACCACCTTGCGCATCGCCCGGGTCAGGGCGACGTAGAACAGTCGGTGCTCCTCCTCCAGCCGCTTCTTGTCCAGCAGGCTCCTGGCGTGGGGCAGCATCCCTTCGTCGAGCCCCGGCAGAAAGACGACCGGCCACTCCAGCCCCTTGGCGGCGTGGATGGTGCCCAAGAAGACGCCCTCCATCCCATCGGGTTGGGCCTGCATCTCCTCGATATCGCGCAGGAAGTGTGCCAGTCCGTCCTCACCCCGACACCCCTCCAGCATCAGCCGCAGGTTGTGCACGGCGCCGGCCTCCTCGCCGGCGGGAAAGTCCAGCGCTATCTCCCCGTTGGGATCGTGGCCGTTCCCGTTGCCATTTCCGTTTCCGGCCTTGCGCAGCCAGGCGGCGTAGCCGGTGCGCTTCAGGATGGTATCCAAAAGCTGCGCCGGTGGCTCGTCTCTCTGTGCGTGCACGTCGTCCACTGCGCCCAGGAACTCGGCCACCGCCTGTCGCGCCCGCTCCCGCAGGTCGTCCCGCTCCGGTGCGATCAGCAGCGTCTCCATCGTCAGGCGGAAGGCCCCACCCCGCAGCTGCTCCCGGGTCGCCTTGCCCAGGCCCCTGGGCGGGGCGTTGAGCACCGCCTCCAGCGCCCCCTCGTCGAAGGGGTTGGCGGCCAACCGCAGCCAGGCCACCAGCTCGCGCACGGCGCGGGTCTCGAAGAAGGAGCGATACCCGGCCAGGGCGTAGGGCACGTGAGCGCGCAGGAGGGCCTGCTCGATCAGGCGCGCCTGGCGCACCGTGCGCACCAGCACCGCGCAGCCATTATAGCCGCACTCCCCGGCCCCGACCAGGCGGGCGATCCCCTCCGCCACGCGCAGGGCCTCGTCCCGCTCGGTGTCGCAGCGTACGAGGGCCAGTGGCTCGCCCGCGCCCCCCTGAGCGACGACGTCGCGGGGCGGCAGGCCGAGGGCGCGCATGACCCCCTCGGAGGCGGCGGCGATGGCCTCGGTGTTGCGGTAGTTGACGCGCAACTGCAGCTCTCGCAGCGCTGGAAAATCCCGCGCCAGCGCCGTGAACACAGCCGGGTCGGCCCCGCGCCAGCCGTAGATCAACTGCAGCGGGTCGCCGACCACGAACAGGTCGGTCTCAGGCCCGGCAAGCAGCCGCACCAGGCGGTACTGGGCGCGGCTGACGTCCTGCCACTCGTCCACCACGACGTGGCGGTACAGGTGCTGGTAGAAGCCGCGCGATTCCGGGAGTTTCTCCAACACCCGCACGGCCAAGCGCGTCATATCGCCAAAATCCACCAGGTTCTTCTCGCGCAGCGTCTCCTGGTAGATGCGGTAGACGCGGGCCACGGTCTGGCTGTAGACGTCGCCGGGGTGGACGGGATACTCGTCAGGACCGAGCAGGTTGCCCTTGGCGCGCTCGATCTCGCAGACCGAGCTGTCCACGTCCCAGCGCTCGTCCAGCCCGGCGGCCTGCGCCGCCTTGCGCACCAGGGTGTGGGCGTAAGACGGCGAGGCCATGCCAACGTCCTTGTGCAGGCCCAGGTGGTCGGCCTGGGCGCGGACGACGCCGTAACCCAGGGCGTGGAGGGTGGAGACGTTGACCTCGTCGGCGGCATCGCCCACGACGGCGCGCACCTGGTCGCGCATCTGGGCGGCGGCGTAGCGGGTGAAGGTGACGGCCAGCGCGCTCTGGGGAGAGGCGTGCTGCCAATTTCCTAATTGTGTGCGCACTCGCGCACCGGCTCACTTGCGTGTGCGTGCGTGCGCACAACACCCAGGTGCGCGCAGAGTCAGCTTCGACGATAGGCACAGACGCACCACAGTTACTCCTCGCTCCGCTCCTCGACGAAATTTGACACGTAACCTCGCTCCCTGTATAATGAAAAACATCAAAATACAGTGCACCGGGCTCTTGGTAACCCAAGAGCGTCGGGCCACCCTCAAACGGATGGCCCAACGGTCCACAGTATGCCAAATAGGATTGCAGCTCATAACCCGGAGGTCGTTGGTTCGAATCCAACCCCCGCTACCTAAATCCCACTCAAGCTCGCCGGGCTCCTGAGAAAAAACCAGTCCGGCGAGTCTTGGTTCTTGACGCCTCACAGAAAGAAGGTTTTCAAATGAACCGAATCTCGCCGGGTCTGAAGCTCTCAAGAGCGCGCGTTGGCTTCGAACAGCACAAGGCTGCGGCGGGCCTCAACTCCAACACCCTGGTCAACTATTCATATCACCTCAAGCTGTGGCAGGGCAAGTTCGATTCGCCACTGACGCCCTTGTAATCTTTGCACTTACGATTATAATAATCGAGAGTGCAAACTTCACCGGGCGCATCACGCTCTGGCAAGGAGGAGCCTATGTTCGTCGACCGCGAAGAGGAGATAACTTTCCTCGACGGGCTTTTGACCCGTACCAGTCCTGGTCCGGCCCAGCTCGTCCTGCTTTACGGCCGGCGTCGAACGGGAAAGACGGCCCTGCTACAGCATTGGGCTGAAAGGAGTGGCCTGCCCTACACGTACTGGGTCGCCTACAAGGAGCCTGCCGCTGCCCAGCGTCGAGGCTTTTGTGCCCGGGTGACAGATCTGCCGGAGGACCAGGCACCCCATTTCGATAGCTGGCCTGCTCTTTGGCGCTGGCTTGCTTCCCAGGTCGTTCGTCCGGAAGAGAGGCGCATCCTCATTCTTGATGAGCTGCAGTATGCGTCGGAGGCTGACCCTGCCATGCTCTCTGGCCTGCAGCACGCGTGGGATCAACATCTGAAACACGCGCAAATTATCATCGTGCTGTGTGGTTCGCAGGTTGGGACGCTGGAGTCGATCATGACCCGGCAGTCCCCCTTGTTTGGCAGGTTCACCGGCCAGTGGCTGCTGCAACCGCTGCCCTTCTCTGCACTGAAGGACTTTTTCCCCAATTGGTCATCCGCCGAGCGCGTGGCGCTGTACGCCATCGTCGGCGGTATCCCCGCCTATCTCGAGTGGCTGGACGGCAGGCAGAGCTTGAGCGCAAACATCAGGGATGTCATCCTATCCCCTGGATCCATGTTCTCGGCTGAGCCCTCGCTTCTGCTCTACGACGAACTGCGGGAGCTCAGTTCATATCATGCGATCCTGCGCGCCATCAGCGCGGGCAATCACACTCTAAAAGAGATCTCCGATGAGGCGTTGATCAGCCGCACGAATGTGGCCTCGTTCCTCAGCCGTCTGCAAGAGCTGAGACTGGTCGAGCGGCGGTTACCGGTGACGCTCACGGCAAGCCAGAGACGGAGGTCAAAACAGGGGCGCTATCACCTCAGCGATGCATACTTCAGGTTCTTTTATCAGTTTGTAGCCCCTCATCAGAGATCACTCCTGAGCGCGGAACAAACCCTTGAGCATATCCGCCATCACCTGCGAGACTTTGTTGGAGAGGCCTTCGAGAGCCTCGCACAGCAGTGGATGGCGCACTAGGCGCGTGCCGGGGCGCTGCCATTTCCGTCTGAGGCGGTTGGTGCACATTGGAGCCGAGGGGTGCAGGTCGACGCGGTGGCGATCAACTGGCAGACCCGTGACATACTGCTTGGCGAGTGCAAGTGGCAAAGGGGCAAGGTCCCGCTCAGCGTCGTGCGGGATCTCATCGATCGTAAGGGACCGTGCACCCGTAAGGACTTGCCCGAAGCGGGTGAGGGATGGAAGCTCCACTATGCAGTGTTCACCCGCGCAGGGCTCACTCCCCCCGCGCAGGTGGAACTGGGGAAGCACGGCGGGCTACATGTTGACCTGCAGGCTCTGGACGAGACATTGTCGATCTAGTGCGTAATCCGAGCCATGGCGACCATCGATTCCGATGGATGCCGTCCACTTTTTCCGGACATGACCTGTGTTGGCTACCTACTCCGTCCATCCGGGTTTGACAGTAAAATCAGCGTTTTCGGTGAAGGACTCGGACTATCTCAGCGAGACACCGTCTGTTGACCACATTGCCTTTTGATGATTAATCAATCGGCTCCTGATTTGACATCCGCACTCGATCACATATAATCTGAGCATCAAATACGGTGCACCGGGCTCTTGGTAACCCAAGAGCGTTGGGCCACCCTCAAACAGATGGCCCGACGGTCTACAGTATGCCAAATAGGATTGCAGCTCATAACCCGGAGGTCCCAGGTTCGAATCCTGGCCCCGCTACCTGAAAGGCACCTGGAGGGTGCCTTTTTCGCTTTGTAAGGGGTACCCGGCAGGATTGGAACTATTGAGTCTCGTTTTGACAATGGAGCACCCATGAGGGTGTTTGGCGACTGCATTTGACAGAACCCCAATATGTGACGGTTTCTGCGAGGTTTTTCTTTAGAATACCGATGTGCGGGGGTACTGTCAGGTTCGTCGAATCAGAACACAGATATGCTCCTTCTTCAAGGCGAAGGTCAATAAGATAGCAGAAATCGGGTGGTGCAGCACTTTTGTCCCACCATTTTGCTTTGAAACATGTTTTCTCTTTTGCTTGACAATTAGAACACTTGTTCGTATAATGATAGCAGGATGGATGCCTTAGAGAAGCTCAAGCTGCTGGGGCCGGCTACGTGCTTCGAGCCGGCCGAGGAGATGAGCAATACCGGTTGCGCCTTGGCCCGTCCGGGGAAGAGTGACAACGCCTTCATCCACAACGCCGTGATGCCCGGCGGGAAGCGCATCGCGCTGCTCAAGACGCTACTCACCTCCGCCTGCGAGCGGGACTGCGCCTACTGCGCCTTCCGGCAGGGGCGTGACTTCCGGCGCGCTACGTTCACCCCTGACGAATTGGCCGATCAGTTTATGCGGCTGTACCACAAGGGTACCGCCGGGGGCATCTTTCTCAGCTCCGGCGTCGCCGGAGGCGGGCCGCGCACCGAGGATCGCCTCATTGCCACGGCCGAGATCCTGCGCCGCCGCCACGAATTCCGAGGCTACATCCACCTCAAGATCATGCCCGGCGCGGAGCGCGAGCAGGTGGTGGCGGCGATGCGGCTGGCCGACCGGGTCTCGGTCAACCTGGAAGCGCCCAACGCCCAACGGCTGGCTCGGCTGGCCCCGCACAAGGTTTTCGACGAGGAACTGCTCAAGCGGCTGCGGTGGGTCGAGGACATCCGCCGGGGAATGAATGGCCGCTGGCCCAGCTCCACCACGCAGTTCGTCGTAGGCGGTTCGGATGAGAGCGACGTGGAGCTCCTGACGACGACCGAGTTCCTGCACCGGCAGGCGGGGATTGCGCGGGCCTATTTTATGGCATTTACGCCGGTACCCGATACGCCACTGGAGGATCACCCCCCTACGCCGCCCCTGCGCGAGCACCGGCTCTACCAGGCCTCCTTCCTCCTGCGCGATTACGGCTTCACTGCCGAGGAGCTGCCTTTCAGCCCCACCGGCAACCTGCCGCTGGAGAGCGACCCCAAGCTGGCCTGGGCGCGCCAAAACCTGACCCACATGCCGATCGAAGTGAACACCGCTGACCGGCGCGATCTGCTGCGCGTGCCGGGCATCGGCCCGGTGGGAGTGGATCGGCTGCTGCGCGAGCGGCGACGGGGCCGCTTGCGCGAGCTGAACGACTTGCACAAGCTGGGCGTCATCGCTAAGCGGGCAGCGCCCTTTATCCTCCTCGATGGTCACCGCCCCTCTTACCAACTCGCCCTGTGGCCGGTACGATAACGGATCGTACCACGCACCTTTGATGCTGACTGCAGCGTGACATGACAGTTTGGGTTGCCTGGACAAGCACCGCGCTTGAGGCGTCTAGCGCCTCTTATCCACCATCACTTCCCCATCGCGCACCCGCACCCAATCCCCGCTGCGGATGCGTGCGGTGTCCACCTGGTCCACCATCGGGATCTCGGCGATGATGGCCCCCACGGCCACCACCGGGTCGGCCTCGGCGTTGACGATGGCTGCCGGCGCCAGCCCCCCGCGCGCCAACCGGTACAGGGTGTAGGAGCCAACGGTGCTGCCCTTGCCGGTGGGGAAGACGAGCACGCGCCCTGCCACGCACTGCCCCTCCAGCGGGTGGCCCACCTCGACGACTACGCCCGTGTCCGGATCGACGCCGCCTAGGAAGCCGATGGGGTCGGGCGACACCAGCGCCTCGCCCTCGGCCTGGCCCGCCTTGATCACGCGCGCTGCAAGATGAACTGAAGGATCGCTCAAAGTCATCGTGGGTCCATAGCTCCACAGCCCGCGGGCTGGATTCCGCGGCTACTCGTTTAGATCGAACGTCTCGACGTTCCAGGTCAGGTACTCGCTGGAGTCGGGAGCCACGCCGCTCACGCCCGGCCGCACGGCGACCATCCTCGGCACAAAATAGAGCGGCAGCGCGGGCAGGTCCTGGGAAAAGATGCGCTGTGCCTCGCGGTGGAAACGCGCGTGCTCGCTCGTCCCGGGCAGCGCGTCCAGCGCGGATTGGCAGGCCGCGTCGTAGTCGGCGCTGGCGTAGCCGGGGCTGTTGGGCGCAGTCCACTGGTTCTCAGGCCCGGGGATCTGGGACGAGAGGTAGATCTCGCATGGCGCGTACAGGCCGTTGTTCCAGGAGTAGAGCGCCAGGTCAAAGCTGCGCCCCAGCAACGGGCTTTCGTAGGTCTCGCCCATGAGCTGCTCTGGGGAGAGGTACTGCACCCTCAGACGAATGCCGCAGTCTGCCAGATTCTCGGAGAGCATGTGCGCCGTCCGCTCGCGTGCTGGATCGCCGCTGGTGGTGAGCAGGGTCACGGAGAAGGGCGTGGACCAGGCGACGCCCTCCACGCCGTGAGCCTCCCGGACGCCGTCCCCATCACTATCCTGCCAGCCCACTTCTTCCAGGACCTCGCGGCCCTCCGCGGGGTCGTAATCCCAGCGGGAGAGGGTGCTGTCTGCGTACAGCGGATGGTCGAGGGCGACGTAGCTGTGGGCGACGGCGGCCCCGCCATAGGGGAACAGCTCGTTGGCGATCCGCTCCCGGTCGATGCACTTGGCGACGGCCTGGCGCACCCTCACATCCCCGAAAAAGCTCGGGCGGTGCGCCCAACTCGCCGGCTCGATCCCAAAGTCCAGGTGCTCCCACTCGCTGCTGGCTGAGGAGAGCACTTGCACCGTGCCGGCCTCGACAGCCTCCAGCAGCGGTGTGAGGTCTGCCCCCTCGAACACATCCGGCCCGATGACGTCACACTCGCCGCCCTCGAGCAGATCGAGCGCCTGCCGCAGGTCGGGGACGAAGCGGAACGTGACGCGGTCTAGGTGGGGCAGCCCTTCTGCCGCGCGGAAGTAGCGGGGGTTGTGTACCAGCGTGATGGACCGGCCCGCCTCCCACCGTTCGACGGAGAAGGGTCCCCAGCCCAGCGGCTGGCGGTGGACGACCTCGGAGTTGAGCAATTGTTCGGCGCTGGCGCTTCCCCAGGCGTGGCGGGGCAGGGGGTGGTAAAAGTTCTGCACGTAGACGTTCTGGAGGGGGGCGTCGTAGAGGTAGAACGTGTCGCGGTAGCCTGGGACGCTGGTCCATACGACCGTGCGCTCGTCCACGGCCTCGTAGCTGAGCGTCTGGCCGTGGAGCAAGAGCGCCTGGGGTGGGAGGGTGTCGATCTCGCCGGCCACCTCGAAGGAGTAGACCGAGTCGTCGGCAGTCAGCGGGTGGCCATCGGCCCAGAGCACGTCGGCCTGCAGCGTGAACGTCACCACCATCTGCGTCATCGTGATCGGGTCGCCCGCGAACGTGACTTTCTGTCCGCCAGCATCGAAAACAACGACATCGGGGCGCAACTCTACCGCGCCGTTGTAGTCTGCGTCTATGACTCTATCGCCCGCGTAGACCTGGACGGCGCGCAGGGCGACGGTTCCGTTTTCCGGGGTGGGGAGGTTCTCCAGTATCGTTGACTGAAACTGGTAGGCAGGTGTGTCGATGGGGCCGTCGTAGATCGCCTCCAACACGTAGCGGGAAGCCCGTGACGGCCTGCCGTAGATGAAGAGCGTGTTGGGCTCCTCAGCTTGACAGATGGTCAGTTCCTTGGGCGGCAAGGGCGTTGCCATCCCAGAGGGCGTGGTGGCGGTGGGCAGGACTGGGGAAGGAATAATGGGAGGGTGTGTGCTGGTAGGGACGGACATGGAGATTATCGGGGTGCCGCCATAGCTGCTGATGACGAACAGCGTTCCCACGATGATGCCAAAGGCTGCGAATATCAAGATGGCCGATGTCCATTTACTACGCGTCACCTTAGCCTCTCCCGCCTCGTCGATCTGTTGG
>DAOUDX010000002.1:0-33793 GCA_034430835.1 Anaerolineae bacterium
GCTCAAGACTCGCGTTTCTTGCGGCGTGGGGGACAAGAGCATCTTGAGCCAGTTTGAACTGTGTTTCGAATGCCCCGCGGGGCGTCCAGATGGCCCTTTCGCCATTTATCTCAACTGTTGAGAAACATTACCCGAAATCCTGCAGCGGCACTTTCCCGATCTGCCGGAGCGGGCGCGCTCGATTGGGCAGGGTGAGGCACGGCGGACGTTAGTGCAGCGGTACATCGACAATGTGGTGGCAGCGGATCGGGCGATGATCGCTAAGGTGTTCTACGTGCTGAAGTGGACGCCAACAGAGTTGGATCGCACCATTGCAACGCTGCTTGAGGAGAACGCGGTGCTGGAGAAAGTCGAGGATGCAGAGAAACCGCGTTTGGTTTCATTGCGTGGCCTTGAGCCTGATCTATGAGCTGTTTGCCTTTGCCGAGTCTCGTAAAGTTTCAAATACGAGGTGCACACCTCAAGAGAACGCCGGGGCACAGACCCGCCTGCCCCGGCATTCGTGCCATTCAGTTTTTGGTGGTTGCGCTACTTCTTGATGGCAGCGTAGACCGCGCCGCCGATGGCACCGAGAATAGCGCCGGTGATAATACCTGCAATGACCCCCAGGAACAGGCCGAAAACGGTTCCCTCATGGAGGAGTAGGTCAAGCAGGTTAGATGCAAATGCACCCGCAATACCGGCAATAGCACCGGTCACGGCGCCGCCCACTGCTCCCGCAGCGATATCTTCCTTACCCGGCGTCAGGTAAACATAGAGCGCACCAGTGGCCAAGCCAATCAGGGGAGACACCCACCAGATCAGGCAATCAAGGCCCGGCACGATACCAACGATGATGCCAAACACAAGCCCTGCCGCTGCACCGATCAACCCGGCCTTCAATGCTACAGACGTATCGATCTTCATGATTTCTATTCTCCTTTACATATGCTATACCTGCGAGCCATCACACTGCATACAGTACACATTCACATTCCGTTCCCAGCGCAAACACGCTCTGACAACAGGAACACCGATCGGTCACGAAAGTTACTCGCCAACCTCGCGGACAGGGTGTAAAATAGTGGCGTGTCCGAACGCGTGTGGTTCATCCCCGGGAGGCCCGGCTCGCCTGGCGCGCCGCTGGCCCGCTACCGTCCGATCCAGCCGGTCGGGGCCGTGGAAGCCTACGTGCAGCGCTTCACCCGGCCTGGCGATCTGGTCGTAGACCTGTTCTGCCAGGGGCCAGTCATCGTGCGAGAAACGGCCGCTGCCGGCCGCCGCGCGCTGGGTTTCAGCATCAATCCCCTGCTCCTCGTCGCCGCCCGCCTGGGACTGAGTCGGCACAACGCCGACGCAGTCAACGCAGCATTCACCCACCTGGTCGATAGTCTCAAGGGGGACGTGCCCCTGCGCCGTCACCTGGCCTCCCTCTACCGTTCCGCCTGCCCCGCGTGCGGCGCGGCGGGCACGGCCGAGTGGTTCGCCTGGGACCGTGACGGCAACTACCCCTTCAGGAAGGCCGTGCGCTGCTCTCACTGCGAGGCAGTGCAAGAAGGCGCGCCGGACGACGCCGACGATGAGGCCGCCCACCGCACGTCGCCGCGCGGCCTGGCCTACTACTACGCCCTGGACCGGGTCGCTCCACCCGGCCACCCGGCGCGGGAGCGGGCCGCCGAGCTGGTCGAGCTCTACACGCCGCGCAACCTTTCGGCGCTAATGGATATCACGATGCGGCTTGAGAACCTGGAGGCAGACAAGGAAATCAAACTTGCGCTGACGGCCGCGTTGCTCGACTGCTTCGATGGGTGCAGCAGCCTGGACCCTCCGGATGAAGATCGTCCACGCCCGCGCACGCTGCGTATTCCATCCCTCTACCTGGAACGTAACGTCTGGCTGTGTTTCGAGGAGGGGCTGGCGCGCCTACTGGCCGAGATACCTCCCCCACCCCCAATCCCTCCCCCTTTGGGAGAGGGGAGCTCTCCTGTGCGCAGGGCCGAAAGCGCTGCCGCCTTGTTGAACGACGAGACAGAAGGGTACGCACTGGTCAGCCACGCGGCCCGCAACGTGCGGGAGATCATCCGGCCGGGTAGCGTCGCTCTCATCGTCGCCGACCCGCCACGGCCCGACGCCGTCTTCTGGGCGCTCTCGGCGCTGTGGGCAGGATGGCTGTGGGACTCGCCCGCCGCCCACCGCCTGCGACCCTTCCTGCGCCGGCGGCGGTTCGACTGGGAATGGCACTGGCGCGTGCTGCAGACGGCGCTCCAGGCTGCCGGGCCGCTCCTTAATCCCAACGGCCACCTGATCACCCTCTTCTCCGAGTCCGACGAGACGCTTCTGGAAGCCGTTTGCACGGCAGCCAGCAGCGCGGGCTACGATCTGGCGGGCTGGGGGCACAGCCCTGAAGTCGGACACCGGCTGATCTGGCGGTGGGAAGGCGCCGAACCGGTGAAAAAGCCCAACCTGGAGATCCTGGAACGGGACCTGACGGCCGCTGCCACGGAGGCAGTGGTGAGCACCCTCCGGCAGCGCGAGGAGCCGACGAAATGGCCGTTGCTGCACGCCAGCGCATACGCCGGACTCACCGAGCGGGGATTGCTGACGCGCGCAGCAGCAATCCCAAAGGACAGCGCCTCGGTCCTCCCCTTCACCGCCGATGCGATCCAGCAGGCTCGCGAGACCGCGCCGATAGTTCGACTGGCAGGCCAAGGGGAGGCGATGGCAGCCCTGTGGTGGCTAGCCGATGCAGGGCAGGTCGTCGAGCCCCTCGCCGACCGGGTGGAGGCCCAGGTGTGGGAGCTGCTCGTACAACAGCACGAATGGCCATCGGACGACCTGGTCAACGCCACATACGCCCACTTCTCCGGCCCCCTCACCCCCGGCCTGGCACTGGTGCTGGTTTGCATCGAGTCGTACAGCGTGCAGGAGGGCGAGACTCTGCGCCTGCGCTCTGAGGACGATCCGCTGCAACGCGCCGCCGAGCTCAAGGCGCTGCGCGACGACCT
The DNA here is from genome assembly GCA_034430835.1 of Anaerolineae bacterium. GTDB lineage: Bacteria > Chloroflexota > Anaerolineae > B4-G1 > B4-G1 > JAFGED01. Next base: position 2,985 of record DAOUDX010000002.1, read on the forward strand.
GGCGGCGCTGGGGGAGCGCCTGGGCTTTCGGGTAAAGCGCAGAGGCCACTGGGACGTGCGTTGGCTGGAGGAGGGTAAAGAAACATACGTCTTTGCCATCTCGTCCACGGCTGCGCTGGCCCGCCACCTGCTCGCCCGGCGGACCGCCGACGAGGGCGCTCAGCGCTGCCTCGTCCTGCCCGGAGGCCGGTCGCATCTGACCACCTTCAAGTTACAGCGCGACCCGCGCCTATCCCGCGCCGTAGAGGAATATAAGTGGCAGTTCATCAAGTTTCGCCTGCTGCGCCGTTTGGTCGCTGAGGAGGAGCTGGATCGCCACGCACTCAAGACCGTGCTGGGCCTCGACCCTATCGCTGAGCAGGAAGCGGCCCAGATCCCACTTTTCTGAGCAAGGAGTGCAACGATGAAAAGACTTTACCCCATTGCCCTGATCGCTCTGGCGGCCTTGACATTGCTCTCCCTGACCCTCAACATCCTCACCATCGCTGCCCTATTGTGGGCCAGGCAGGTCGCCATCCAAGAAGTAGCCGAATCCCGCGCCCTCATCGCCGGGATCAGGAAGACGACCTTCTCCTACACCGTCGAGGTGAAGCAGGACATCCCCGTCAAAACCAGCGTCCCCTTCGAGCAGGAGATCGTCGTGCCCATCAACACGACCATCCCCATCAACACCACCGTCACCGTCCCCATCGAGGCCGGGATTCTGGGCACCATCGAGATCGACATCCCCATCCGCACCTTCGTGCCTGTCAACCTGGAGATCGCCGTGCCGGTCAGCCAGACAGTGGACGTCTCCACCACGGTGGAGCTGGACGTGGACGTGCCGATAGAGGTGCCCATCTCCGACACGGCGCTGGCCGAGCACCTGGACGAGCGGGATGCGGCGTTGGAGCGGATCGAGGCGCAACTGGCAAATCCGTTCGCCGGTGCAGGAGAATGACATCGACAGACCTGTTCGTCTGGCAAAGCGCCAACTATGAGTTTCGTCCCATTGGCGCGGTGACACAAAGCACTACAAGGCAATCCCGTTCTGATGTACGCTTCTGATAGCCGGACATGAGTAACGTGGGAAGCCAGGCAGGGTTATACTAAAACGGGCGTAGACCCCCGACCGCCGGAGGATAGTTTCGCGGATTGGAGACATACCGATGACGAAAGGCATGGTCTTGATCGATGAGGATCGCTGTAAAGGATGCGGCCTTTGTGTGGCGCTCTGCCCCGCGCACGCCCTGCGCCTGGCAGAGGGCCGGTTCAACCTCAAAGGATACCGACCCGCCGAGGTAGCAGATGCGGAAGCGTGTACCGGATGCGCTGTGTGCGCCGTCATCTGCCCTGATGTGGTGTTCACAGTTTACAGGCGCAAGCGGAAGCCGGAGAGGGCTTCCGCTCACGCAGCATAGGAGATAGGGATGGCAAAGGAACTACTCGAAGGGAACTTGGCCATCGCCGAAGCGGCCATACGGGCAGGGGTTGAAGCCTACTTTGGCTACCCCATCACTCCCCAGACGGAGGTACTGGAACATCTGTCCAAGCGGCTGCCGGAAGAAGGACGGGTTTTTCTACAAGCCGAAAGCGAGCTGGCCTCCATCAACATGGTCTACGGCGCAGCCTGCACCGGAGCGCGGGCGATGACCTCTTCCTCCAGTCCCGGCATCAGCCTGATGCAGGAAGGGCTCTCCTACATCGCCTGTTCCGAAGTGCCCGCCGTGATCGTCAACGTCATGCGCGGTGGGCCGGGTCTGGGCAATGTGCAGCCTGCACAGGGCGACTATTTCCAGGCGGTGAAGATGGCCGGCCATGGGGACTTTCACCCCATCGTCTTTGCTCCGGCCACCATCCAGGAAGCTATCGACTTTGTGGTGCTGGCCTTCGACCTGGCGGAGAAGTACCGCACCATCGGCATGGTCGTGATCGACGGTGCCATCGGCCAGATGATGGAGCCGGCCAATCTCCCACCGATGCGACCCGTTCGCTCACCCGAGGATCGCCCCGCTTGGGCCCTCACCGGCGCCAAGGGGCGCGCGCCCCAGACCATCACCTCCCTCTACCTGGGAGGGGAAAACCTGGAGCGCGTCAATCTGCGCCTGCAGGCCAAACTGCAAGAGATCGCCGCCAGCGAGGTGCGCTGGAAAGAGTACGACGCCAAAGATTCCGACTTTCTGTTGGTAGCTTTCGGCAGCGTGGGCCGGATCTGCCAGACGGTGGTGCAACAGGCACGCGCAGAAGGAATGAAGGCCGGGTTGCTCCGCCCTACCACCCTCTGGCCTTTCCCCAGCGCCCGCCTCGCCGAGTTGGCCGGGCAGGCACGCGGCATACTGGTCGTGGAGATGAACGCCGGGCAGATGGTGGAGGACGTGCGCCTGGCCGTCGGCGACCGCTGTCCAGTTCGCTTCCACGGGCGGATGGGCGGCGTCGTCCCCTTGCCGGACGAGATCATGAACGTGCTGAAGAATGCCTACGCCGACATCACCGGTGGGGAGGTCGCATAAATGGAAATCATCGAAATCCCTGCTGACATGGAACTGGTCTACAGGCGACCGGAGAGCCTGACGGAGGCCCACACCCACTACTGCCCCGGCTGCTCCCACGGCATCATTCACCGGATCGTGGCCGAGGTACTCGATGAGTTGGGGGTGCGCGAGCGGACCGTCGGCATCGCTCCGGTGGGGTGCGCGGTGCTGGCCTACGATTACCTCAACGTCGATATGGCGGAGGCCGCTCATGGCCGCGCCCCGGCCATGGCCACCGGCGTCAAACGCACCAACCCCGACAAGGTCGTCTTCACGTATCAGGGGGATGGCGATCTGGCCGCCATCGGCACGGCCGAGATCGTCCACGCCGCCAATCGAGGCGAGTTCTTTACCACCATCTTTGTCAACAACGCCGTCTACGGCATGACGGGCGGGCAGATGGCGCCCACGACCCTGCCTGGCCAGGTGACCACCTCGTCCCCGACCGGACGGGATGTGGAGACGGCAGGGTTTCCGATACGCATGGCCGAGCTCATCGGCATCCTGCCCGGCGCGGCCTACGTCACCCGCCAAGCCGTGTACGATGTGGCCGGTATCCGGAACACCAAGAAAGCCATCAAGCTCGCGTTTCAGGTCCAACTGGAAGGGATAGGCTTCTCAATGGTCGAGGTGCTCTCCACATGCAACGTGAACTGGCACATGGCCCCGGATGAGGCAATGGAATGGGCCAAGGAACACATGATAGCCTACTATCCGCCCGGCGACACGAAGGTGAGCGACGCAGTGCGCGCGCTGAGGGAGAGGAAATAATGCAGGAAGAAATCATCATCTCCGGCTTCGGCGGGCAGGGGACGCTCTTCGCCGGCCAGTTGCTGGCGCACGCGGCGATGGCGCAGGGGTTTCACGTGACGTGGATTCCCTCCTACGGGCCGGAGATGCGCGGCGGCAAAGCCCGCTGCACCGTCATCGTCTCCGACGAGGAGATCGGGTCGCCGCTGGTCCGCAGGCCCAGCATGGCCATCGTGCTCAACATCCCCTCGATGGATGCCTTCGAGTCGGCGATCAAGCGGGGAGGCGCGCTGGTCGTGAACAGCTCACTGATCGCCCGGCAGAGCGAACGGGGCGACCTTCGCGCCGTCTATATCCCGGCCACCGACGTGGCGACCGAGCTGGGCAACGTCCGCTTGGCGAACGTTGTCTGCCTGGGCGCGCTGGTGAAGGCTACCGGCGTACTGCCGCTGGAGGTTGTGAGCCAAGCGCTGGACGACCACATGCCGGAACGGCATCGCGCGCTGCTGGAACTGAATCAAGAGGCGCTGCGCAAGGGGGCAGAGCTGGCTTCAGCGTAGGTCGGTTCGCCTGTTCGACCGAAGGGCGGCGGAGCCATTCTCGGCGATCGGCAACGGCATCCTTACCCGAAGACGAATGAGGCAATGACCGTGCAGATCGGACTGGCGTTGAGCGGCGGCGGGGCCAAGGGCCTCGCCCACATCGGTGTTCTCAAGGTGCTGGAAGAGGCGCAGATCCCGGTGCACCTGCTGGCCGGCACCAGCATGGGCGGGATCGTCGCCGCTCTCTACGCCGCCGGTCGCTCAGCGTCCGAGATCGAGGAAATCGCCCGCGCCACACGCTTGCTCGACGTCCTCCAGCGTGATCGCTCCGGCCTGGGGCTGATCGGCCAGGACAAGATGGCCAGTCGCATGCGGAAGGCGCTAGGAGGCGATCTGACCTTCGATCAACTGAGACTCCCGCTGGCGCTGGTCGCCACGGACCTCGAAACAGGCGACGAGGTGATCATCCAAGAGGGCTCGGTCGTTGAGGCGGTAATGGCGACGACGGCCGTCCCCATCATCTTCCCGCCGGTGGAGTGGCACGGTCGCCTGCTGGCCGATGGTGGCCTGCTCAACCAAGTCCCCTTCGACGTGGTGCGAAAGATGGGGGCGAATCGCATTATCGCGGTCTACGCCCTGCGCGATCTTTCGGGCAGGCCGGGCGATACGACCACCGGCAGCAAACGCGGGACGGAGACGGCCATCCAGCTATTGATACGCCGCAGTCGCTGGGGGCCGATGCTCGACGTAGCAGAACGCAGCCAATGCATCATGACGCGCCGACAGGTCGAGCGACTCGTGCAGCAATCACCGCCCGACGTGATGATCGAGGTCACGCTCAACGGTGTGGGGCTCCTGGATATAGGACAAGTGGACGTGTGTGTGAGGGCCGGAGAAGAGGCCGCACGCCTCCACCTGCCCGAACTAATCGAACTGCGCGACACACTGCTCATCCGTTTGGCCCGCTGGTGGCGGTCGGTGACCAGTAAATTGGTGGGAGCAATCAAAAGGTAGCTGGTGATGTATACCAAGATCGTCGTTCCGCTCGACGGATCCGAACTGGCCGAGGGGGTGCTGCCTCACGTCGCAGAGATCATCCGCGACCGGGGGGGCCGGGTCTGCCTGCTCGCCGTCGCCCCGCTGGCCAGGGGGACGCCCCCCATTCTTGCGGACGTCCTCTCGTCCGCCACCACGCAGGAGGAACGGCAGCGCGTCGAGCGAGAATTGACGACGTACCTGCACACCGTCGCGGAGAAGCTGGAACCAGTCGCCGCCGACATACAGGTGGGCGTGCGCTTCGGACGGGCTGCCGACGAGATCCTCGCCTTTGCCGGTGAGGTAGGCGCCGACCTGATCGCGATGTCCACCCATGGGCGCTCCGGCATCCGCCAGTGGGTCTTTGGCAGTGTGGCAGATCGAATACTCCACGGGGCTGCCTGCCCGCTGCTCCTGGTGCGCACCGCACCGGCCCAATCGCAAGCCACGTACCAGCGCATCCTCGTGCCGCTCGATGGCTCCGAGGCGGCAGAGCAGGTGCTGCCCCACGTGAGCGCCCTCATCCGCCCCAGCCACACGCGCATCTTTCTGCTCTCTGTCCTGACGAACGGGCTGGGCGATCGCACGGTAGCGCTGTTGACCAGCATACCACCGGGGCTGCGTCTCTCCACCAACGTCCTTTCGCAGGCTCAGGTTCAATTGCAGGCCTATCTGCGCAGCGTGGCCGCCGCGCTACGCGAGCGCGGAGCGTCCGTTCAAACCGACATCCGGCGCGGATCGCCTGCCGAGGAGATCCTGTCTCACGCTGCCCAGATCGAAGCGGACCTGATCGCAATGACGACCCACGGGCTTTCCGGGGCGAGCCGGTGGGTGTACGGGGATGTGGCGGGCAAGGTGCTGCAGGGTGCGCAAAGTCCTGTGCTCATGGTGCGTCCCAAGTTCGAGGAATAAAAAACGAGCGCGTGGCGCTCGCTCATTCGCCAGACAATACTGCCTCTACGGCGCAACGATCTCGCCGGTTGGCCCCCATGCACGGCTGCAAACCTCTGCCCGGCCGCACATCACCCCCTGCAACTTCCCGTTGACGGTCACCCGAAGCCCGGCCCCGTTACCGGTATCCACGATGACCTCCCCACCCGATTCAGTCACCATCTGACCCTTCGCCAGTATCCCCTCGAAAGCCGTGATCCCATCGACAGTCACCCGCACCCAGACGTGCTCGGTGGCCTCCAGTATCAGCGTCACGTCTCCGCTGGCACTGACTGGGAAGGTGGGCGTAGAGGCGGGCAGCGCCGTCGCCGTGGGCAACGGCGAGACATCTGCCGACACGGTGGCTGGCGTGAGCGCGGGCAGTTCCTCTGCCCCCCTGCTCTGGCCCACCAAGACCAGCACCGCGATCAGGATCACGAGCACGATGATGAGCACGATGCAGGCGATGATTATCATCTCCAGGCTCAGCCACTCCGGAATACCGGGAGAAGAGACAGGCGTCGCGGAAGGCTGGGGCGTCACAGGTCCGGCGACCTGGCGGGCAGGCTGTGGTTCCACAGACACGCCCGCCGGAACAGGCACGGCACGACGTGTCTCCTTTTCGTAGCGGGATAGCACATCCTCCAGAGGAAGGTCCAGGTGTCGGGCGTAGATGCGCAGGAACCCACGCACCTGCACCTCGCCGCCCGGGAAGGCGTCGAACTCCCCGTCCTCCAACATCTCCAGGAAGCGGGTTTTGATGCGCGTCGCCGCCTGAACGTCACTCAGCATCTCGTCCCTTGCCTCGCGCGTCTGGCGCAGCCACACTCCAAGCGTCTCCATCGTCCTCCCCCGGTGACGAGTGCCTTGCTATTCCTCCGGCTCTGACTCCTCGGCCTTTACCACGACCTTGACTTCGGCGACCACGTCCTGCGACAGCCGCACGGAGACGACGTGCTCGCCGACTTCACGGAGCGGCTCGGAGAGGATCTGCTTGCGCCGGTCGAACGTCTCCCCGATCTCGCGCTCCAGCACCTCGGCGATGGCAGAGGGGGTGATAGAACCATACAGATGGCCCGTCTCGCCGGCCTTAGCCTCGAAGGTGAGCGTGACGCCGCTCAACTGCTCGGCGAGTGCCTCGGCGCGAGCCGCCATCTTTTCCTCGCGGTGGGCCGCCGCAACTCTGAGGTGCTCGAACTCCTTCAGCTTGCCAGGAGCGGCCTTCACCGCCAGGCCCTGGCGGAACAGATAGTTGCGGGCGTAGCCATCCGCGACGTTCTTCACATCGCCGGCGTGTCCCAGGTTAGGTACGTCTTGGGTCAGAATGACTTTCACTCGATTGCCTCCCAACTAAAAATTGGCGTAATGATACCTCAAAAGCTCAGATTACGAAAGTGGAATACGAGGGACACGAAAAACGTGACATACAAACGTGCAGGGCACCCCGGCATCAGTGCCCTGCCCGGATGGGGCGGGTGGGATTCGAACCCACACGTCCGTAAGGACAGAGGATTTTAAGTCCACGGCGTCTACCGTTCCGCCACCGCCCCGTATACACTTACGGGCAGCCCCATCCGCTGCCCGTTGTCAGTGTGCGTTAGAGGCGACGGTCGGAATTGAACCGACGAATAAGGGTTTTGCAGACCCCTGCCTTACCACTTGGCTACGTCGCCTGGTGCGCCGAAATTCTACCATGCATCGTGCTTCTGGGCAAGTTGCAGGCAAACAAATCGGCAGGATGACTCGCTCACCCTGCCGATTGGTATCTACGCTGTCTCCTCCTAAGGCCCAAGCCGCTCCCACACCAAGTGCACCCGCGCCGTTCCGGTGCCCTCAAAGTACTCCAGCTTCACATCGTGCGCGCCTTCACTCAGCCAGACAGTCGCGTACTTGTAGCCGCGCATCGGCTGCCAGGCATCGATCAGGAGGCGGCCATCCACCCACAGCCGCACGCCGTCGTCGGAGTAGGTCGTGAAGCGGTAGCCGCCGCCCTGGAAGTATATCGGCTGCGTCCATCGGGCGGAATAGCTGTCGGCAGGGATGCCCTCGCCGGGTGAGTCCCAGCCCCAGTTGTGATCGATCACGTTCTCGACGCGCGTCAGCGCCGGTTCGCCGCTCAGGTCGGGGTTGTCGAAGTAGGCCGCCTCCCACGGATCGTCCTCATCAACGGGAAGAGAGCCGGAAGGGGGAACGGCCGTAGGCGCAGGCGCAGAAGGTGCACCAGACCCCCACCAGAACCGCACGCGGGCGCTTCCTGTGTGCTCATAGTACTCGAGCTTGATGCTGTGCGACCCCTGCAAGTAGGTGCCATCCACGTAGTGCAGCTCGTAGCTCATATCCTGCCATTTGTCGATGAAGAGACCGCCGTCGAGCCACAGCCGAAAGCCGTCGTCGGCCTGCACAGAGAAACGGTAATAACCGGGGGTAAAATTGACCGTGCGCGTCCAGCGGACGGAAAAGTTATCGTCAGGCATCCAATCCGCCGGCGGTCCCACGCCCCAGTCAAAGTTGATCTCGGCATCGTTCCGCTCCATCGCCGGGCCACCGGCCAGGTTGGGATTATCGAAATACTCGCCGCGCCAGCCCTCGAAAGAGGCCAGCGACTGCCACCACACGTGGGCGTGGGCCTTGTCTCCGTGTTCATAGTATTCGACGACGATGGTGTGAAAGCTGGCCGATAGGTTTATGTCGCCGGTGTGGGTGTTGGGCAGCTTCTGATCGTACCAGGCGTCCACCACCAGCACACCATTCACCCGCACCCGCACGCCGTCGTCGGTGCTGGTGAAGAAGCGGTAGGTGCCCGCACCGAGGTTTACCGAGCGCGTCCAGCGCACGGAAAAGTTGTCCGCAGGGACGGATGGATCAGGGCTGGCGGTATCCCAGTCAAAGTCGATAGCGCTGTCGCCGCGCACCAGCACCGGCGAACCCTCCAGCTTTCGGTTACCGTAATACTCGCCGCGCCACGCCTCGCCGCCCACCACCTGGCTCCAACCGACGCTGATCAGAGCGCCCCCTTCGTGCTCGTAATACTCGACCCGCACCCAGTATGTGCCAGTGGGGATGTAGCGATCCACGTAGAAGGTGGACGGATCGCGGTCGTGCCACTCGTCCACCACGAGGGTATCGCCCACCCACACCCGCACGCCGTCGTCGGAAGCGATGGTAAACCGGTACGTGCCGCCGGCGAACCAGTCCTCACGTACCCAACGCACCGAGAAGTTATCCTTGGAGATATCGGGGTGAGGACTCCCGTGGCCCCAGTTGAAGTTTATCGCGTCGTCATAACGACTCACGACAGGGCCATTGCTGAGGCCGGTATCGTTAAAGTAATCGCCCCACCACTTCCCTGCTGAGGCGCGGGGGGCGGCCGCCACAACTGCGCCACCCAGAGCAAAAGCGAGCAGTACGAACCCAAGGAACAGAACCGTAACTAATCGTCTAGTCATCGACACACCTCCTCGCAAAACGTGTGTTTGCGGGGGAGCAATCACTTTGGCACCAGTATAACACAGAACTCCCCCCGGCGCACCGGCCAGTTGGGGAGTTCTACGATCGAAAACTACCTAGGGCACGTTGGGATAAAAGTCCGCTACCCGCTCTGCCCCTTGCCCTGCAAGCGCCGCCACCCGGCCCACTACGGCACTGTCCACAATGGTCACACCAGATGCGTCCTCCACAGCCGCGACGAGCGCCGCGCGGGATACAGCCAACCCGATCAGCGTGCGCGACTCGTCTACGGTGTAGCGCACGTCGGCGCTGGTCACCCAACTCGCAGTGTCGGCATCCCACACCGCGTAGTAGGTGAAGTACTGTGCCCTCTCGGGGTCATAGTACAGGGAAACGGCCACCTCGTACCCCAGATCGGGGTTGATGGGGCGATCGCCGGCAGGGCGACCGGTCTCGACGTCGCCGTCCACGTCGAGCACAAAGATCCACTCCAATCTCTCCGTCGGTGGGTCAGGGATCGGATCGTAGAGTTCGATCCACAGCAGCACGTCATCATCGGCAGCCCAGTCGGCCAACGGTTCCGGCACCTCTGCAGGAATTCCCAGTGTCACCTTCATATCGGCCCCCACGCTGGCAGCGCGGATATCGACACCGGTGGGAATATCCTCGACCGGTTCCAGAGCCTCGTCGTAGGTCACCATGTCGCCTTGCGCGTCGGTCGGCACCGGTGTATCCGTCGGCACCGGCATGTCGATGGGAGAGGGCACATTCGTCGGGCTTGGCGTCCACGTCGGCGGGACCACCGTCGGCAAGACACTCAGGGGAGACATAACCGTCGGTTCGGGCGGCGAGGGCGCAAACGCCGATCGTGCAATCAGTATGGCCGCAATGCACAGGATCACGACGAATACGCCTAGCCCCACCGCCAAGCCTATTTTGGCGCGTTGGTCCAGGTTGTACCACCGGCCTGCAATGCCAATTCCAGAAGTCGAGCTCTTCATTGGGTCACCTCACTTTCACTACGATCCCGATATGCGAGCTTTCAAAATATCAGCTAACATTGTAGCACAGAAACCAATCAAAGGGTAGCTCAACAAAAGGACGATACCACCCACGAGGAACGACACCGCCCAATCGACGCCCAAGCCGGCCGATAAGCCGGGTTCTGTTCCCCCAGTTGGGGGCGGCGATCATCTATCTGGGACGGCGGTTGCCCGCCGCCTCTAGCGGCCTACCCGGGGCTTGGACGGAGCGGGCCGCTCCGTGTCAGGGTGGGGACAAGCCCCGCCCCTACATCACCCCTGCTTGGCCTTGCTCCCGGTGGGGGATACCTGGCCGCCCGTGTTGCCACGAGCGCCGGTGGTCTCTTACACCACCTTTTCACCATCACCTCCCCCACCCCCACCCCTCCCCCAATGGGGGAGGGATGAGGGGAGGGAACAGCTGTCTGCTTTTCTGTGGCCCTTTTCCGCCGGGTGTCGCATCCGTGGATGCGCCCCGCCTGGGCGTTACCCAGCACCGTGCCCTGTGGAGCCCGGACTTTCCTCGATCCGCACGCGGACCGCGATCGCCTGGCCGGCTTGGACGTCGATTCTATGATAACACACGGCCACCGGCTGTCAAGGATCAACGGATGCGCGACAACCGATCATCCCCGCTCTATCGCTGGCCCCTCGAGCTCGTATGCAACGATCTCAAAGCTGGCCGACTGCTGCTCGACCCCCTCGATATACAGCGTCACGGTATAGCTGCCGCTGGCGAGCACCCACCTGCTCTCGTCGTAGTAGGCCGCCCAGGCCGTGCCCTCTGTGCCGGAAACGGCCACGTTCCAGGTCGCCTCCTGCCGCGCCACCTCCTCGCTGTCAAGCACCCACACCGCCGTCCACGCCAATCCGTCGCGCATCCCCTCATAGTCGAAAACGGCATAGACTGCTTTGGTGTTCCAATCGAAACGGTTGCCCGGTTCGGTGAGGAACGGCATGCCCTCGGGCTGTACGCCAAGAGCCAGGGTAATGGCGCCAAAGGCGGGGGGAACCAGCGTCGGCTCGACTCTTTCCATCGTCTCGCCGATCGCAAAACTCGCGCGCCCCCGTTCCGCGCCTCCTACTGCAACCACTGCCTCGTAGCTGCCGGGTGAGAGCGACCTGCCCCCCGCGGCCCGGAAGGTGACCTGTGCCTGTGCCTGGGAAACGCCGCGCCACGTCTCCACACTTTCCTGCACCAGCTCTCCCTGGCGATAGAGCGCGAGAGAGAGTTCAACCCCCGGACACAGCCCTTCGTAATCGTAGCTCAGATAGACCGCCTGCGTGCCGGCCTCGAACCTGCCGGCGCCCGGCCCCTCGCTGGCAAGATCGGGATCGTCCGTCACCCGCAGGCCGGAGACGCGCGGGGCTGCGCCCAGCACTTGAAACGCGCGCGCGCCCACCGTGTGCTCGCCGGCGTAGACCAGCAGGACGTACCGGCCCGGGTCAAGGCCCTGCCCCCCGTCATCCAGGACGGGGAAGGAGAGCTGCTCGCCGGCCTGGCCCCAGGGAGCGGGCGGCTGGGCAGCCACGCGCTCGCCTTCGCGCTGCAACTCCCATCGCCACACCGTCTCCGGCCGGACGCCCTCCAGTTCGACCTGCGCCAGGATCTGACCCGTCCCCAGGCAGAAAACGTCGGCCACCGTTCCCTCCCCGGTTATCACCTGGACCGTGGCATAGCTGGCGGAAGGCGCGGGCGTAGGCGTGGGTGCCGGCTCCCCATCGTCGCGCGGGCGCGAAAGGCTCACGATGGCTACCAGGCTCGCCGCGATGACGAGCGCCGCCGCCGCGCCGATGAGCACCCAGTTGAGCGGAGGCAGCGCGCGCCGCGCCGGCTCGCCGGACGGGCGGACGTTCGCCGGGTCGAGCGGTTGCAGAGCGGTGTCGGGATAGACGCCCGCGCGGTCGCACGCCACGCTGCCCCAGAAGCGCAACAGCGCCCGCAACTGGCCGCGTTCGGCAGGGTCGGCGACCACCGCGCCGGCCTGCTTCAGGTCGTCGATCAAGATGTGTACCCTGTCCAGGAGCGCCTCCGCGTCCTCCCCGCGCTCCAACTGATCCAGCTTCTCCTGATGCCTCCGCTGAAATGCGTCCAAGAGTTTGCTCATAGCCACCCTCCCATCAAGCTCGCGCACAGGCGTCGCACGCGCTCCACGGCAGCCCTCAGCCCGTGCTCGGCCAGGGCCAAGTGGCGGCGGCACGCGCTATCCATCTCCTCGGCCAGCTCGCACATGCTGCCGGGATCGGGGACGTCCTCCTTCAGCGCATCCTCCAGGAGCAACTGCAGGCTGACGACGTCCACCGCCCAACGCTCCCCCTCCAGTTGGCGCCCATCGCGCCGGAACGGGCGGCCGATGTGCTGGACCTCTTCGGCAAAGCCCACCAGCCCATCCACGCTGCGCTGGCAGGGCCGCCAGTTCTGCAGCAGCGCCTGGCGCTCGGCCGCGCCGAGGCCATCCCCCCCGCGAGGAACGAGCAGGCTGCGGAAAGGGGCCAGCCCATCCAGCACGCCGCGAATCAGACGGTGCAACGCGGCCCACTCCGCCTCCCGGGCCTGGAGGGCAAAAAGGGCTGCGGCCACCTCGTGCAGCTCCGCCCGCGTCCCCTCGTCCGCCGCCAACGCGCGCGAGAGGGCCTCACCCACCCGTCCCGCCTGCCGCTCGATCCCTGCAAACGCGCCATCGCCCAAGGGCCCTATTCCATCGCTCATCGGACTTCCTCCACGCCCCGATTATAGCCAGATATCGAGCCTTTACAAATCGAGCGAGAGATTGTGACGCATCCTCAATATGCGCAATAGCCCCGGCAGCTGCCGGGGCTTTTGCGCATATTGAGGCTATGTAGGCCCACTTGGTCTTGAACCTGGGATCAACCCGCCTGAAGGGCTTTTCCTATTGGGCTGCGTTTTTTCATAGCTGCGTTGCTGTAGGTTGTGCCAAGGTCATTCCCTTGAAGTCAGATTGGCGGCTTAGAATGGAATATCATCCTCTTGTTGATATGTGTTGGCGTACGCGGGATGTGCATCGAGTAGAAGGCGAACAGTATAGGTAGAAACAGAGATAGGAAGTGTCACTCTGTAGACGTACTGGCCCTCAAGCAGAAAGTGATCAGCAGTGTGACTGAATTGTTGACCGCCGACGTTGAAGTCCACTTGCAGAGAGAACGGTCCAGGAGATTGGGTTTCTGGAGAGAAGTGGAAATCAGCCCCATTTGAGAATAAACGAGCTCTTTCCACAAAGGTGTGTTGGCGATAGAAAGGAATGTACCGAGTGGTGGCTATGATCTTGCTATGGTATTGGGTCAATAGGTCTGGCGTGAGTAGGTGGAATAGAGTCTCTCGCTCTGCTTCAGAACGGCAGTAGATGAAACACAACGCGTCTAGATCAAGCTCTCGGGGTATGGTGATCTCCGCCTGGCGATGGAAAATGATGTCGCGGGAATATGTCCAGCCAGTGTGGTAGATCTGCTGCCAAGGCAGGTTCTTGAGTTCATCTGCGGTAGAGAGTAGCGCTTTCCTCGTTCTTGTCCCAAGACATCCATCTGAGAACCTGCAATCGCTACGTGCAAGAATTGCAGATGCGCTGAATAGGAGAAAGACCGGAACGGGGCAATGGGCATCAGGAAACTTTGATTTCGAGAGGGTGATCTGGGATTGAATGCCTTCCGCATAGAATTGGGTTGGGGTCTTGGGTCGGAAATACAGACGCACACAATCTTTGAACTCAGCGTCCGTCCCGGCTAGAACTGCTGGACTACCGCTGCTGACAACAAGTTGTTTGGTCTTCTCCGAGTGATAGCGAGAGTATAGATAACCTGATCGGAGGATGTTTACCGCATTGCGAATATCTGTGTAATGAAAAACAAACTGGGGCCACCAATTTCGTTCGGTGCGCCTAACCCAGTCCTCTGTGGCTAGATCTTTAAGAAACTCTTCGATTTGGCTGGCATCTGGCTTTAAGTCGCCCATGCAGGCGTGTCTACCTCGAAGAGCGACATCTGTATCGGTTGAGAGAGGAAATCAGATCTGCCGATAAATGCGGAGGGGAGTATTTGGAGACCAGTTGCAGCAGCATTTTGTAGATTACTATATTCATCTGATATGTGGACGGGAGTGACATAGTCCAGCTGTGCAAATATCGGGATTAGGTAGTATATCTGCTTGTTGATGCCAGGGGCTATTTTGCTCATTGAAAATCCGTGCGTTCGAAGTTGTTGCCAGAAAGTCTGAAGAGTCTCATAGGGGATGAAATAACGCTGCTTGGCTGTTTCGATCTGGATGCCTAGCGGGTCTTGAGAGATGTGAGCTGAGAAGGAGTTTCGGTTTGCGATAGTCTTGTAGCTTTGACTGCTGTCCAGCAATTGCACTAGATCGTCCCAGACTTCGGAAAAGGGGAGGCTTGTTGGCTCAGAACGTAGCCATTCTTTCATTGCTGCCGGGTTAAGATGCTCAATGAATGCACTTTGTTCACCAGGGTATATGAATGTCTCAATGGGTAGATTGCGGAGATAGGTTACCATCAGTGGTTGGACTTGTGATTCAAAATCAAGTTGTCCGTTTCCACATCCAAGTGCTGGAAAAGCGATGCTGTGAATTCCGAGATCAGCATAGGTAGCAACAAACTTCTTGAGTCCGGCTTCGATGAACCTGATATCTGATGGACTACGCCAGTGTTGCTTGGTAGGGAAGTTCAGGACCCATTTATTGGAACTCTTATAGAGCCATAACATCCCAATTCTAAACTGGCCAGTCTCGCACAATTCCCGGTACTTGTCGTACATTTCGGGATATATACGTTTGTACTCAAGGGCTATCCCTTTACCCATTACACCAACGGTGTTGACTGTGTTGACTAGGACCTGTGCTGGAGATTGTAGCAGATTGCCCTTAACATAAAGTATCATGGTATTATCTCCGGGAATATCCCAACTCAGCTTCATTGTACTACAATTGCCAGATTTTGAGTACTTTTTGCACTCCGTGGTTACCCACGATAGTCCTACACGATCGGGCCGTGGTGTCGTTTCAGGAGTCCGATACCAGAGTCGGCATTGTCCCATAGATACGGTGCAGACTAAACGTACACAATGTCAACGGCCATCGCTAGCCGCGTTCGAGCCGGGAGCATCTGGTGTACTATCCAGATCAAATGGAATCTCGTTTCTGTAGCTCCAGCACGCTCCGCTGGGTCAATGGGAAGATCACGCAGAACGCGAGAACGGTAATGATGGGAGCTGCAGCGCAGATGAGGCCAAAAGTGACGATCTCCGTGATAGCCTCCTGATCTCCCAACTGTATCGCCTCGTTACTGTCTTGTGGCTCCGGAACGTTGCTCGCAGCCAGCTCGTATGCGCCACGACTCAGGAAGTACCCTATCAATACAGCCAATGGCACAGCAACAATGGCAGCCACGAGCTGGGATGCAAAGACTTGCCGTTTCGATGTATCGTTGTTCGACGCTGGGCGGTGACCTGCCGGGGTTCCATTCACTGCTGGTTCCCTCTTCGTACTGATAGGGATTCTCTCTTCCGCTGCTTCGCCTGTCCTCGCCTGCATCCCACGCTGCTCTTCCCTCTCTCGCCTCGCTCCACGATCTCGCAACGAGCGGCGGCTTTCCCTTCCAGGCATCAACCGCCACGAGAACGCACGGTCAGTCGTTCACATAGATTGTAGCACACTTTGCTGCAAACGGCCAACGCGTCCAGCAAGGGGACCTGTTGACGAATTCGTCAAGTTGTTGTAAAATGTCGTCCGTATCAGTTCATTGGGAGGATAAGCTTGGCTAACACAAAATCAGCTCTCAAGCGCCTGCGCAGCTCAGAGCGCAGAAGGCTGCACAACCGGGTATTCCGCGGACGAGCCCGCACCGCGGTCAAGAAGGCGCGGCAGTTGATGGAGACGGGCCAGATCGAGGAAGCCCGCGAGGCCGTGCAGGCGGCAAGCCGATCGCTGGACAAGGCAGCCGCGAAAGGCATCATCCACAAGAACAACGCCTCCCGGCGCAAGTCACGCCTGATGCAGCAACTGAGCCGGGCGGAAAAAGCAGCCTGACCGAAGGGGAGAAGCCGAGATGGAATCGTTGGAGCTCCGTTGCATCGCGCAACGGCGCTCTTTGTTGTGTGTCTGCTTCCAACCTCGCCGGAGGCTACCGTAGGACAACACCGCCCATAAGATGGGCGGAGGAAATCTGACAAGGAGGTATGACAATGGAGATTGCCGGTTTCGAATTCCCTGATGACCTGTACTATGACAAGATCCACGGCTGGGCCAAAGTGGAGGGCAACGTTGTCATGCAGGGCCTCACCAACTTTGGCCAAGCGATTGCCCATGAAATCGTCTTTGCCGAGATTCCTCGCACCGGCCGAGACGTCGAGCAGGGACGGACGTTTATGTCCATGGAATCAGGCAAGTGGGTGGGCCGCATCCAGGCTGTCGTCAGTGGCAAGATCATCGAGGCCAATGAGGAACTGGAGTGGGAGCCCTCCACCATCAACGAGTCCCCCTTCGGAGATGGTTGGCTGGTCAAGATCGAAATAGCCGACTCTTCCGAATTGGACAACCTGATGCAAGCCGACTCCCCGGAACTCAAGGCCTTCATCGAGGAGGAGGCGGAAAAGTACAAGGACGTCTTGAGCTAGATGATCCGTTCGTGATCTGGTAGACAAGCCACAAGTAGGCAAGGATTCGCAGCATAACCTTGTCTACTTTTGCAAGGAGCGCTCGATGAAGCTCAATCGCCTCGAAACAGTTGCCTGGCAGGACTCACAGCTTCTCTATCACGCCCAGCCCCGGCTGGGGCGTGAGGGGCTGAACCTGCTCTCCCCCGGCGCACCCTACGTCTGCATCGGCTACTTTCAGGACGTGGCGCAGGAGGTGGACGTCGATTTCTGCCGCGCGAACGACATCCCTATCTTTCGCCGGGAGGTCGGCGGCGGCGCGGTCTACCTGGATGGCGAGCAACTCTTTTACCAACTGATCATCCACCGCGACAATCCCCTAGTTCCCGCCAGCAAGGACGCTTTCTACCGCAAATTCCTGCAGGCCCCCATCGCAGCCTGCCGGGCGCTCGGTATCCATGCCGAATACAAGCCGGTCAACGACATCGTCGCCAACGGGCGCAAGATCTCTGGCAACGGCGTGGCCGAGATCGGCGACTATATCGTCTTCGTCGGCAACCTGATCGTGGATTTTGATTACGAGATGATGGCGCGCGTGCTCAAGGTCCCCGACGAAAAGTTCCGTGACAAGGTCTACAAGACGCTGCACGAAAACCTCTCGACGATCAAGCGAGAGCTGGGCTCCGCCCCGCCCTGCGAGGAGCTGTGGGACCTGCTGGCGGTCAAGTTCGCCGAGGTGCTGGGGCCGCTGGAAGAGCAGACGACGGTGGACGAGGAGTGGCGCGCCAAGGCGGACGAGCTGGCGGCGCAGTTCCTCACCGACGAGTGGCTATACGGGAAGAAGCGGCCCGGCGAAGGGCGCGAAGTCAAGATCCGCGCCGGTCTACAGGTGAGCCAAAAGATGCACAAGTCGCCCGGCGGACTCATCCGCGCCACGACCGAGCTGCAAGAAGGCATCATCGCCGCCGTGTCCCTCTCCGGCGACTTTTTTTTCTTCCCGGAGGAAAAACTGGCCGAGATGGAGAAGGCGCTGGAAGGCGTGCCGACCGGCGAGGTCGAGCGGGCCATCGCCAACTTTTACGGGGAGCACGGCATCGAAAGCCCGGGCGTCACACCGGCCGATTTCGCGAAGGTGGTGGGATAGCGCGAGGAATTCTGGGTACAGCAAACCAATGTAGCGTACCTGCAAGGTTTGGAAACGGGCCAGCCGTGGGGCTGGCTCGCTATCGTTTCACGGCATGAGCCGAACCGAACCACCCCGCGCTTGCCAACTCAGCGGGACGGTGTAGAATTGAGGCACCTAGTTACGGAGTTGGCGACGTCTGAGCACGGCCACAGCCCCATCAGCTTGATTCAGAAGACACCCGCCCTCTCCGTCCCACCTGCGCGTGATCCGGCGTAAGCCAAGAAAACGGAGCCCACGTCCCACATGAAACCGACCGAGGAACACAAACAGCTCCAGCTCCTTAAGCGGGGCATGATTCTCCTCCCCCTGTTGGTGCTGGTCCTCCATGTAGCCTACGAGCTACTGGTAGTCGATGTTCAGTGGCAAGAGGTGTTGCCGGGCGCTTCCTTGATACTGGCCGGCAGTTTCGTGCTGGCGTGGTTCGCCCTCTCCATCATCTCCCGCTTGCAAACGCGCAGCGGGAGACAGCAAGAGTACTTAGCCGTACTGCACCAGATAGACGTCGAGTTGGGAAGCTCGCTGGACCAGGAGCAGGTGTTGCAGGCCGTGCTTAAAGGCGCGCTGCGCCTGACAACCGCCCAGGCCGGCCGCATCTTCGCCTACGATCCGCAGCGGCGTGCATTCACCCAGGGATGGGAATACCTGGCCTCCGGCGCGTGTTACCCGATCGACTACCTTCCCCGCCCCGATGGCTTCACCGCACACGTCGTGCAGGCAGGCGATACCCTGATCGTCGAGGATGCGGCAGGGGCCGGAAGCCTTATCGCACCTGAGGACGTGAAGCGAGGTCTCAGATCCGCAATGGGTATTCCATTGCTGCGCAGCGATCAGGTGCTGGGTGTCTTGAGTATCGGCTTCGACGCTCCGCATACTTTCACCGCGGGCGAACTGGAGACACTGGACCTATTGGGAAACCGCGCAGCGATGACCCTGGACAATGCCCGCCTTTTCAGAGAGGCCGTGCGGGAGCGGGAGGTGGCTCACACTCTGCTCGAAACCGCCGAGACCCTGAGCACGACCCTGCGACTCGACCGGTTGCTGGAACGCATCCTGAACGGGCTCCAACAGGTCATCCCCTACGACGCGGCATCGATCAACCTGGTGCACGAAGAGACCTGCTGGCCTGCAGCCTCCCGAGGTCGATTGTACACTCCCTCAACACGGTTCTTGCTGGAGGAATTCCCCCTGGTGCAGCGGGTCGTGCGCGAGCGCGGCCCGATCATCGTTCCCGACGCGTGCGATGAACCCAACGTCTTACCAAAACAAACGCCCGGGCCAGTGCAGACCTGGATGGGCGTGCCGCTGATCTCCAAGGACGAGGTCATCGGCGTGCTGATGGTCGAGTCTCATCAGCCCAGCGCCTACGACGAAGAGATGGCGCGCTTGGCCCTCGTCTTCGCCCACCAGGCAGCCCTGGCCATCGAGAACTCGCGCCTGTACGAACAGACACGGGCACAACTACGTGAGGCCACGCTGCTCCACAGTGTGATGGTGGCCCTCTCGTCTACCCTCGACGTGGATCAGATACTGCCCTATGTAGCCCGCAGCCTGTGCGAGGTTCTGAACGCAGCCAGTGTCGAGATCTACAGCCTGGACGAAGAGGCCAAGACCGTCCGCGTCATCGCCGACTACGCAGACACCGAAACTGCCGAGTTGAACAAGCCATTGGAATCAGCGCGGACTTGTGCGCTGGCCGACCTCCCCGCTATGGCGGAGGCCCTGGCCCATCGCCGCCCTGTCCAGATGCAGATAGACTCTCCTGATATGGACCCCCACGATCTGACCAGGCTAGAAACCCGCGGCGCGCAGG
The DNA here is from genome assembly GCA_034430835.1 of Anaerolineae bacterium. Taxonomy (GTDB): domain Bacteria; phylum Chloroflexota; class Anaerolineae; order B4-G1; family B4-G1; genus JAFGED01. The sequence continues at coordinate 22,832 of DAOUDX010000002.1, forward strand.
CCGCACTCCTCCTGCCGATGATAGTCCGCGACCGCGTGCTGGGATTCGCCCAAGTGTGGGAAAGCCAGTCCCCACGCAGGTTCACCGAAGGCAAGATCGCCGTAGCCCAAACACTGATCCACCCGGCGGCCATCGCGATGGAGAACGCCCGCTTGTTTGACGAGATAGAAGCTGCCGGACTCGAACTGCAAGCGCGGGCGCGGGCGCTGGAGGAGGCAAATGTCCGCCTGAAGGAAATGGACCAACTCAAGCGGCAGTTCCTCGCCCGCGTCAGTCACGAGCTTCGCACGCCGCTCAACTCCATCATCGGCTTCTCCGAGGTGCTGCTCGAGGGTTCGGTGGGCAAGATATCATCGGAGATGGCGGAATGCGTCGAGATCATCCTTATAAACGGCGAGCACCTCCTGACCCTCATCAACGACATCCTTGACCTTTCCAGGATCGAGGCCGGACGCATGAATCTGTACCTGACCACTTTCAGCGCGACAGAGCTGCTGGAGGAAGTGACGGAAACGATCAAGCCAATGATAGAAAAAAGGTCGCAGGTGCTGACCGTGAACCATGCTGACGATTCCCCTCTTCTGACCGCCGACCGTCTCCGGGTCAAACAGGTGCTGCTCAACTTGCTCAGTAACGCCAACAAGTTCACCCCTGAGGGAGGACAGATCACACTTTCTTGCCACCTGCCCAACTCGAAAGAGATACATTTCTCCGTCACCGACAACGGCATTGGGATCAGCGAAGAGGATCAGATGATCCTTTTCGAGGAATTTCGCCAAGTAGACGGCTCACTATCGCGGAAGGCCTCGGGCGCTGGATTGGGGCTGGCAATCAGCAAGCGGCTGGTCGAAATGCACGGGGGTCGCATCTGGGTAAAAAGCGATCTTGAGCAAGGCGCGACCTTCTCCTTCAAACTGCCGCTCCACGGACCGCCTCAACCATCCTTCGGTTAGACGAGCCCGCCCTGAGCCTACCCCCCCCCAATCAGCGACCACGGCCCGGCCCAGGCGTCAGCCCGATGATGATTCATTGGGCTTGTTTCTGAATTGGACTCCAAATGCGGTGTATAATCTCAGGTGTAACGGCTTGACGATAGAGATCGAAAGGAGGCCCCATGACCCAGTCGCCCAACGACATACAACGCTATCTGGACCGACCGCTGGACGGCCTGCTGGAGGAGCTGGCGCTCTACCGCGAGCAGGCCATCGGCGGGCCCGCGCGCAGCCCGTCCGATGCGTGGAACAAGCTCGTACCGGCGCTGCGCAAGCGCGTGTGTGACGAGTGGGCCTGGTGCGAGCGCTGCCAGGACGCCCGCTTCGAGGAGCACATCGCGCTCGCCACGCTGGTCAGCCAGATCGTCGCGCCTGAGGCTCAGTTGTGGCAGGTGCCCGCCGCGCTGATCGCCGTGATCCTGGTCAAAAAGGGACTGGACGCCTTCTGCTGCTGCCCGCCAGTGGGCAGTGGCCCGTAGCTCCCCACGCCGAAGGAGGCCACGCTATGGCGCAACTACCCCCCGAACTACGCGTCGAGATTCAGCAGGTCGATGGCAAATACCTGGCCGTGACCCAACGGGCCAACGGTCAAGAGATTGACCGCCACCTCTTTGAACACGACCCCGAAAAACTGGTCCACGACGAACCCCGGTGGATGCTGGACAAAGGGGCACGTCCTCCCGACCAGGCGCTGCGCGCCGATGCCGACGCCGCCGACCGGCCGCCGGACGACGAACTGCTGGTGGCCTACGGCCAGCGGTTGTACGGCTACCTCTTTGGCGACGGGGCCAAGCTGCACAGCTTTTTCGAGTTCAACGACGCCTACCACCGCCAGGCGCGCTTGACGCTGTGCCTGCACCCCAGCGCCGCCGCGCTCTACCGGTTGCCCTGGGAGTACCTGCACGATGGCAGCGATTTCCTGTGCCTGGGCGGGCGGCTGCTGGTCAACCGGCTGCCCGAGGGGATGGGCGAGCTCGCCCCGCCAGAGACCGCGCCCCCGCTGCGCATCCTGGTCGTCATCGCCGGGCCGGATGACCAGCACGAGCTGGACGTGGAGCAGGAGCTGGCGGTGATCACCGACGCGCTGGATGACGCCCAGCGCGGGGGGCTGGTGTCGCTGGAGATATTGGACTATGCCACACTGCCCGCGCTGCAAGACGCCCTCAGCCGCTCCGACACTCACGTGCTGCACTATACCGGCCACGGCAGCTACCGCGAGGAACAGGCCAAGGGCTGCCTGTGCTTCGAGACCGACGAGGGCAAGACGCACCTGGTGAGCGCCGATGACCTGCGCCCGCTGCTGGTGGGCGAGCGCGACCTGCGGCTGGTGGTCCTTTCGGCCTGCCAATCGGCGCAGACCAGCGGGCTGGATGCCTTCGATGGCGTCGCCACCGGCTTGCTGCAGGCCGACGTGCCCGCCGTGCTGGCCATGCAATTCAGCATCTTGGATGACTCGGCCATCGAGCTGGCGCGCGTGTTTTACACCGAGCTGGCCCGCGGCCAGGCGCCCTCCCAGGCGCTGCTGGCGACGCGGCTGGCGATGCGCACCCTCGACCAGAACCGCGAGCCCGACCAACGCCGCTTCGATTGGGGCGTCCCGGCCCTCTACCTGCGCGCCCAGGGCATGCGGTTGATTGACCCATCGGTAGGGGCGCAGCGCGCTGCGCCCCTCCTACAACCCCGCGATCTGGGCGGGTTGGTGCTGCCGCGCATCTTTGTCGGGCGGCGATCCGAGGGCCGCCGCATGCAGCGCGCCCTGCGGGAGCGGTTGCCCGCCATCTACATCCGAGGTATCAGCGGCATCGGCAAGAGCACGCTGGCGGCCAAGCTGCTCGACCGCCCAGGCGTCGACCTGGACGGGACGCTCGTGATCCGCTGCAACGAGGTATCCCTGCCCGCCGACGGGCTGACCAAGCTGGCCAGCTTTTGGCAATCTCAGGGAAAGGAGGGCCACGCCGAGGCCGCCGCGCTGCTGCTGGCCTCCCAACACGACCCCGAAGAACGCGCCCGGAAGGCCCTGCAGACAATCGCCGACCGGCGCTACTTGATCGTCTTTGACAACCTGGAATCGTGGCTCGAACCTCCCTCCCCATCGGGGAGGGACAGAGGGAGGGGCGAGAGCATCCCCGCCCACATCGCCGACGACACAGTACGCGGGGCGCTGCGCGGCCTGCTCACCGCCCGCTCCCACACCACCTTCCTCTTCACCGGGCGCTTTCGCTGGGCCGGGTTCGAAGCGCTGCCCGCCCAGAACCGGCTGGAGATCCACCTGCCGGAGTTGAGCGCGCGCCAGACGCTGCTGCTGATGAACGCGCTGCCACGCCTGGCCGCCGAGCCGCTGCAGGACAAGCTGGCCGCCTACCGCCGCGTGGGCGGCCACCCCAAGACGATCGAGCTGCTGGACGGCTGGCTGGCCGATGGACGCAAGCTGCGCGCGCTGCTGGACGACCCCACGCTGGGCGGGCGGCTGGCCGGGGAGTGGGAGGCCTACTTCCTGGGCGAGCTGCTGGCGCGCCTGGCCCCCGCCGAGCGGGACGCGCTGACCACGCTGGCCATCCTGGAAACGCCTTTTTGGTGGGAGACGGCGCGGGATTTGCTGGCCGTGGGGGTAGGGGCGAGGCAACCGGCGGCGGGTGTTTCGTCTGAGGAGGGTGATTTGGCGGTTGCCTCGCCCCTACTAGCCCGCTGGCTCGACCTCTCCCTGATCCAACACCACCGCACCGACGACGACGGCGACGCCTGGTACACCCTGCACCCCGTGGTGCGCGAGTACCTGCTGGGCCAACTGGACCAAGCGCAGATGCGCGCGCTGCACGAGCGCGCCGCCGCCTACTACGGCGCGCTCTTCGTGGATGCCGCGCGCCAGGCGCTGGCCCAGAGTAGGGGCGATGCGCACATCGCCCCCACTGAGGAGCAGATCGAAGCGCTGGCCCGCGGCGACCCCGGCGTGGTCGGCACATGGACGCACCAGACCCAGGACATGGCGCGCGCCCATTGGGCGATGGAGCAAGCGCTGGCCTGGCAATCTCACCTGTTCCAGGCCGAGCGGTTCGATGCTGCCGCTGAGATCGTCACCGCCGTGTACGACGTGCTGGCACGCTGGGGACAACGCGATTTGGCCAAGGGGCTGCTGCGCCGCGACATAGAGGCGATTGAAGGCTTTAACCGCGCCGTGGCCCAGTCCAACCTGGCGAACATGCTCAAGGAGGAGGGCCGCCTGGCCGAGGCGCTGGCGACCTACGAGCAGGTCTACGAGACCTTTGCCGCGCTGGATGAAAAGGAAAACATGGCAGTGGCGCTGAATATGCAAGGTCAAGTCCTGCAGAATATGGGCGCTTACGACCGGGCCATCGAAAAGCAAGAGGCGTCCCTGCAAATCAAGTGCGAGATCGGGAACGAGGAAGGCCAGGCCATCAGCCTGCACCAGCTCTCGATACTCTACCGACACAAAGAGGACTATGAGACAGCGCTGGCGCGCAGCCGGGAGGCTGAGGAACTGGCGCGCAAACTGGACAACGACCATTTCCTCGCCAAGACATTCCAGGCGCAGGGAATCATCTTCAACCAGATGGATCGTTCCGGTGAGGCCTCCGAGCGCTTCCGCAAAAGCCTGGAGATATTGCGCCACATCGGGGACGAATCCGGCGCGGCCGATAGCCTGGGCGAGTTGGGTAAGCTGCTGCAAGACACCGGACAGATGCGCAAGGCCATCGCGGCCTTCAAAGAGTGCCTGGAAATTCATCGGCGACACGGAGACCCGAAGATGGGAATAGATCTGGAGATGCTGGGCACTATCCACGAGCGGCAGGGCGAGCACGCCGCCGCGCTGGAAAAGTACCAGCAGGCGCTGCGCATCTTCCAGCAAGTTGGCATGGCCAACGAAGCGCGAATTACTCAACAAGATATCGCCCGCGTGCGGGAAAAACTGGGCGGGTGAGCGCTCTTCTATCGCTGAAACAGAGCTCGTAGCCCCCGTCCCGGGGGCGTCTCGGCTGATAAAATCGCGCAAAGGACAGCATATTGCTGTATGGGACGTCCCCGAGACGGGGACTTGAGCACTTTTACCGCTGAGACACAAGCCTACCCAACCTCCCCAATCAGCGACCACGGCCCGGCCCAGGTAATGTGTACTTGAGCCAGCCTTCCCCGCCAGTCGGCATCGCTCTCGAAAAAGACCAGCCTGTCGGTGCGGGTGCGGCCCCACCATCTCTCCTTTTTCTTCCCTTCAACCAGCACCTCGACCGTCTGCCCCAACAAGCGCGCGTTGATCTCGCCCACGATCTGGGACTGTAGATCATCGAGCGCTTTGCGGCGGCGCTCCTTCTCCTCCGGCGGGACGTCGTCGGGATACTTGCGGGCGGCCAGGGTCTGCGGGCGGGGGGAGTAGCGGGCGATGTGGGCCTTATCCACCCGCAACTCGGCCAGCAGGTCGTAGGTGCGCTGGAACTGCTCGGCGGTCTCGCCGGGAAAGCCGACGATCACGTCGGTGGCGATGGACACGTTGGGGATGCGCTCGCGAATGCGGGCGACCAGACGGCGGTAGTCGCCGGCGGTGTAGCCGCGCTGCATACGCGCCAGCACCTCGTCGTCGCCCGCCTGCACCGGCACCTCGATGTGCTCGCACACCTTGGGCAGCTCGGCCACGGCATCCAGGAGCTCGTCCGTCATCCACGCGGGGTGGCTGGTGAGGAAACGCACGCGTTCAAGGCCCTCGATCTCGTGCAGTCGGCGCAGCAGAACCGCCAGAGTGAGTCCGCCCGGCAGGTCGAGCCCATAGCGGTCCACGATCTGTCCCAGCAGCGTGATCTCTTTCACGCCCTGCGCGGCCAGCGCCTGCGCCTCCGCCACGATCTCGTCCGCCAGGCGGCTGCGCTCCGGGCCGCGGCGGTAGGGAATGACGCAGTAGGTGCAGCCGGTGGAACAGCCCAGCACGATGGGAATATAGGCTGAGACAAGTGTATTCTGCTCGTGGGCCGGAAGGAGTAGATCGCCATCCGGCAGGTGGTAACGGCGCACGGCGGCCTCTGCCTCCAACGCCCGCGCCTCGTCCACCAAGCCCCGTTCGGCCAGGAGCGCCAGCAGCGGCTCCGGCTCCGAGGGCGGCATGAGGACATCCACCCAGGGGAAGCGCTTCTGGAGAGGAGCCGGGTCGCGCACGCCCACGGGGGTGCGTACGCCCACCAGGCAGCCCATCAGGCCCAGGACCATCTCCGGACGACGCTCCTTCAGCGACTTCAGCGCGCCCAGCCGCCCGACGGCCTTATCCTCCGCCGACTGGCGCACGACGCAGGTGTTGAGCACGACCACGTCGGCCTCTTCGGCCCGGTCGGCGGGCGCGTAACCCAGCCGCTCCAGCGCCGAGGCCAGCCGCCGCGAGTCGGCCTCGTTCATCTGGCAACCGATCGTCCAAACGTAATACTTCACGAGGGCATTCTAACGCATCTTGGCAGAGCGTCAAGGGGATAAGCTGTGCGCTGCCAGCACCTCATCCACGCCCGGCAGCGGCGTGCGTAAGAGCTTGCGGGCGCGGGAGCAATCGAGGGTACAATCGAGCGGGCGGAGCTTGTCTTTAGGGCTGGGAGTGGGGATAACAGTGCTTGGATCGACACCAAGGAAGCGCAGCAGCCGCACGCCGAACTCGTAGCGGGAGAGGGCCTGCGCCCCGGCGACGTTCAACACGCCAACGCGATGAAATCGCGCGTAGCCCATTCCCGCCAGCTCGACCACCGCTGCCACCAGGCTCTCCACCCAAATGGGGCAGCGCAGTTCATCGGTGAAGAGGCGCACCGGCTGGCCCGCCGCGAGCGCGTCCATCATTTGGCGCGTGTTGCGATCCGCGCGCGGCCGCCAGCCGTAGATGAGGGACGTGCGCACGATGACAACCTCCGCGCCGGACGCGAGCACCGTCTCCTCGGCCAGGGCCTTGCTGCGCCCGTAGGGTGTGATTGGGCTGGGAGGATCCTCCTCGACGTAGTTGCCTTTCTTGCCGTCGAAGAGCACGTCGGTGGAGAGGTGGATCAAGCGCGAACCGCAGGAAGCCGCAGCGCGAGCGACGTTTCTGCTGCCATCGGCGTTCACCGCCTCAAAGTCGTCGCCCTGGCCAGGGTTGAGAGAGGCTGTGTGAACGACGACGTCAGGTTGGACCTGGCATACCAACGCCGCCACCGCCGCCGCGTCCCGCACGTCCAACTGCCGCCAACTGACACCGGGTCCATTCGCAGGATGGGATAAGTAGGTGGCAGTCACCCCCCAGCCATCACGGGCCAGCCGAACCACCCACCCGCCCAGGTATCCGCTGCCGCCGGTCACGAGCAAGCGAGGCTTTGCTATCACTGTTCGGCCACGAACTGACGCAACCGCTCCATCGCCTCGCGCACCCGCTCCGTCGGCGCGGTGACGGAGAGCCGCACGTATCCATCGCCTGCCGGCCCGAAGAACGGCCCTGGGGCGATGGCCACCCCGGTGTCCTTCAGCAACGCCTGCGCGAACGGCTCCGACAGCCACTGCATCGGTACCTGCGCCCAGACGTAGAGGGTGGCGCGAGGGCAGGTTGTCTCCATACCTGCGGCGCCAAGCGCCTCCACGACGATCTCCATTCGCTCTCCGTAGATCGCGTTGCGCGCCGCCAGCCACTCAGCGTCGGCGGCAAGAGCGCGAACGGCGGCCTCCTGCAGCGGGCGGAAGATGCCCGAATCGACATTCGACTTGACCTGCGCCAGCGCGGCGAGCGCATCGGCATTCCCCACCGCCATTCCCACCCGCCATCCGGCCATGTTCGCCGTCTTGGAGAGGGAGTTGAACTCCACCGCCACGTCCGTCGCACCGGGCACCTGCAGCAGGCTCGGAGCCACGTAGCCGCCGTAGGTCACGTCGCAGTAGGGCGCGTCGTGGCACAGGAGGATATTGTGACGGCCGGCGAAACCGACCGCGCGGGCAAAAAAGTCGAGGTCAGCGGTCGCGCCGGTGGGGTTGTTCGGATAGTTGAGCCACATCAGCACCGCCCGATCGGCCACATCGACCGGGATGGCATCAAGGTCGGGCAGAAAGCCATTCTCAGCCAGCAGCGGAAAGGTATGGACATCCCCACCCGCCAGGATCGTGCCCATCGTGTAGGGCGCGTAGCCTGGATCGGGCACCAGGGCGAGATCACCGGGATCGAGGCAGGCCAGCGCCAAGTTGACAATGCCCTCTTTGGAGCCGATGAGGGGCACGACCTGCGTATCGGCGTCAAGCGTCACGCCAAAGCGTCGATCGTAATAGTCGGCCACAGCCTGCCGCAATTCGGGGATACCACGATAGTCCGGGTAGCCGTGGCGGTCGGGCTGGTGGGCCGAATGGCACAGAGTCTCGACGACGTCATCCGGCGGCGGCAGGTCGGGGTTGCCGATGTCAAGCCGGATGACGTCAAAGCCCCGCCGGCGGGCAGCGTTCACCTGCCCCTCCCAGCGGGCAAAGGGGTAAGGAGGCAAATTACTGAGACAACTGGCGCGTTTCACCGCTCAGATTCCTCTAGATCGACCAGATGATCCAGGAGCGCTTCCAGCCCCAGCACGTAGCTCCGCCACCCGAACCCACTGATCTGCCCCACACACACCGGCGCGATGAGGGACTCGTGGCGAAACTCCTCGCGGGCGTAGATGTTCGAGAGGTGCACCTCCACCGCAGGCAGTCCCACCCCGGCGATGGCGTCGCGCAGCGCAACGCTGGTGTGCGTGTACGCACCGGGATTGATGAGCATGCCGTCGGCCCAATCCATCGCCTCGTGAATAGCGTCGAGCAGTGCGCCCTCGTGGTTGGACTGCAGGACGCGCAGCTCCGCGCCGCGTCCTGCCGCTGTCTCTTGCAGCGCCGCGTCGATCTCGTCCAGCGTCACGCGGCCGTACGTCTCCGGCTCCCGCCGCCCCAGCAAGTTAAGATTGGGGCCGTGGAGGACGAGAATCTTGCGATTTGAGCTCTGAGATTTGGGATTTGGCACTTTTCTATCTACAACTTTAACAACCGCACGCTGTAGATGTCCTTCAGCGCCGCGATCTCGGCCTGCACCTCAGGTGATGCAGGCTCGTCCAGCGTGAGCGCCATCAGCGCGTCGCCGCGAGGCTGCAAGCGTCCCAGGCCCATGAAAGCGATGTTGATGTCGTGCCGCCCTGTCACCTGCCCCACTTCGCCGATGAGACCGGGCCGATCGCGGTGGAAAGCCAGCAACTGGTACCCCTGCATGATGACGTCCATCCAGTACTGATCGATACGCACGATGAAAGGCTCGCCGCGCATGATCGTTCCAGACAACACGCGCTCTTTGTCGTTCTCCTCAAAAGAGATGGTGACCAGGTTGGCAAAGAGAGTCGCGTCCTCGGTCCTCTCCTCCACCACCCGCAGCCCATGCTCTCGGGCGATCAAGCTGGCGTTAACCAGCGTGATGCGAGGCTCGGTGATGCCGAACAGGCCTTTGATGAGCAACGCCCGCAGCAGGCCGGTGTCCATCTCGGCCAAGTGACCGGCGTAGGTAAAGTGCACCTGGTCAATGTGCGCCTCCGTCAACTGCCTGGCGGCGCGGCCGAGTTTTTCCGCCAGCTCGCAGAACGGCAGCAACTGCGCCTGGGTCTCTGGTGGGATTATGGGGGCGTTGACCGGATGCGCCGCCGGGCGTCCGGCCAAGATATCCACCACCTGCCGAGCCACGTCGTAGGCGACGGCCACCTGCGCCTCCTGGGTGGACGCGCCCAGATGCGGCGTGACCACAAGCTTGGGATGCCCAAGCAGGGGACTGTCGGACGGCAACGGTTCCACAGAAAAGACGTCCAGGGCCGCCTCGGCCAACTGCCTGCTGTCCAAGGCATTGAGCAGTGCCTCTTCATCGACGATGCCGCCGCGGGCGCAATTGATCAGCCGGGCGGTGGGTTTCATCAGCGCCAGCTCCCGCTCGCCGATCAGGCCAACAGTGGATGGGGCCTTGGGGACGTGGATGGTGACAAAGTCGGCCTGAGCCATCAGAGCGTCCAACTCGCACATCTCCACACCCATCTGCTCGGCCAAGTCGGCGGCGATGTAGGGATCGTAAGCGATGACGCGCATCTCTAGCCCGCGCGCCCGGCGGGCCACTTGCTGACCGATGCGTCCCATGCCTACCACCCCCAACGTTTTGCCCGTCGTCTCGACCCCCATGAACTTTTTCCGCTCCCACTTGCCGCTAGACAGGGAAGCATTGGCCTGGGGAACGTTGCGGGCCATGGCAAACATCAAGGCAATGGCGTGTTCGGCAGCGGCGATGCTGTTCCCGTCGGGTGCGTTGACCACCAGAATGCCCCGCTCGGTGGCTTTCTCCACGTCAATGTTATCCACCCCCACGCCGGCACGCCCGATGACCTGCAGCCGTTTTCCAGCCTCAATGATGCGCGCGGTCACCTTCGTGCCGCTGCGCACGACCAGGGCGTCGTAGTCGCCGATGATGGAGACCAGCTCGTCCTCGCTCAGGCCGGTCTTGACGTCTACCTCTAGCTCCTTACTCAGGATGTCGATCCCATCCTGGGCCAGTGAATCAGAAACCAGTACGCGCATGACTATGAATCCTCCTTGGATTGTAAAGACTACGCAGGACCGTCTTCACGACCTCCTGCGGCACACCCTCGACGATCTCCACCGCGCCGATCTCGCGCGGCAACACCCAGCGGAGCGTCTTGTCACGCTTCTTCTTGTCGTGGGCCATCGACTCCCAGATCGCATCGGCATCGTACGATGGACACATTGTCGGCAGGCCCCATGCTGCAAGCGCCGCCTCGATACGGTCGGCCAACACGGGCTCCGCCAGCCCTATTGTAACCGCAATTCGCGCCGCCGCAACCATGCCGATGCTGACCGCTTCACCGTGGCGCATCTCATAGTCGCTCAACCGCTCCAGCCCGTGGGCCGTGGTGTGGGCCAGGTTGAGCACAGCCCGGCGGCCGCCCTCGAAGGGGTCTTCCTCGATCACGTC
>DAOUDX010000003.1:0-3136 GCA_034430835.1 Anaerolineae bacterium
GCTCAAGACTCGCGTTTCTTGCGGCGTGGGGGACAAGAGCATCTTGAGCCAGTTTGAACTGTGTTTCGAATGCCCCGCGGGGCGTCCAGATGGCCCTTTCGCCATTTATCTCAACTGTTGAGAAACATTACCATGCGTTGTGCGAAGCTTCAAATGCCAGTTTTTGAACGCCTTCACTCAAAAGTGTCAGGTAGCTAGAAGACTCTCTTGTCCTCAGGTGCATAGTAATGGACGCAGGCCATAAAGACGATCGTTGTTGGAGCTAGTAGAGACACTGGAATGACCGACGCCATCTCAATCGATCTGAACGAATCCGCATAGGATTCTATCCCGCCCCACTCCTCTGGGGAAAAGACAACGGAAAGGACAGCAAAAGAGACAGCGAACACAGCTGCTAATATCGCTGACCAGAACCCGATTGCTGTAGTTTTTTTGCCAATCGTTGATGTGTCCATGTTTCCTCCTAGAAATCTCTCATCGCGCTCGCGTGCCTAATGGTTAGCATGAGCCGCCGCGCGGGTGTGGGAAAGAGCCTCCATCACAAGACCGACTACGAGCGCGTGAGGCCGCCGATTTCGAGCGGCGATAGCCGCGTCGGGTGCAAGCCGTGGTTGGGCGGCAGCCTGATCCCAGTTTCTGGCAAGTGACTCTCAGTCCGACTGCTTAAAATCAGCCAATCCTTTCAGAAAGGCCGCCACGTTTCGTCCCAAATCCGGTACACAATAGCCGCCCTCTTGGACAATCAGCGTGGGCACGTTTAGCGTTCGAATACGCCGGCCGACTTTATTAAAGCCTGCCGTCGTGAGCTGAAAAGTGCCAATCGGATCACCGATGTACGTGTCAAACCCGGCTGAGACAATGAGCCACTGAGGATTAAATGCAGTCAAGCGCACCAGAAGGGTTCCCAGCGCAGACAAATACCGGCCTTGGCCAGTTCCAGGTGACAGTGGCACGTTCCAATTTGTACCCTCACCCGCTCCTATGCCAACCTCATCTGCGTAACCGGCGAAGAAAGGATAGTCTGTATCAGGGTCAATGTGAAGAGAGCCATACCATACGTCTGGCTCTGCGTAAAAGATGGCCTGGGTGCCATTTCCGTGATGGTAGTCTATGTCCAGGATGGCGACCCGTTCGCCGTTTTCACGCAATACCTGTGCAGCAATAGCCGCGTTATTCAGATAGCAATAGCCGCCAAAAAAGTCAGGGCCAGCGTGATGCCCCGGTGGACGGCATAAAGCGTATACACGTGATTCTCCAGATTGCAGATGCCTCGCCCCGGCAATTGCACAGTGGGCCGAAGCCACCGTTGCTTTCCAGGTGTCCCCGTCTATTGGCACCCCCGTGTTCGTACAGTAGAACCCCTTTTGTCCTTCAAAGCAACCTGGACGCCGCCGTTGCCCTGAAGGCGGAAAGAAGGCTGGGAACACGGGCGTCGAGACTCCGGCCTCTGCATTCTGCCGCTCGTATGCGGTCATCAGGTACTCGATCATACCCGTGTCGTGAACGGCGCGGATCGGCTCAAGTCCGGCGTCATCAGGAGCGATGACTGGCCCCAACTCCGGCTCGTTGATGGCAGACAGGATGCTGTCAACACGCTCCGGCACGTCAAACGATGCGGAGCGCTCGCCTTGCTTGACGACGTAAGCGGGCCGATGGGTGCGCTGCACAGGCGAGTAGATAGTCAACACGAGGAAGACCCTCGTGCCATCAGGTGCGATCGGGACAGATACACCTTTTCCACGTAGGGCGACGTCATCGCCCGGAGCAGCGCGCTGTACCCGACGTCGAACTGCACTTTTGCTCCAACCTCCAGGCCCAGGCCACTAACGTCCAGAATCAAATGATCGCTGCTTGCTCCCAGGACGTCCGCCTTTATCCTGGGCTTGATTGCCGAACCGTCAACGTCCTGCCTTCCGAGGGCGAGGATCGCCCTTTCCATATTTCCTTTGCCCTCGAATACGGGAACGCGACCGAATGCATCCTGGGCAATTTCGCCGTAGGGCCGCGAGGGCTTTGTCTTAAGTTCGACCACCTCGGCGACCAGCGTGAAGGCGTCCGTATACAGGCCGGGAATCCGCTCTCGGGTTAACGTGTCGCAACCCAACAGGATCGCCTCGCCGATGCGCAAGTGGTTGACGAGGCCGACGTCCGGCGTCGAAACGAACCACTGGTAGTTTGCCGAGTTCCCCCCGGAGACGATCTCAAAGGTAATGCCATACTGCTGTTGAAGGTTTCCGGCAATTACAGACAACTCCCGCATTTTTGCCTCGGTTGGCCTGACACCCCCAAAACAGGCCAGGTTCGTTCCTAACCCGATCAGTTTGATGCCTCGCAGACCCATCACTTCCGCCACCATTGGCTCGACATCGGAGGGCAGTATGCCTTCTCGCAGGTCGCCCAGTTCGATCATCAGAATGATCCGCTGGATCTTGCCGCGTTTGGCCGCGTGTCTGCCAAGAAGTCGGATAATGGAGATTTCGGTATTGAGGCTCACGTCGGCAAACTCGACCACTCGCTCGACCTCGCTGGGCATAGGGGAGCGTATGAGGATGAATTGCGCGTCTAACCCGGCCTCTCGCATCTTTTGGATGTTGGCGATGCGTGAATCACCGAAGGAGCGAATGCCACTGTTGAGCAAAGCGCTCGCAATCCTGGGGGAGCCACAGACCCCTTTTGTGACGGCGGTGACGCAGATCCCCTTGGAGCCGTATAGCGCCGTCAGCTTGCGGGCGTTATGTGCCAGTTTGTTGAGTTCTATCTCTATCCGAGGTGCTGGCATCTCGTTCTCTAGTCTTCAAACCGAGTCTCTTGATAGCGCTCTGAATGATCTCATCCAGCAGATCCTTGCCGTCCTTTCCTTCCGCGCGAGCCATGAAGCCAACGTAGCTGTGAGGTTTTTCCTTGGGCGTGCATATCAGCCCCGCGAACGTGTTCCCCTCCAACAAGAACGGCCCTTCCTCGGTCAATATCGTGTCAATTCGACCAAAATCCTTGAAACCTAACACGCGGTAGGCCCGGAGCGCCAATTGCTGCATCATCTGGGTCTCTTTAGCAGTCAGCGGAGCAGGACAAAGGAAGGAATCGTTATCTAACTCCTTTTTCTCAAAGGTTAGTGTGATATCTCCTTTACGATACA
>DAOUDX010000004.1:0-12977 GCA_034430835.1 Anaerolineae bacterium
GGGCGGGCGCTAAGGGCGAGGCCAACACCGTCATTTTCCACGCCGAGGATGGGTATACGTCCTCGCTGCCTCTTGACTTTGTCCGCGAGAACAACATCCTGCTGGCCCACAAGATGAACGGCGTGACGCTGCCGCCGGAGCGTGGCTTTCCCTTCCAGGTGGTCGCCGAGTCAAAGTGGGGATACAAGTGGGTCAAGTGGGTGACCCAGATCGAGCTTTCCGACGATCCGGACTACAAAGGATACTGGGAGGAACGGGGCTATAACAACGATGGCGACGTCGAAGGGCCGATATTCGAAAGGCCATAACGATGCCCAGGAGACTGATCACACTAGGGTTGCTCCTCACCATCGCGGCACTGGCCTCAGCAGCAGTCTATTTCGGCTGGGTGAGTAATAGGAGTCCCATGGAACAGATACAATCGCAAGGCAGTAACATACCGCCCATAGATGCTTCGGCACCGGCGCACACGGAGACAGCGACGTTTGCGCTGGGCTGATTCTGGGGACCGGACTCCCGGTTCGGGAGCCTTCCCGGTGTGGTTCGCACGCGCGTCGGGTATGCAGGCGGGACAACAGAGAATCCCACCTATCGCAACCTGGGCGACCACACCGAGACGATCCAGATCGAGTATGACCCGGCTCGAATCTCCTACGAAGAGTTGCTAAGCATTTTCTGGAGCAGTCACAGTCCAACAGCACAACCTTGGTCACGTCAATATGCGTCCATCGTGTTCTACCACGACGAGACGCAGAGAGAGTTGGCAGCAAAATCGAAAGAGCAAGAACGAACCAGAAGGCAAGCAAAGATCTATACAGAGATCGTCCCCGCTGGCGCGTTCTATCCCGCCGAGGCGTATCATCAGAAATACCGGCTGCGGAACACGCCCGATCTGATGCAAGAGTTTAGCGCGATGTATCCCGACAACGCCGACTTTGTGGCCTCCACAGCCGCTGCGCGCGTCAATGGCTACTTGGGTGGCAACGGCACGTGCGAGCAGTTGCAGGAAGAAGCAGGCAGCCTTGGGCTGTCTCCGGCAGGGCAGAACAGCCTGGAACAAACCGTGTGTCCAGGTCGCTAGCAGACGAAACCGAGGTAGAACGATGGCCAACCGCCTGGCAAACGAGCCCAGCCCCTATCTCCTTCAGCACGCCGACAACCCGGTGGATTGGTACCCCTGGGGCGAAGAAGCGCTGCAGAAGGCAAAAGCCGAGGATAAGCCGATCTTTCTCAGCATCGGCTACTCCGCCTGTCACTGGTGCCACGTGATGGCCCACGAGTCGTTCGAGGACGAGCGCACGGCGGCGGTGATGAACGCCCACTTTGTCAACGTGAAGGTGGACCGGGAGGAGCGGCCCGACCTGGATCGCATCTACATGAGCGCGGTGCAGGCGCTGACCGGGGGCGGCGGCTGGCCGATGTCCATGTTCCTCACACCAGAAGGCATCCCCTTCTACGGCGGCACCTACTTCCCCCCCACCCCGCGCTACGGCGGCCCAGCGTTCACGGATGTGCTGCTGGTTGTGGCCGACGCCTGGCAGAACCGGCGGCAGGAGCTTCTGGAAGACGGGCAGCAGTTGGTGAACGCCATCGAACGGCAGGTGACGGCGCTCCAAAGCGCGAAACGCGAGGACGTGAAACGCGAAACGCTGGACTCGGCCTTCGAGGGCATTGCACGCGGCTTCGACCACCGCTACGGAGGCTGGGGCGACGCACCCAAGTTCCCCCAGCCGATGACGCTCGAGTTCCTGCTGCGCTATCACCACACGACGGGCGACGCCGAGGCGCTGCAGATGGTCACTCGGACCCTGGACGCGATGGCGCGCGGGGGCCTATACGATCAACTCGGCGGCGGGTTCCACCGCTACTCGGTGGACAATCGCTGGCTGGTGCCCCACTTTGAGAAGATGCTGTACGACAACGCGCAACTGGCCCGCGTCTGCCTGCACGCCTGGCAGGTGACGGGTGAGCCGCTCCACCGCACCATCGCGGAGGAGACGCTGGACTATATCGTCCGCGAGATGCTCGACCCCAACGGTGGCTTTTATGCCACACAGGATGCCGACAGTGAAGGGGAAGAGGGCAGATTCTTCCTCTGGGCGACAGATGATATCCGAGACATCCTGGGCGACGAGGCCGATCACTTTGTTGAAGCCTACGGCGTGACAGACGGCGGAAATTTCGAAGGCAAGAACATCCTGGAATTGGTGGGCGCCCTGGAAGAACGGGAAGCGCTGGCCGAGGCGCGGAGCAAGCTGTTTGAGGCCCGCAAGGGGCGCGTCCACCCCGGGCGCGACGACAAGGTGCTCGCCTCGTGGAACGGGCTGATGCTGGCCGCCTTCGCCGAGGCCGCGCGCGTGCTAGACCGCGACGATTATCGGCAGGTCGCCGAGCGCAACGCCGCGTTTCTACTGGACGAGCTCCGAACCCCCAACGGTCGCCTGCATCGCACGTGGAAAGATGGAATAGCAAAGGGCAATGGCTACCTGGAGGACTACACACACCTCATCGAGGGGCTGCTGGAGCTATACCAGACCACGTTCGAGCCACGCTGGTACCTGGCCGCCCGCGAGTTGGCCGACGCGATGATCGAGCACTTCATCGCGCCCGACGGCGTGCGAATGCTTCCAAAGAAGCATTCGCCAAGCAAAGAAACCAGCAATGCTGGTTTCTTTGCCGGATTCTACGACACCAGCGACGACCACGAAGCACTCATCATCCGGCCACGGGAGCTACAGGATAACGCCATACCCTCCGGCAACGGAATGGCCGCGCTGGTGCTGCAACGTCTGGCAGGGCTGGCGGTCGAGCCACGCTACGCAAAGATAGCACACCACAGCCTAACAACGATGCAGCATCTGCTGGCGCAGTATCCGCTGGGCTTTGCCCAGTGGCTGGCGGCGCTCGACTATGCGCTGGCCCGCCCGCGCGAGGTCGCCATCGTGGGAGACATTGAGAGAGAAGACACCCAGGCGCTACTTGGCGTCTGCGCGAACGGCTACCAACCCCATCGCATCGTGGCAGTGGGCAACCCGGAGCACGTCCCGCTGCTGCAAGACCGCGAACCGGTCGATGGAAAGGCCACCGCCTACCTGTGCGTCGATTTCACTTGCCGCCCGCCGGTCGCCGAGCCGGAGTTACTGCGAGCGCTCTTGGAAGAAGCAAAAGTTTGAACATACACTGGGTTTGGTGTACAATAACACTGCGTGCATCGCGCAAAACAAATCGGAGGCAGAAATGGAAGAGCAAAAGACCATCACACCAGACATGGCCATCGGCGAGGTCGTGAGCAAATACCCCAGCACGATCAACATCTTTTTCAAGCATGGGCTGGGGTGCGTCGGCTGTGCCGTGGCACGCTTCGAGAACATTCAACAAGGCGCGATGGCCCACGGCATCGATCTGGATGCCCTGATGAACGACCTGAATCAAGCTGTGGCCCAGGCCTAATAAGGGATACAGCAGCCGACTTTTTCCCGAAAGTAGGGATTCAAGCTCAAAGTGTGCTTCCAGGAGGGATTACGATGGAAGAGCCCAAGAACTGGTGGAAATGCTCTAACTGCGGTTACACCCTGCAGGCCGCCACGCCGCCTGCAACCTGTCCCAGTTGCAAGAAAAAGTGCAACTTTGTCGATGCCACGTGCTATACGCCAGAGTGCGGCGGGCCGAACAACATCGACCCACAGATAGCGCGGCGATAACCATTTCGCTCCCATCTGAGAGGCCGGGCGCGGAAAGTCCGGCCACTCGTACTTGGATGGCAAATAGGTAAACACAAGGAGGCACCCGTGGCAGAACCGAGAGGCAGAGTATCCGGCCCGCACGACAAGCATCAGGTCAGATTCTACGGCTTGTCTACCTGCATCTGGTGCCGCAAGACGCGCAAGTTTTTGGAGGAACAAGGCGTAGCATTTGATTTTGTGTACATCGACCTGCTGCAAGGCGCGGAGCGAGACGAAGCGAAGGAACAGGTCCGACGCTGGAACTCGGCCGTGTCCTTTCCCACCATCGTCATCGACAACAAACGCAGCGTGGTAGGATACAAGCCAGAGCAACTCACGGAGGAGCTGGGATTGTGAGCGAGGAGAATGCTATTCCCACAGAGAAAATCGACGCGCTCTACGAACGATTGGATCGCGAGGCTGAGGCATCAGGCTACCATCTCAACCCAGATGTCGAGTTCACAAAGGCACTGGTCGAGAGCCTGCTGATCAACGAGCAGCGGTACGGCTACTGGGCCTGCCCCTGCCGGCTGGCAACGGGCGACAAGCAGCAAGACCTGGACATCATCTGCCCCTGCGACTATCGCGATCCCGACTTGGTCGATTGGGGAGCCTGCTACTGCGCCCTCTACGTCTCGGAAGAAGTCGTGGAAGGCAGGCGAGAGGTCGAATCTATCCCGGAGCGCCGCCCGCCCGAGGGCCAGCGCCCTCAGGACACGAAGGGCTCGAAAGCTCACGTGCCCGCTGGCGAACCTTCCTTGCCCGTCTGGCGCTGCCGGGTGTGCGGCTACCTCTGCGCCCGCGAGCAGCCCCCCGGCGTCTGCCCCATCTGCAAAGCAAAGAGAGAGCGTTTCGAACGTTTCTGGTGAACGCCTGCGAGGCTTCAGAGTACCAGTCAACGAGGAGTAAGGAGTAGGAAATAGGGATTAAGGGATGTCCCCCTCCATCTCCCTTACTCCCTGCCTCGAAAATAGAATCTCACGCCAAGGCGAAGTCGCAAAGAAGAAAACCCTTGGCGTTCTTGACGGCTTGGCGTGCGATTTTCGTCATTGAGGGTGCCCTAACAGGGCATGGCGACTGCTCCTTACCTCACTTCCTACTACCGCTTTATGCACAAACAGAGGGGTGCCAACTTGATGAACGGCGGCATCGGAGATACCTTCCAGCAAGAAACCAAGTACCGACGCGGCCACCTGCCGGGCGGCGGGCTGGATTGGGTTGCACGGCCCGAAGCCTACAAACGCTATCCTGAAGTACCCAATATTCCCCTCAGCCCTCCACAGATTGAGGATGGTGCTCCCATCTGGGAGGTGACCCGGCAGCGGCGCAGCGTCCGCCGGTACCAGAACGCGCCGATGCGGGAGCCGGAGCTTTCGCAACTGCTTTGGGCAGCGCAAGGGATCACCCAGGAGAGCCAGGGCTATGGATTTCGCACCGCCCCCTCCGCCGGTGCCCTGTACCCGGTGGAGACGTACCTGGTCGTCAACGCTGTCGAGGGGATCGAGTCCGGCATCTACCACTATGCCGTCGCAGAGCACGCGCTGGAGCAATTGAAGGCCGGCGATTCCCGTGCCGAGATCGCCCGGGCCGCCCTCGACCAGGATATGGCAGCCAGGGCCAACGTCGTCTTCGTCTGGACAGCGGTCTTTGGGCGCTGCAAGTGGAAGTACCGCCAGAGGGCCTACCGCTACGTCTACCTCGACGCCGGGCACATCGCGCAGAACCTGGCGCTGGCGGCGGTGGCCATGGGATTGGGCAGCTGCCAGATCGCTGCGCTGTACGACGAGGAGGCGAACGACTTGCTGGGCGTGGACAGGGTCGAAGAGAGCACGATCTATATGACAGCCGTCGGGCGACCGGCGTAGCGAGGCTCACGTGACCATGCATCAGCAGACCCGAGATCTACGCGCTATTTACGATGCGCTCCCCGACCTGCTCAAGATGGCCTGGGAACGGAAACTATCGCCGGGGGACAACGTCTACGACATCCAAGACGCATTGCGGGAAGAACATCGTGAGAAGGGAATACCTTTCCGGTGGTCGATGCCGTATCGCTGTCTCTATCAGTGCGACAAATGCGGGCACACGAATACGGCCATAGATCACGAACCGGAGAACCCGACGGTGAGGGATGAATCCTCGCCGCTGCGTCTGGTCAAGCTATCGGAGTTAGAGGTTCACCGAGTACGGAAACACGGCTTCAACTTCCCCAAAGCGTGCCGGGAGTTCTTGCGGCACGCTGCCAAATCCATAAAGGAGCTTGAGGTGGCGACATGACCAGGCGATCCATCATACTCCTCGCAGCCGCCGCACTGGCGCTGAGCATCCTGGCGTGCAGTATGCCAGAGCCGACATCTGGCCCTCCACCCGACACGGTCACGGCCTACGCCCCGCCCACGGCACCCTCCGGCGATGGGCCAACAGCAGTGCCGACCACGGAATCACCCACTTCTCCTCCAGCGGCGCCGACCGAGCCGCCGCCCTCCAGCTGGCTTCCCGCAGGCACCTTTGCCCTCTATACCTCCGGCTCGTGGGCCAGCGCGCAACTCTACGCCCTGACCCCCGGCCCAACGTCCGTCGATCTGGGGCTGACAGTGCCCTTCCAGACAAGGATCTCGCGAGTTGGCCGCTGGATCGCCTACGCGAGCGGATCGCCTGCATCCGTCATAGCCAGAAGTCTCGAAAGCGGTAGCACCCACACCATCCCCCTCACACCAGGCTTTACCTTCTACGGCTCGGCCTTTGACCGGGCAGAGAGCCGCCTGGCCTTTATGGAATTGGGGGGAACCGACCCCGGCGCCTACACCTGGGCCATCGTCGTCGTCAATCTGGCGGATGGCACTGTCACTCGCTTCGAGGACACTTTCGTCTTTCCCGCGGCGAAAGACGCGATGCTGCCCAGCAGGCCCATCGGCTGGTCCGCCTCTGGCGACGAGCTGCTGCTGGACACCTTCCTGCCCGACACCGAAGGGAACTGGGGCGGTGTTTGGGCCGTGGCACTTCCACCGGGCACCCCTTCGGCTGCCTTCGACAGCCTGAGCCGCCGCGAGCTGCTCTCCGTAGGAGACTATCGCTCCGATCCCCATCTCTCGCCCGATGCCACCCATCTACTCTACCTGCACCGCGCCGCGGGCTACACCCCTGCCGGCTACGCGCCGGAAGGCTACGACATGGCAGTCAATCAACTGTGGCAAGTAGACGTCGCCAGCCGCGTGCGCGCACTCCTGGTGGACGCAAGCGACGGGAGTGCCCTGGCCCGCGACGCCGCCTGGTCGCAGAAAGTGCCGCACACCCTCTTCGCCCAGGGCAACTATGCCGGCGCGGCGTTCGGTTCGCTGACGCTGAAAGTGCGCGACGACGCCGGCGCCATCAGCAACGTGGGCCCGGTGCCGCTGCCAGCGGGGGGTGGGTTGAACGGCATCGACTGGTGCCTGCCCGACTCTGCCCTCGTCACCGTCGTCAATGCAGCCTACGCCGCAGAGCTCCATATCGTCGAGCTCGGCGGCGGCAGCGCGCTCGTGGCCTCTGCGGACAGCATCTCAGTGCTGGGGTGCATCCCGTAGAAACCGAGGAGGTACCACGCGATGACCTTTTCCATCAACGAGACTCACCTGGGTCCCGGCGCCACCAAGAAAGACGCTCTGGATGCCATCTGGGACCTGGAAGGCCTCGGTTGGGAAGTGCAATACGGCGACGGCCCCACCTGGAAGGAGGCCCTGGCCTCCGACCCTGAAGAACTGGCCGCTTTTGAAGAGGATCTGAAAAAGTACATGAAAGACTGATCGCTCGACGACGAGAGCGGACAGCCCAGCTTGGTGAACACAAATAGACCGAAGAAAGGAGTATCGACACAATGGATTGGAACTCACCTCAAGGCGTCCTGCGCAAAGGCATGAGCCTGGAGCGAGACGGCTACAACTTTTACATGCAGGTGGCCGACCGCGCCTCGGATAGACGCGGCAGGGCCATGTTCCTCGATCTGGCCAACCAGGAAAAAGACCACCTGCACCTCCTGTGGGTCGAATACCTGGCGCTGGAGGAAGGCAAAGGGTGGCTGCCCCACGAGGAAGCTATGGCCGCCGAACTCAACTTCGATCCCGCCGACCCCGACCTGCCGGGCGAGGAGCCGCCGGACCCCATGCCCGTCTTCACCCCAGACCGACAGATCTCCGTGGAAAGCGACATCGCCGCGTTATAGTACGGCCTGGAGACGGAGCGCATCTCGCGCCAGCTCTACGCCGAGGGAGCCGACGGAACGGATGACCCCAACGCCCGCGCAGCTTACGAGTTCCTGGTCAAGCAGGAAGAGCAGCATTACGAGCTGCTGCAAAACACCCACGACTACCTCGTCAAGAACGAGACCTGGTGGGATAGCGAAGAGTATCCGTTCTTCATCGGATAACACAAACGAGATCCGGAACACGCAATACGTGCAGCACGTACTGCGTCTGCTTATCGCATCAAGGAGTATGACTATGACGTCAAACTCTCTCACCATCCGCATCGGCGGTGAGGCGGGGATGGGATTGGAATCCAGCGGAGCGGGATTCTCCAAGGCGTTGACGCGGGGCGGCCTGTACATCTTTGGCCTCCCCGACTACTACTCCCGCATCCGCGGCGGCCACAACTTTTACTCCATCCGCATCGCCCGCGAGCCACTCTATTCCCACGCCAAGCCTGTACACCTCGTATTGGCGCTGGACATCGAGACGATCCGGCGCCACATGGGATCGATCATCCCAGGCGGCGGCATCGTCTATGACTCGAAGGAAGAGATACCCGACGACCTGCGCCGGCCGGACGTGGGCTTCTTCCCCATCCCTCTCTCTGCCCTGGCGGAAGAAAAGGGTGGCAGAGATGTCATGCGCAACACACTGGCGTTGGGCGCGGCCGCCGGGTTGATCGGGTTCGACCCCGTCTACATCGAGAGCGTCATCCGCGACAACTTTGGCCGCAAGGGTGAGGCTGTGGTGGACGCCAACCTGCGCGTGGCCGAGGCAGGAGTCGAAGCAGCCGAGCCCTTCAAGGCCGACTTCGCCTTTCGCATGGAGGCGGTGCCCGACGCCCCGCAGCGAATGATCCTGAACGGGAACGACGCCTTCGCGCTGGGCGCGCTGGCAGGCGGCTGCCGCTTCGTCGCCGCCTACCCGATGACGCCCGGATCGCCCGTCCTCCACTGGTTCGCCGCCCACGCGGAAAAGTACGGCGTGGTGACCAAGCACGCCGAGGACGAGATCGCCGCCATCAACATGGCTATCGGCGCGGCCCACGTCGGCGCGCGGGCACTGGTGCCCACCTCCGGCGGCGGCTTCAGCCTGATGGTGGAGGCAGTTGGCCTGGCCGGGATCACCGAGACCCCCGTCGTAGTCTACAATGCGCAGCGCCCCGGCCCCGCCACAGGCCTCCCCACTCGCACCGAGCAGGCCGACGTGCTGTTCATGCTGCACGCCGCTCAGGGCGAGTTTCCCCGCTTCCTTCTCGCGCCGGGCACCATAGAGGAATCCTTCCGCATCGGCTGGCGGGCCTTTAACTTGGCGGAGCGATATCAGACGCCGGCACTGGTGCTGAGCGACCACTATCTGGCAGTAGCCTACCGCACCATTGAGGCTGATGCGCTGAACTTTGACGAGGTCACCATCGACCGGGGAGAACTGCTGACGAAGGAAGAGCTTGACACCCTAACGGAGCCTTACCGGCGCTACAAGATCACCGAATCCGGCGTCTCACCACGCGCTCTGCCCAGTCATCCCAACGCCGTCTACGTGTCCACCGGCGACGAGCACGACGAAGGCGGCGCGATCAGCGAAGACGCCGCCAACCGGATAGCCCAGGTAGATAAGCGGCAGCGCAAGCTAGAAGGGATGGCGCAAGAGATGCCCGAACCCACCCGGTATGGCCCAGAGGAGGCAGATATCACCCTCCTGTGCTGGGGCTCCACCTACGGGCCGGCACGGGAGGCAATCGACCGGCTGAACGCGGAGCAGCCCGGCCAAGCAGCTATGCTCCACTACACCGGCTTGCACCCCTTCCCTTCGCAAGCGACGGCGCAGATGCTGGCGAAAGCGAAACGAACCATCGTGGTCGAGGGCAACGCCACCGGCCAATTCGAGACGCTGCTGCGCGCTCGCATGGACCTCTCGGTGGATGGCTCAATCCGCAAGTACGACGGCCGGGCCTTCACGCCGGAATACATCGTCGCCAAGGTGCAGGAGGTGTAGTATGCTCACACGCAAGGACTTTGAAGGTACAGAACGCCCTACCTGGTGTACGGGCTGCGGCAACTTTGCCATTCTCAACGCCATCAAGATGGCGCTGGCCGAGAAGAATGTCGCACCTCATGAGATCCTCATGGTCACCGGCATCGGGTGTGGAAGCAAGCTGCCTTTCTACATGAAAGTCACCGCCTTCAACGGCCTGCACGGGCGGACGGTGGCGGTGGCCACCGGCGCCCATCTGGCCAACCACGGCTTGCGGGTGCTTACCGTCCACGGCGACGGCGACGGCTACGGCGAGGGGTTGAGCCACTTCCTCAACGCTGCCCGGCGCAACATCAACATCGTGGACGTGGTGCAGGACAACCGCATCTACGGCCTGACGAAGGGCCAGTACTCCCCCACCAGCGAGCACGGCAAACGCACGCCGACCTCGCCCGAAGGAGCTCCGGATTGGCCGGTGCAGCCGCTGGCGATGGCCATCACCGCTGGCGCCACCTTCGTCTCCCGCGGCTACTCCGGCGAGCTGGCCCACTTGGCCTGGCTCATCGGCGAGGCGCTGGATCATCCCGGCTACGCGCTGGTGGACGTGCTCCAACCCTGCGTGACGTTCAACCGCGGCTACGCCTACGACTTTTACACCGAGCGCGTCTACAAGCTGGAGGATGAGAAAGGATACGACCCCACGGACAAGGCCGCTGCCTGGGAGCGGGCGCTGGAATGGGGTGATCGTATCCCCATCGGCATCTTTTACCGCAGCGAGCTTCCCACCTACGAGGAACAGGTTCCAGCATTGCGGACTGGCCCGTTGGTGGTGCAGCCGCTGGGAACGCTCAAAGCAGAGCAGGTGCAGGCTTTGGAAGCAGAAATCACTTGAACCGTGACTCTTTTGACAAAATCGTGGCCAAGGCTCTCGACGGCCTGCCAGACGAGTTCAAACAGAAGCTTGACAACGTCGAGGTCGTCGTCGAGGATTGGCCCGATCCAGAGACACTGCGGTTGACTGGCGTCAGAAATCGGACACAATTGCTGGGCTTCTATCACGGCGTCCCGCAGACGAAGCGCACGCATAACTACGGCCTAGTCCTGCCAGACAAGATCAGTATCTACCGGCAACCCATCCTGATGCGCTGTCGAACAGCGAGGCAAGTGCACACAACGGTCGAGCACGTGCTGCGTCACGAGATCGCCCACCACTTTGGCATCAGTGACGAGCGACTGCAGGAAATTGGGGCCTACTGAAGTAACAAGCTCGTAACAGGCCTGTAACTCTTTCTACGCTACTCTGAGTTACAATGATATAGTCGATTTTGCCGCTTCCGGGCACTAATAGTATAATATAGTAATACGGCATTATCAGGAGCAAGAGATGGCTGAGAGCACGCCAACCGGTCCGAAACAAACGACCTTTATCCCCAAAATGCCAACCGCGATCAAGGAGACGGGGCTGGGTCTCGGCTTCCTGACCGACCTGGCGCTCAAGATCATGTACTTTGAGGGGAACCTAACAGGCTACGAACTGTCCGATCGCATGAAACTCCCCTATCCCGGCGTGGTCGATCAGGCGCTGGACTTTCTCAAGCGCGAGAAGCTTGTCGAGGTCAAAGGCGCAGGAGGATTCGCAGAAGCGGCATATCAGTACGCTATCTCTCTGAAGGGCCGCGCGATGGGACGCGAGGCGCTCGACCGCAGCCAGTACGCCGGCGCCGCCCCCGTGACGCTAGACGCCTACTCCGAAGCAATACGCCACCAACCCCTGGGCAGAGTCATTGTCCATCAACGCACGATGCGGCAGGCCCTGTCTCATCTGGTGATCGGTGAGAGCACCTTTGCCCAGCTAGGCCCAGCCGTGAACTCGGGCCGATCCGTCTTTCTCTTCGGCCACCCGGGAAACGGCAAGACCGCCATCGCCGAGAGCATCGGCCAGATGATATTGGGGGAAGCCTTGTTCATCCCTTACGCGGTCGAGATCGGCGGCCAGATCATCCGCGTCTTTGACTACGTGAACCACACGCTAGCCGAGGGCGCGGCCGGCAAGAACCACGACCCGCGCTGGGTGCGTATCCAGCGCCCCGTCATCACCACCGGCGGCGAGCTGACAATGGAGACACTCGACCTGGTGTACGACGAGACCAACAAATTCTACGAGGCGCCTTTCCAGATGAAGGCCAACGGCGGCATGCTGCTGATCGATGACTTTGGCCGCCAGCAGGCCCGACCCCGCGACCTGCTCAACCGCTGGATCGTCCCACTGGAGAAACGCGTGGACTACCTGACGTTGCACACCGGTCGCAAGATCGAGGTGCCTTTCGACGTGCTGATCGTCTTTTCGACCAACCTCGCACCGCGCGACCTGGTGGACGAGGCATTCCTGCGACGCATCCGTCACAAGATCGAGATCAAAGACCCCTCGTGGGACGAATACCGCGAGATCTTTCGGCGCATATGCGAGCAACGGGGCGTGACCTACGACGACCGTGGCTTGGCCTACCTGATCCAGGAACACTATCTCAAGCCCGACCATGCCAAGCGCGCCTGCCACCCGCGCGACATCATGGATCAATTGATAGATATCGCCCACTACATGAACGCGAAACCCGCGCTGACGAAAGACCTGGTCGATCGCGCCTGCGAAGCCTACTTTGTCGAGATCTAGAGCGGCGCATTGGTAGATTGGAAGACCGGCAATCTCAACATCGCCCACCGGGGAGCCAGCGCCGTCTCGCCCCAGAACACGCTGGCCGCCTTCGAGAAGGCCGTTGAACTGGGTGCCGACGCCATCGAACTCGACGTACACCTCTCAGCCGACGGCGTGCCGGTGGTCATCCACGATTCCAACGTGGACGCCACCACCGACGGCAGCGGTCGTGTGGCAGAGCTACATCTTGTCCAGCTCAAGCAACTTGACGCAGGATCTACCTTCGGCCCATCGTTCTCCGGTGAGCGCATCCCCACACTAGAAGAGGTACTACAGGCATTCGGTCGTCGCGCCCTGCTGAACATCGAGCTGAAAAGCTTTAGCTTACGGGGTAACAGGCTGGAG
>DAOUDX010000005.1:0-18445 GCA_034430835.1 Anaerolineae bacterium
CAGCACTTGAAAACACGATCTGATGCTAAGATTTCAAGGTTCTGTATACCCTGGATGGCCTTGCAGCCGCTTCCAGGACTTATCGTTATGTCTTATCACCTGCCGTCGGCAGTCTGATTAGCGGAAACTAAAGCCGAATTGACTCCTAGAAATGTCACTGAGCGACATTCGTTAACTCGCTCACTCATACATCCGTTTGGAGTTGCCGACCATGCGATCAATCAGCCCTACCGCGTGCTCGGGGCTGGCAGAGCCTGTCAGTACGCGTTTTAGCGGCGATTTTCGGACTTGCGTGTAACGCGGAGGTGAGGTAAACTTGTCTCGTCTGGACCGGCGGCTTGAGCAGTAGCCGTGGGTAGGGGCCGGGGTTGCACGGTCTGAAACTCCGAATGTAAGGTAGCTGTTCAAGACTATATTTTAAGGAGGTTCCGCAATGGAATTCGAAGGTTACTGCGTCAAGTGTCGTCAGAAGCGGGTGGCCAAGGACGGCGTCAAAGAGAAGACGGCAAAAGGCAAGCCAATAGCCAAGGGCACGTGTCCCGTGTGTGGCACCAAGATGACCCGGTTCCTCTCAAGTAAGGATGCGTAGTAGCTTGGGTTCTTGACGGCGGGCTCAGGCGGGGTGAGCCCGTCGCAAGGCGTCCCGGCATAGAGTGCTCGAATAGCTCGATAGGCCGTAGCGGGACGCGGCCGCGGAAAACTACAAAGGAACACGGGCGGTGAGGCGAGGTTCTGTCCGCCATCGAGATGGCGCGTTGGTGCTTGCGAGAGCCGGCGCGCCTGTTCTTGTGTGTTGGGCCGGCGCTCAGTCTAATGGCGAGGTCTGGTGCTTGCTGGGAAAGCCTGACCGAAGCAAGGCGGAGGACGAGTCGATGTTCCACACTGCGCACGCATCTTGCTGCCACTGGCTGAAGGTTGGGACAGGGTCGCATCACCAGCGGGCCGAGTGGCTGATCGCGCGAGTCTACTCCGAATTGAGCCTGGGGGAGTCGGCGCTGCGACACGCACGCCGGTGCGAGGAACTAACGGAGGAGCACGCCGATCTGATGGAGGACTTTCGAGCCTACGCCCTCGAGTGTATGGCGCGGGCTAACGCGCAGTCGAGTCTTTTCGGCGTGGATTCCCGTAGATGAGGTCGAACGATCAGCGCGAGCCTGCGTCTATCTGCCCCCTGGCATCCTCGTATCCCATTTCGATCAACTCCTGGCTCACGTCCGGTTCGTAGCGGATAATGCGCGAGAGGTCCGTCTCCTGACTGGGAGCGATGACCTCGCACTTCACCTCTCGGTGCTTGCTATCGAGTTGCGCGGCCACGAGCTGATTGACGTTATTTAACTGCTTGAGGTCGTTTTCGTAAGTGGCGCTCAGAGCTAGGTCGAGTACGACGGTGAGGGTGTGCCACGGCCAGCGGGGCGGCTCCATGTGCCGCTCGCCGATGGGGGAGAGCAGCACGATGACGATTTCGTTGGCGCCTGCGTCGATGGCCCCCGAAAGCGGCGTGTTGGCCATCACCGCGCCGTCCCAGTAGTGGTAGCTCTCCACTTTCGTCCACGGGTAGACCAGGGGGATGGAGCAACTGGCCAAGATGTGATCGGGGGTGAGCGTCGTCTCCTGATTGTCAAAGATGCGCAGTTGGCCGGTTTCCAGCTCGGTGGCAGCGATGAGGAGCCGCTTGTCGGTGTGGGCCAGCGCGTCGAAATCGATATAGCGATCCAGCGTCTTGCGCCAGGGAGTGGTGTCGTAGATGGATTTCCAAGGGCGCAGCCGCCAGAAGCGCTGCACGTCCTTCGTGCGCGTCGCCAGCCATGCGGCATCGAGCTCGGATGCGCTGCGGCCTGAGGCGATGGCCGCGGCGTTGATAGCCCCGATGGAGGTGCCGACGAGGATGTCGGGCTGCCAGCCGATCTCCTCCAGGTACTTGTAGACGCCGCACTCGTACGCCCCGCGCCCCCCGCCTCCCGAAAGGACCAGTGCTCGTGTAAGTTTGCCGTCCATCGCGCCTCCTACGGTTGACGTTTCAGGGTTTGCAGAGACTCCATGCAACGCCGAAGACTGTCCGAACGTTCGGCGGCAACATCGGGTCGCCACGAGCGTTCTGTGGCTGTGACAAACTCGATCAGTCGTCCGGCGTAGCCAGGCCCTACCCGGCTGCCACTTCCCTCGCGTGGCACGATGTCTCCGCGGATCACCTTTCTGCGGCTCTGCCGGGCCAAGTCGATCAGCGAGGCCTTTGGATCTAAGACTGTATCTGGGTTGAGCGGCATTCTCTCTGTTGGGATTCCCAGAAATGCGGCCATTCGCTCGGTGTCCGCCAGGAGCCAAGCTTCAACGGCGTGCACCGCCACGCGGAAGCACATATGCTGGGATGGAGTGGAAAGTGCGCTTTGCACGAATGGCGGGGCACATTCCGCATCTTGATCAAGATCCACAACGACCAGCCGTGAAACGGGCAGCTTGATTGTAGTTCGGGAGGAGTTTGAGCAGCGTGCCCTTGCCGTTTTTGCCATACACATGCCCACAGTGCAAGCCTGTGTGCTCAAGCAGTCTGCGCACTACTGCTTCGTCCGTGATATCCTCGACGAGCACGTTGACCCGAGAAGTGGCTCGCTCCATTACGCTAGTCCCAAGAAGAAAGCTGAACAGCGTCGGTGGGCTGTGTGCGTGGGATAACCACCTCAGCGACTGACAGGCCTGTCTCCAGCAGTTGCTTGACTTCGGCTATGTCCGCGCCGACTTCAACGCGGCTGCCTTCTTGCGATGGAAGAACCAATAGCACCTCGTCGGCGGCGATGCCTTCGTCTCGCAGCAGGTCGCTGCTGTGAGTGCTCAGAAAGATCTGCCGGATGGGGCGTTTGCGCCCATGTTGTACACGTCGCATCATCTGGGGGACGTAACGCACGATCCCAGGGTGCAGCGACAGTTCTGGCTCCTCCAGCAGGAGAGGCCCCGAGCCATCCAACAAAGCCCAAAGCAGTCCAAGCAGACGCAGAGTCCCGTCCGAGAAGTCAGCTTCCGTCTGCCAGGCTCCTTTGGGACGCCAGTGCTCGTAGTTTCCGTGGAGGTGAGGAACCCCTCTTTCGTCCTGAGTAAGTTCGAGTTTGCTGAGTTGTGGGACAGCTACCTTGAGAGCCTTCAGAATGCGACGCAGGCGCGAATCACGGGTGCGCTTATCTGTGCGTGCAATCTGTTCCAGAAAATCGCCACCATATGGATCCGCCTTCCGACCTATCGAGCGTTCTGGATCTCGGACCAGTTGAGGGACGATGTGATAATACCGTATGGAGGTGAAGAATTTCGCAATGTCGCGGAACTCGCGATTGGCGATGGTTTGTTCCAGGTAGGTCTGTCGGAGGCGCGCTTCGTCGGTGCGGTCTTCGATGTTGGGCCGATCCAAGATCAGACGATCTCCCTGCCACACCTTTTCCTCTTTGAGGATAGGGTTTCTCTGGTTGTCCTGCGCAAACGCGATCCGGTAGCGCCACGTATCTTCGTCTCCATCTTGCAGGGTGGCTTGCATAATGATGTCTGGGTAGCGTCGTGCGGCCAGGTTTCGGATGCGGGAAACGCCGCCTCGATCAGTTACAGCCTTTTGGAATCCTCCCCCTGAAGCCACGATGTCGCGTAAGAACCGGAAAGCATCCAGGAAATTGGATTTGCCGGAAGCATTCGGCCCTACCAGGAAAGCGCGGCTTTGGAGTGATGCATCCACGTGCTCAAAATTGCGCCAGTTCTCTAGGAAGATGTGCGAAAATCTCATATTTCCCCCTTCCTGTCCAAACCCAAGCTCTCACGACTATGCATCAGTGGGAATACGGTTCTGACGAAGCGTCAGCGTCGTTGACGTTGCTCAGCATTTTATCATGAATGGCGCGAATGGACGAATCGAGTTACTCCGGCGGTACGAAATGAGAGAGGCCGCCGTTGGTGGCGATCCAGACGATGCCCTTGGCATCGATAGCGACACCGTTGACATCGTCGTCTATCAGGCCGTTTGCGGTGGTGTAGGTGATCCAGCGCGCGCCATCAAAGTGAGCGACGCCGCGCTTCCGAACGGTCCATAGCGTGCCGTCGGGAGCCACGATGGTGGATGTGACGCCGCCGCTCGGTAAGCTGCCTTCGGTGGCAACCGCTGTCCAGCTATGGCCATCGAGCCGCCACGTGCCGCCGCCCTGATCGTACCGGTCGGGACGGGTTTCGGTCCACACCGCGCCAGCGGAGTCGATGGCGATGGCGGCGACCTTGTTGCTCGGCAGGCCGCCGCCCCACGTGTAGTTGGTCCAGCCCTTGCCGCCTGTGGTGAGCCTAGTCGAACCATCAAAGTGGTAGATGCCGTCGTTGTAGGTGCCCACCCACACGCTGCCATCCGGCCCGATGGCGACCGACACACCCCGCTCGTCCGGCTGGCCGTCGATGACGAGGGCAGCGTCCCATGACCAGTTCTCCTCGTTGAACCGGAAGACCCCGTCCCGGGTGCCGGCCCAGGCCGTGCCGTCGGGAGCCACCGCGATAGATTCGACCCAGCCGAGGCCGTCTTCGGAGCTGTAGGAGGTCCAGATCGTGCGATTGAGGCGCGACATGCCCTCCCAGGTGCCGAACCACACCGCGCCTTCTGCGTCCTCCGCGATGGTCTCGACGCCGTGGTGCACCAAGCCGTCGTCGATCGTGTAGGAGAGCCAGCGGCTGCCGTCAAAGTGGGAGACGCCGGCCCAGGTACCGAACAGCACCGAGCCGTCGGAAACGGCGGCGACGCACAGGACGTGCCGCTCGAGCAAGCCGTCCTCCTCGGTATAGATCGTCCACATCTCCTCGCCTGTGGCGAGCGTAGTCGAACCATCGAAGCGGGCAGCGCCGCAACCAAAGGTGCCGATCCACACGCTGCCGTCCTGGGCGAAGGCAACGTCGGTGACGCCGTTGCACGGCAGGCCGTTTTCGGCAGAGTGGGTGATCCATCGGTGTCCGTCGAAGCGCGAGATGCCGCCGCTGGTGGCGAGCCACAGTTCGCCGTCGGGGGCTATTTCGACGCTCTCGACCCAGTTATCTGCCAGACCGTGTTCCGTCGTGTACTTGATGATCGTGTCGTCGGCTTGGTCCCACCGAAGAAGCCCGCCGGGGGTCGCGATCCACAGGTGACCGTCGCGGTCGAAGGCCAAGTCGTTCACATGGCCGGTCGCGGTGAGCGAGGTCCATCCGGGATGGGGGATGGATGCCGGGGTGGGGGCGGGCAGCATCACGGATTTGAGGGCAGCCGCTGTCTGCGGCGTTGGCTCGATGGCTGCCTCCGGCGCGCCGCCGTAGTAGGTTCGCAGCACCTCCTCCGCCGGCTTGCCGTAGGGCGTATAGTCCTTGTCCTCCGGCCCACCTTTCTGGGGGTTGACGTCCCAGTTCCACCAGTAGATGCCCGCCAGCCAGGGCTGGCCCCACAGCACCTCCAGGGCGGCCTGGTAGCCATCCACCTGCTCCTGCAGATCCAACGGCAGATCGTCCCAATCCCACGGCGTCTTGATGGTCCCATCGACGCTCCGGTACCCGATCTCGGTGATCAGGATTGGCTTGCCGTGCTTCTGAGCCAGGCTCACCATCGCGTCGAGGTAACCTCGCTCGCTCCAGGCGGCCTTGAGCTCCTCGACGGTGGGATCGGTCTTTTCGGTGAGCACGTAGTAGGCATCGATGCCGATCAAGTCCACGGCGTCCCACCAAGTGATGCCGACGTCTTCGGTGCCGTGATTGCCCGCATAGGTGATGGGGCCTCGGAAACGCTGGCGCACCCCCGCGATCACGTCTCGCCAATCCGCCTCGCGGTGACTCGTGCCGACCAGCTCGGTGCCCACGCAGAACTGCTCGACGCCATTTTCCTGCGCCAGGTCCGCATAGTGGTTGATGAACGCGCGATAGGATTCAAACCACGCCTGCCACTGGGCCTCGTCGCTGAACGCCTCGCCGATGTTGCCGCGCCAGCGATCGGGATCGTGGCGCAGATCGACGTGGGGTTTCAGCATGACTTTCAGTCCCAGGCCGTGGGCCGTGGCGATGGCGCGGGCGAGGCTCGCGTC
This sequence comes from Anaerolineae bacterium, assembly GCA_034430835.1. Lineage (GTDB taxonomy): Bacteria > Chloroflexota > Anaerolineae > B4-G1 > B4-G1 > JAFGED01. The sequence goes on from DAOUDX010000005.1 coordinate 6,051, forward strand.
AGAGGGGGTTCTGGACGGATCGCGTACCACAGTGGTCGAGGTGTAGGTCTCCTGGTAGCCGAAGGCGACAATGGCGACCCAGTTTGCGCCTGTATCGGCCAGGTTCGCCAGTGCGTGATCCGACTCCAGGGTCGAGAACTGCTCTCTGGCCCAGGCGGTGTAGTTCATGCCCTTTTGGAAATCGTCGGGCACCTCGGATATCACCTTGGGCTTTGGGCAGCAAGTGCTGAGGAGGAGCAAGGCCGCGCAGAGGGCGGTTTTTCCAATCCACGGTGCTGGGTGGTGCTTCATCGGTGCGGATTATAACACACTTTTCGGGTTTTCTCGCTGTGTAGGACGCTGGCGGTGCTCGGCCTGTGCAGTGCCAGGCCCCTTGTGGGAATGCTCGTTTGCGTTGCCCTTGACTTGGGCTATAATAGCCAGCATCTGATCGGGAGAAATCGCCTATGCCCCTTTTTGAACGACTGACTGGGATGCTAGATATCCTGCCGGAGGATCAGCCCTATTGGTACCACGTGCGCGCGCGGGCGCGGCGCTTGGCGGAACTGGCCGGGTTTGAGCGTATTGACGTGCCCATCCTCGAATGGACCGGGCTTTTCGCCCGGGGGGTGGGCGAGGGCACTGACATCGTGGACAAGGAGATGTACTCCTTCGAGGACAGGGGGAATCGTCTTGTCACCTTGCGGCCCGAGTTCACCGCCGGGGTGCTGCGCGCGTATATCGAAAATGGGATGCACGTGCTGTCCCAGCCGGTCAAGCTCTACACCATCGGTCCCATTTTCCGCTACGAGCGCCCGCAGGCGGGTCGCTACCGCCAGCACACCCAACTCGACGTCGAGATCGTCGGCACGCAGGACCCCGCCGCCGATCTCGAAGTGATGGTGCTGGCCTGGGACCTGTACGCCAGCCTCGGGTTCCGCGACTTGGCCTTTCAGTTGAACTCGACCGGCTGCCCCAGATGCAAGCCAGGGTACATCGCCGTGCTGCAGGAATACTACGCTGAGCATCAGGATGAGATCTGCGACGACTGCCGCCGCCGGCTGGAACGCAGCCCCTTGCGCCTGCTCGACTGCAAAGCCGACCAGTGCCAGCCGCTCATCGAGGCCGCCCCGCACATCGCCGATCACTTGTGCGACGAGTGCGCCGCTCACTTTGCCGAGCTGCGGGCGTCCCTCGACCTGCTGGATCGGGCCTATACCATCAACCACCGGTTGGTGCGCGGGCTGGACTACTACACCAAGACGGTGTACGAGGTGTGGGCGGCGGGGATCGGCGCGCAAGCCGCCGTCTGTGGCGGCGGGCGCTACGATGGACTGGCGGAAGCCATCGGCGGGCCACCGACGCCGGGCGTGGGGTTCGGCTCCGGCATCGAGCGCATCGTCCTGGTGATGAAGGAGTTGGGGGTCGAGGTACCCTCCCTGCCGACCCCGCCCGTCTTCGTGGCGCACCTGGGGTCGCGGGCCAAGCGGGAGGCGGTGCGGCTGGTCAATGCGCTGCGCGCGGCGGATGTGGGGGCGTGGCTGGCGTTCGAGGAGCGAGGGCTAAAGAGCCAGCTCCGCGAGGCGGGCAAACGGGCCGCGCGTTACGCCGTCATCCTGGGCGAGGAGGAGCTGGCGGCCGGGAAGGCGGCGGTGCGCGACATGGCCGCAGGCGAGCAGAGCGACGTGGCGTTGGCCGAGTTGGTGGATTGGCTGAAGGCGCGGGTATGAAGACCATCGCCGTCCTCTACAACCCCCGTCCGGAGCAGGCGCTTTCCCTGGCGGGCGTCATCGCCGCGTGGGCGAAGCGGCAGGGATTGGAAGCACACGTTTGCTCGACGTACCAGGCGGCGGATGCGCCTTTCCTGAGCGAGGCGGACCTGCTGGTGACTTTGGGCGGCGACGGGTCGCTGCTGCGGGTGGCGCGAGCCGCCGCGCCTTACGGGACGCCCATCCTGGGGATCAACCTGGGGCGGGTGGGGTTCCTCACCGAGGCCGAGCCGGATGCGTGGAAGGACGTTCTCTCGCAGGCATTGGCGGGCGATTACTGGGTCGAGGAGCGGATGATGCTGCGGGCGACGGCTCTGCGGAAAGGTGAGGTGTTGGCCCAGGCCGAGGCGTTGAACGATGTCGTGGTGGGGCGGGGCGCGCGGGCCCGCGTGGTGCACCTGCGGGCCGAGGTCGATGGGGGGTACCTGGCGTCGTACGCCGCCGACGGCCTCATTGTCGCCACGCCGACGGGGAGCACCGCCTATGCGCTGGCGGCCGGTGGGCCGATCATGCCCCCGGAGTTGCGCAATATCCTCCTCGTGCCCGCCGCACCTCACCTGAGTATGGAGCGCCCCGTCGTGCTGTCAGAGGGCGCTACGGTGCGCATCATCCTCGGCGGACGGCCGGCGGTCTTGGCGGTTGATGGGGAGACGAAGTGTGATCTGATCGCCGGGGATGAAGTTGTGGTGGGAGCAAGCGCCCGCGTCGCTCGTTTCGCGCGGGTACAGGAGCGGACGTACTTTTACAAGACGCTGGTGGAGCGGCTGTCGCCGAGAAATCATACGCCGGACTGTGAGTCTGAAGTGGAAGGAGAGATATGAGTGGACCGATGTATTGTGTGAACCACCCTGGTGCCGAGACCTACCTGCGCTGCAACAAGTGCGGCCAGCCGATATGCGCCAAGTGCGCGGTGCAGACGCCGGTCGGCTATCGCTGCAAGAACTGCATCAACACGCAGCAGCAGGTGTTCTATGTGGGCTTCCGTCCCATCTACTACCTGGTCGCCGCGGTTGTCGCGCTGCCTCTTTCGTTCGTAGCAGGGATTGTGATCCCCATGCTAAGTTGGTTCGCCATTTTTCTGGGGCCGGTGGCTGGTGGAGGTATTGCGGAGTTGGTTCGCCTGGCAATCGGGCGCCGCCGGGGAAAGTACGTATGGCTGATCGTTTGTGGAAGTATCATCATAGGGGCGTTGCCTGCGCTGCTGCTGCCGCTTCTGGTTTTGGTCGGGTTGACCTTGTTTTCGGGATATGCGGACGGTGTTTTTGGCAGTCTCTTGGGCGGCGCGCTTGGCATGATATGGCCCGCCGTCTACGTGGTGACGGCGGTGGGCGCGGCCTACTGGCGGCTGCGTCCTGGTGGGCGCGTCTAGACGAGGAGGGACGAGGTGCTGGCTGAGCTGCGCATCCGCGATTTTGCCATCATCGACGAGCTGCAATTGGCGTTCGCGCCCGGCTTCTCGGTGTTGACCGGTGAGACCGGCGCGGGCAAGTCGATCATTATCGATGCCGTCGAGTTGGTGCTGGGCGGGCGGGCCGATGCGACCGTCGTGCGCGCCGGGACTGACTGCGCCATCGTCGAGGCGACGTTCAGGCTGGGTCCCGAGCGGCGTGAGACAGTCGGTGCCGTGTTGGCGCGGGAGGAGTTGCACGGAGACGATCCCGGCCTGCTGCTCCTGGGGCGCGAGGTGCGGCTGAACGGGCGCAACGTCTGCCGCGTCAACGGGCGTACCGTCACGCTGACGGTCCTGCGGGAGGTAGCCGAAGGGCTGGTCGATATCCACGGCCAGAGCGAACACCTCTCGCTGCTGCGGGTGGCGCAGCACGTCAATCTGCTGGATCGGTATGGAGACCTATGGCCGCTGCGGGCGCAGGTGGCCGAGATGGTGAGTCGAGTGCGGGCGGTGCGGCAGGAGCTGGCCGATCTGCTGCGCAGCGAGCAGGAACTGGTGCACCGGGCCGACCTGCTGCAGTTCCAGATCGGGGAGATAGCGGCAGCGGCGCTCCAGCCCGGCGAGGAGGAGGAGCTGGTGGAGGAGCGGCTGCGGCTGACCAACGCCGAGCAACTGGCAGAGCTGGCGGGCGAGGCGTTACAGGCCCTGGAGGGCGAGGGCGAGGAGATCGCCGGGGCATTGGATCTGCTGGGCGCGGCGCTGCGGGCCTTGGAGGGATTGGCCCGCGTCGATCCGGCGCAGGAGCCGCAGGCGAAGGCTGCCGAGAGTGCCAACTATCAGGTTGAGGAGCTGGCCCGCGGCCTGCGCGATTATCAGGAGCAGGTCGAGTACAACCCGCGTCGGCTGCAGGAGGTGGAGGACCGGCTGGGGCTGCTCCGCCGCCTGGAGCGCAAGTACGGCGCGACGATCCCAGACGTGCTGGCTCACGCCGAGAAAGCGGCGCGGGAACTGGATGCCATCACCCACAGCGAGGAGCGCATCGAGGAATTGCGCGCCGAGGAGGAGCGGCTGCAAGCCGAATTGGGTGGGCTGGCGGTGGAGCTTTCCGCCCGGCGGCGTGAGGCGGCCCGACGTCTGGCGGCGGGCGTCGAGGGGGAGTTGAGTGACCTGCGCATGGAGGGGGCGCGGTTTGGGGTCGATTTCCAGTGGCGGGAAGACGCGGATGGCGTTCCGGTCACCGAGTCTCACATCTCAGGTCTCAAGCCTCAGGCCAGCGATCTGGCCGATGGGCGTTTTGCCTTCGATAGCACGGGCATCGACCACGTCGAGTTCCTCGTCTCCCCCAATCCCGGCGAGCCGCTGAAGCCGATGGTCAAGATCGCCTCCGGCGGCGAGACTTCCCGGCTGATGCTGGCGCTCAAGACGGTGCTCTCCCGCGCTGACGAGACGCCGACGCTCATCTTTGACGAGATCGATCAGGGCATCGGCGGGCGTGTAGGCGCGACGGTGGGTGAAAAGCTGTGGAACCTGGCAGCCGGAACGGGGCCGGGCGGTCTGCACCACCAGGTCCTGTGCGTGACCCATCTGCCGCAGTTGGCCGGCTTTGGCGACGTGCACTTTCACGTGGAGAAGCACGTGGAGGAGACCGAGGAGGGTGAGCGCACGGTGACCCGCATCCGGCCGTTGGAGGGCCAGGCGCAGGTGGAGGAGTTGGCCCAGATGCTGGGCGCCAGCGGCGAGGCGGCCTACCGCAGCGCGGAAGAGATCCTGGAGCAGGTGGCGAGTCGGAAGGCAGGGGGATGATCCCCAAACATCTCTTTCTCACCAACTTTATGTGCTACCGCCAGGTAGAGCTGAACTTTGCCGGCATCCACGTCGCGTGCCTGGCGGGGGCCAACGGCGCAGGCAAGTCGGCGCTGCTCGACGCCATGACCTGGGCGCTGTGGGGCAAAGCGCGGGCCAAGCGGGATGACGAGTTGATCCGATTGGGTGAGGACGAGATGGCGGTCGAGTTGACGTTCGACCTGGGAGAGCAGACCTACCGCGTGCTGCGCCAGCGCAAGGGGGGCAAGCGTGGCAGCAGCTTGCTTGATTTCCAGGTTCTGTCCCCCCCCTCTGTTCCCCCCATTGGGGGGGAGGCAGAGGGGGCACGCTGGCGCTCCCTGGCTGAGAGCACCATCCGCGATACGCAGGCCAAAATCGAGCGCGTGCTGCGCCTCGACTACGACACCTTCGTCAACTCTGCTTTCCTGCGCCAGGGCCGGGCCGACGAGTTCACCATCAAGACCCCCGCCGAGCGGAAGCGCGTCCTTGGCGACATCTTGGGGCTCGACCGCTGGGCGGCCTACGAGGAGCGGGCCAAGGAGCGGCTGCGGGCCATCGAGAGCGAGGCGAAGGCCGTCGAGCTGCGCCTGCAGGAGATCGAGACAGAACTGGCCCGGCGGCCCGAGTACGAGGCGGAACTGGAGGAGGCGCAAAAAGCCGTCGAGGAGTTGAGTGCCTCGCTCCAGGCGGCCCAGGCGGCCTACCAGCAGATCGAGACGGCGCGCACGGAATTGCGGCACGCCGGGGCGCAGGTCGCCGAGCTGGGGGAGCGGATCGATCAGGCAGAGCGCGAGCTGGCATCGCTGGCGGAGGATCGGGCAGTGCGGGAGCAGCGGTTGGCCGAGTACGAAACGTTGCGGGCGCGGGCAGGCGAGATCGAGGCCGGATACGCCGCCTACCAGCAGGCGGTCGCGCAGGAGCAGGCCCTGGGGGCCAAGCTCCAGCAGTCGGTGGAGTTGAACGAGCGCCGCGTGGCGTTGGAGGCGCAATTAACCGAGGCACGGCACGAGTTGGAAACGGAGCGGGAGGTCGTGGCCCGGCGCATCGCCGAACTGGAGGCCCGGTTGCCCGACGAAGCACTCCTGGCCGAGTACGAGGAGGCGCAGGCGCAACTCGCACATCTGGAGCAGTTGGCGGAGGGGCGGCAGGCGGCGCGGGACGATCTGGCCCACATCGCCGAGGAGCAGGCGGCGCTCAAGGCGCGCAACGAGTCGTTGCGGGCGGAGATGGACGCGCTGAAGGAGCGGATCGGTCAATTGGAGCAGGCCGGGGCCGAGTGCCCTCTCTGCGAGCAGCCGCTGACCGAGGAGCACCGGGTGCAGTTGCTGGCCCAGTTCCAGGCTGAAGGGCAGACGATGGGCGATACCTACCGTGCCAACCAGGCGACGGCGAAAGACCTGGCAGGGCGGGCAGAGGCGCTGGAGGACCAGATCGCCGAGAGCGACAAATTGCTGGAAGGCCTGCCTTCGGTGCGGCGTCAGGAGGCGACGCTGGACGAGCGAGTCGCGCAAGGGCAGCAAGCGGCCGAAGCGCTGGAGATCGCCAGGGCAGAACTGGCCGCTGTGGAGGAGCGGTTAGACGGGAAGGATTATGCTCCAGAAGTGCAGGCGCAGTTGGCGCAGGTGCTGGCCGAGGCGGAGGAGCTGGGTTACGATGCGGCGGCCTACGAGACTGCGCGGCGAGCGGTGGCTGAGGGGCAGACCTTTGCCGAGCAGAAGATGCGCCTGGACAACGCGCAGGCAGGGAGAAAAGAGGAGCGAGCAGCTCTCAAGCGACTGGACAAGACCGAAGGGTGGCTGCGCAAGCAGATGGAGGGAGACCGGGCACGCCGCGCGGACCTGGAGAGGAATGTCGAGGAGTTGCAGGAGCGATTGACGGATGCCGAGGCGGTCGAGGCGGAGCTACAGCGCGTGCGTGGCGAGGAGGCCGCCGCCCGCCAGCGGTTGGGCGCGACACAGCAGCGGCTGGAGGCGTGCAAGGCATTGGAGCGGCAACAGGCTGACAAGTACAAACGGAAAGACGATCTGGCCGAGGAGCAGTCCATATACGACGAGTTGCGGACGGCCTTTGGCGTCCGGGGGGTGCCGGCCATGGTCATTGAGGCGGCGGTGCCCGAGATCGAGGACGAGGCCAACCGGCTCCTGACGCGGATGACGGGCGGGCGCATGCACGTGCGCTTCGACACGCAGCGGGAGACGCAGGCGGGCGAGGTGCGCGAGACGCTCGAGATCCAGATCGCCGACGAACTGGGGACGCGGGAATACTCCCTCTACTCCGGCGGTGAGGCGTTTCGGGTCAACTTTGCCATCCGTATCGCGCTCTCGCGGCTGCTGGCGCGGCGGGCTGGGGCCCAGTTGCAGACGCTGGTGATCGACGAGGGGTTCGGCACGCAGGACGCCCAAGGACGGGAGCGGTTGGTCGAGGCCATCAACGCCATTCAAAACGACTTTGCGCGCGTGTTGGTCGTCACCCACATCGAGGAGTTGAGGGATGCCTTTCCGGTGCGCGTCGAGGTGACCAAGATGCCGGAAGGTTCGATGGTGGCGGTGGTGTAGCCAGGCGAGGAGGTGGAGGGATGTCCGGTCTATCGAGACAAGAGCTGGTCATTGTCATAGCGATGGGCGTCGGCACCGTGATCGTGTTGGCGGTGTTGGGTGGCATTGTGATTTCCAGCATGGCTTCTCTGGTGCAGCAGCAGGCGCGGCAGATTGCATCGGTTCCGACGGATACGCCCGTGCCCACGATCATGGCGTTCCCCACTTGGACGCCGGAACCGACGGCGACCCCCTACGCGATGCCCACGGCCGGACTTCGTCCACTGGAGGACGATTCGGTGCTTGATCAGGTGGAAGCCGACGTCAGCGCCGCGCGTCTCCTGCTGCCGGGGAGCCTTGTTCCCCGCTGGTCGGTCTCCAGGCGGCAGTTGCGTGCGCGTTACGACGATGTGCTTGAGAGCGAGGAGTGGCAGGCGGCTCTCTCGTCCCTGTCCATCGCCTGGGCAGCTCTCGATTTCATCCCCCCCAATACCGATCTGACCCCGATCTTGCGTGACATCTACGCCGAGCAGGTCTATGATTATTACGATCCCGAGACCGGGGCGATATATGTATTGCACGACGTCGATACCTCTGCCCCGCTGGGGCGAACAGTGTATGCCCACGCCTACGATCACGCGCTGCAAGATCGGCACTTTGGCCTGGTAGGTCTTGGCCTCTCGGTGACCGAGTCGTTCAACTACGACGATCGCCTGTTGGCCGTCAATGGACTCGTCGAGGGGGATGCCGCACTGCTCCAAGGGCAGTATGTCGTGACCTATCTCTCGTACCCGGAGCAGGTGCAGGTGGAACAGGATCTGCGGAGACTTGGCAGTTCTGCGCTGCACTCGGCCCCGCGTGTCGTGTCTGAGCTGTTCCAGTTTCCCCAGACAGCCGGCGCGAACTTTGCCGAGGCGCTTTACAACTCTGGTGGATGGGATGCGGTCAACGCAGCTTACGCCAGTCCTCCCGTTTCCACCGAGCAGATCCTGCACCCGCAGCGCTATCTGGCCGGTGACCAGCCGGTTTCGATCTTGTTGCCTTCGCTGGCGCACATCCTGGGTGACGATTGGCGCCTGGCCTACGACGGCACGGCGGGTGAGTTCTTGCTGCGGCTCTATCTGGGGAACCGGCTCGGCGCTGAGGAGGCTGCCGTGGCTGCCGAAGGGTGGGGTGGAGATCGCTACGCCGTCTACCGCAACGACGTCGCCGGCCAGTCGGTGATGCTCCTGCACGTGGCGTGGGATACGGTGGCCGACGCGGGGGAGTTCCGTGATGCCTACGTCGGCTATGCAGACGGCAGGTTCGGGCACGCCGCCGACCAGACTGTGGGCGGGGTGACCTGCTGGGAAGGCGACGACGTGCTGTGCGTGGCCCAGGCGGGAGACGTCGTGATCGTCGGCCTGGGGCCTGACCGAGAGACGGTAGACAGCGTGATGGCCGTCTCGATCCCCTAGCAAGAGGATGCATATGTCTAGATTGTCCAGGAATCAGAAACTTGTCGTCGTCCTGATGGGCGTCGCCGACCTGATCGTGATGTTGCTTCTATGCGTGGCCGTCGTTTTCAGCCTGCAGGCCCTTCCCCAGACTCAAGGGCAGGCAGCGGTGCCGAAGACGGGGTCGATCAGTATCGCCAGCCGCACGCCCATCCCCACCTGGACGCCGGAACCGACATCGACGCCCTACGTGCGCCTGACGGCGACGCTGAAGCCGCTGCGCGATGAGGACGCGGCCTTACTGGACCAAGTCGAGTGGGACGTTGCGACGTTGCGCGGACTGCACCCGCAATACTCCGTCGCTCGATGGAAGATCTCCACGGTGCAACTGCGGCGACGATTCGTCGATACGTTCCTCGGCGAAGATGCAGTGGAAGAGGCCCGTGCTCAGGTGCTCGTCCTATCTACTCTGGATTTTATGTCCCCTAGCGTCGATCTGCTCAAGTTGTGGGAGGAGGGTTTTGCCGAGGGCATCGCGGGCTTTTATCTGCCCGAGACTGAGGAGATCTATATCATCAGCAATGACTACGCCGTTGGCGCGTTGGAGCGCGTGATTTACGCCCACGAGTTCGGGCACGCCCTGCAGGATCAGCATTTTGACCTGGAGACGCTGGGACTCGACGTGACGGGGGGGCTGGAATCCACCGATCGTCTCTTGGGCATCAAAGGCCTCGTCGAGGGAGATGCCACGCTGATCGAGGAGCAGTACGTCTTCCAGCACTTCACGCTGGCGGACGCTGTGGAGGTCCTGAACAAGATCTCTAGGGGGATATACCTTAGCGACCAGTCAGAGCCGGTCCCTCGCGTGCTTGGCGAGCTGTCCGCATTCCCCTACGTCAGCGGCAGGGAGTTCGTTGGGACGCTTTACGATCGGGGGGGATGGCAGGCGGTCGATGCGGCTTTTGCCAATCCTCCCGCGTCCACCGAGCACATCATGCACCCGGAGCGTTATCTGGCCGGCGACCAGCCGGTTCCGGTGGCCTCGATTCCCCTGACGGATACCCTCGGCAGCGACTGGCGCCTGATCTACGACGACACGGGCGGCGAGCTTCTCCTGGGGCTGTACCTGGAGAACCATCTCAGCGCCGCGCGGGCATCTGTGGCTGCGGAGGGCTGGGGAGGGGATCGCTGCGTCGTCTATTACAGCGAAACCACCGAGGAGACAGTGCTGGCGTGGATTATCGTGTGGGACACGGCGGCCGATGCAGGTGAGTTCTTCAGCGCCTACGAGGATTATGCCGACGCCCGGTTCGGCCATGCAGCCGACGAGACCACCGCCGATGGCTGGACGTGTTGGGGCGGGTACGATGCCCTGTGCGTCACCAGGGAGGGAGACAGAGTCACCTTGGTCATCGGCCCCGACCGGGGGATCGTCGATCAGGTGCTCGCTGCCGTCTCTCCCGAATAGAGACGGGCGTGCTCGTGTGCAGGCGGCTATGTGGATTGCTCATTCATCTGTTTGGTTTGCAAGCGTTCCAGTTCGCTCCGGAGTGACCACTTACACTTGCGGCACAGAGGTGAATCCCCGGTTATCTCGGAGAAGCCAACTGGCTTGTAGGCATACAGTCCACAAAGGGTTCGCGCTTCTCCAACCCTCAGAATATGTCGCTTGCTACCGGTCTTGCCTACGAAGGATCTGAACCTGTTCTCTTTCTTTCGGAAGTCCACTATCAGGGTATGCTTCCGCGAGTTGCATTCTCTGCATAGCGGTTGTATATTGTCAATCGAATGTTTCCCCTCTTCACTCAGTGGAGTCACATGGTCGGCAGTGAGAGCAAGCCTTCCCCCACAGCATAGGCACCGCCCTCCGTACTGCTCGCACAGATCTTCGAAATCCTCGTCGGTGAACCCAGGCCCTGCTTCGCTCTCAAGCGCCCGTCGTCTTTGTGCTACTCGCTGCCACTTGGCACGCGGATCTCGGTGGATCGCGACTGTACAGGGTGGTTCGGAAATCTGTCTTGAGTTGCCTTGCTTCAAAGCGCGCCCAATGGCGGTTGCGAGTCTGGAGAATAGACCCTTTGATGCCTTCTCAGCCTTAGTATTCAGATTCTCCATTCGCTCTCCCGACGATGCGCTCGTAGATGCGGTGCAGATCCTCGTCGGACTCGAAGCGGACAACGAGTTCCCCCGCTCCCTCCCTGTTGCGCACCAATTTAACCTCGGCCTCCAGCGCTCTGCGAAAGTCGCTTTCCAGGGATTTCGTCTCGGCCTTGCGCGCGCTTGTGCCTTCGGAAGGTCTGCGTGCGGGCTCCTGTTGCGGCTCAAGCCATCTCCGCACCAGCTCTTCCGTCTGCACCACGCTGTAGGCCTGCTTGACGACAGTACGGAGAGCAGCCTCTTGCCTCTCGGCGTTTTCCAGCTTCGCGAGCGCCTGGGCATGCCCCACCTCGATCTTGCCCTCCAGCAATCTCGTCTTGACTCTGGGGGCCAGCTCCGGTACCCGGAGCGCGTTGACCAGGTCTTCCGTCTGTCGTACGTTCAGCCCTTGCGTCAGGATAGCTCCGAGGGCGGCTTCCTGCTCCTCGACTTTCAGGCCCAGCAGCGCACGGGCGTGCCCCTCGCTGATCTTGTCCGCCAGCAACGCTTCCTGCACCGAGTGGGCGGCCTTTAGCAGCCGCAGTGTGTTGGTGACCGCTGCCCGGCTCTTGCCCACGCGTTTCGCCACCTGGTCTTGTGTCAAGCCGAACCCTTCGGTCAAGTGGCGGTAGGCCAAAGCCTCTTCCAGCGCGTTCAAGTCAGACCGCTGGACGTTCTCCACCAGCGCCAGCTCCAGCATCTCGCTGGGGACCACATCCTTCACGATGACAGGGACAGTGGATAGGCCGGCCAGCCGGGAGGCGCGCCAGCGCCGCTCGCCGGCGATCAGTTGGTAGCCGTCGTCCGCCTGGGTGACGATGAGGGGTTGAATGATGCCGTGCTCCTCAATGGAAGCGGCCAACTCCACCAGGTCTTGATCGCGGATCGGCGAGCGCGGCTGATGGGGGTTAGGCTTGATGGATATGAGTGGAACTTCTGTTACCCCCTGTGCGCTCACTGGCGCTTCCCCCTCTGCCGGTGGGATCAGTGCGTCCAGTCCTTTTCCTAGCCCGCTCTTGCGCCGTGTCATCGTTTACCTCGCTCCGATAGTTGGCGGCTGTTATTCCTGTTGCCGCAGTTTTCTGTCGCCTTTCAACAACTCTTGCGCCAGCGCCTCGTAGGCCAGCGCCCCTGCCGAGCCGGGAGCGTAGGATGTGATCGGCTCGCCGTAGCTGGGGGCCTCGCTCAGGCGCACGCTGCGCGGGATGATGGTGTTGAAGACGCGCTTTGGGAAATGACACCGTGTCTCCTCGACGACCTGCCATGAGAGGGTCGTGCGCGTGTCGTACATCGTCATCACCAGCCCGCGCAGCACCAGCCTGGGATT
>DAOUDX010000006.1:0-9361 GCA_034430835.1 Anaerolineae bacterium
TGCTCGCCCAGATAGCCATACAGTTTTCCATAACTCTCACCCAGGCTCTCAGGCGATCCACGATGCAGCAGCGATAAAATCTCGCCACCCTCGAGAACCCAGCTCCGGACATTGCCTGTCTCAACCGGCTGGCTCACCGGGAAGCAAACGTCCATGTCGATCCCGTCCTTCACGCCCGTCCCATAGTGGCGAACGATGAACGACGGGCCGCAGATATGCTCCCCGCACTTTTGCTGCAAGCTCTTGAATATCGAGCCAAGTGCGTCGGGACTCCCCTGGTAGCGAACGTCGGCTGCCAGTTGGTCATCGACTTGCTTGTAAACGATCTCTGGTTCGTCAGATGGCATTGTTCCCTCTCCTTCAAAAAAACTCGGCCTAATCAGTCTCGGCGCCCTTATTCCACGACCCGATCTCGATCAGATTCCCATCTGGATCTGTCACCATCGAGGACCGCATGCCCCACGGTTCGTCACGAGGTGCATAGACCGGCTTTGCCCCCGCCCCAACCACCCGCTCGAACTCGACGTCGACGTCCTCAGAGCGCGGCAGATCAATGGCAAGCTCGAAGGTGCCGTTCAGCCCACTTGGATATGTAGGGGCTTGGCCCAAAAGCTGTGGCAGCTCCTTCCGCTCGTACATCGAAAAGCGGATGCCCTCGTGCTTGAACTCAGCATACGGCCCGTTGCCATCCCACGCAATATCGACGCCGAGCACGCCCCGGTAGAAGGCGACCATCCTTTGAAGATCGCCCACGAACACGCCGATCATGTCGAAACGAGTTCCCATCTTCTCTCACCCTTCAAACAGGGCAACCGCTTGCTCCATCCTGGCGATCACGCTCACGCCAAAGGGACAGCGCTCCACGCACACACCGCACTGTGTACAGTCAGAAGCCTTGGCATCCAGTACGCTATACGCCGCCTGCAGTTCGGCCGTCAGCTCCTGCTGCGCCATATCCAGCAGACGGTTGACCTGGCCGATGTCGATGACCGAGGGGCATGGCAGGCAGTGGTTGCAGTAGACGCACTCCCCCTCGACGTACTGCTCGAACTCGGCCAGCAGCGCCGAAAAGTCCCGCTCCTTCTCGGAGGCCTCGAGATAGGCCAGCGCCGCGGCCAACTGGGCCTTGTCCGCGCATCCCGGCAGGGCAGCCGAAACCCCCACCTGCGAGAGCGTGTACGACAGGCACTGCACCGGCGTGATCGGCGACTGTTTCTTGAGCTTCATCGCCTCCCCACCCATCTGGTAGTGCGCCATGCGCACGGTACGATCCGCATTCAGCAGTTTGCCACCGGCGCAGGGTTTCATCGCCACCAATCCCACATTGTGAACCACACACGCCTGAAGCAGGTCCCGCTTGCCCGGCACGGCGTTGGCGGCCAGGTTGACCGGGAACATCAACACGTCAACAACCCCGCTTTCGACCGCCTGCAGTGCCGTCGCCACACTATGACCGCTGAAACCGAGAAAGCGCGCCTTCCCCTCCTCACGCAGCCGCCGGGCTAACCCGAGAATGCCGTCGGGGTCCATCAGCACATCGTAATCCTTCTGCGTGTCGCAATTGTGCAGGAACAGCACATCCACGTGATCGGTACCCAGCCGCGAGAGAAGGTCGAGGAAATGCGTCTCGCTCTTCTTAAGGCTTCGCGTCTTACGATACTGGCCGTCTTTCTCACCAGAGCCCAAGTGCCCAGTCAGCACGATACGATCTCTGTATCCCTGGAAAGCCACGCCCAGGTTGTCCAGGTACCCGGGAAAGGAGAATATCAAATCAACGTAGTTCACACCGCGCTCGACCGCCTCCCGCACAACAGAGACCACCATCTCCCGCGACGGTCCTTTCAGGTACTCTGTGCCCAGACCGATGGCGCTGACTTCAAGGCCCGTTCTGCCCAGTCTACGATACTCCATCCATGACCTCCAGTTTCTGCCGTATCTTTTGCTTGATCTCCTCGCAGCTCGGCGGCGGATAGTCCGTCATACCGGTGCTGATGCACTCGTCGTCCACGAACAGCGCAAACTCCATGCCCCACTCGGCAAGCACCGCCGGGTCGGACGTGTCGATCTCCCGGAATATGACCCGATCCCCGAATTCGGCGGCAGCCCGCCGGGCGTCGGGCACCTGCGAGAGCCCCGGGCACCAGCCGGTGACGAACGCCGTCATCGTCACCCGGCCTGGCACAGGATCAGGCGTCTTGCGCGGGCGCATCCACCGGGGAGCCTGCGCGTCGGACGAGAACGGTTTCCACACCAGCACGTCACAGCCCATCCGATCCACCTCGACATAGCCCTGGCACTCGTACCATGCGGCCGGCATCCAGTGAGGGAAAGCCAACCCCCAGGCGACCATTCCCTTGGCTCCCAGCGCCTGTGCATCCTCCTCTGCCGTCTGCAAGAGCGCCCGGCCGGCTCCCCGGCCTTGCTGGTTGCCCATCCCCTCCTCGTAGCTGTGGACCCAGATGCACTGGATGAAGTACAGATCCTGGCCCTCCACACGAGCGTATTCGATGGGCACGTATTGGATCATCCCGATGGCTCGCCCATCATCGTCCACTGCCAGCTTTACGCGCAGGCCCTTACACTTCATCATGTCGCACCAGCGTGCCTTGTGACACTCCCTCTCTGCATCCCTGTCCCAATCCTTGAGACAGGCCAGGAACGCCGGTTCGTGCTCTGCGGTGAGATCAACGACCCTCATTTCACTCCTTGATCAACCCGCCGTGATAGACCAGATCGTACACGATGATGCCCTCACGCGTGATCCACTCCTTGCCGGTGAACGCGGTCACATCTCCCTCGCTGGTATCGGTATAGACGCCGTCGCCTGTGTCGTACTCGAAGCCGCCAAGAAAGCGGCCCTCCTGGTACATCGCGCTCAGGCTCTGCTGGATGATCCCCCCGGTCTCTGCGGCCTCGATCATGTCGGGCTTGAGGATGCGGCCATAGTAGTTCATCGCCCACACCGGCTCGCCCTTGAAGTAGACGACCTCCTCGCCGATGAAATCGGCGCTACCAAAGTAGCTATCCAGGTAGGCGAAATCGCCGTCGCGAAATTGCAGGTCAAGGGAACCCGGCCGGCACGACGGGCTCTTTTCTTCGCCGCCGACATAGGTCGCCGCTTTGGCTTTGACGATAAACGCCTCCAACTGCTCTAACGATAAATCCTGCATACTGCATCCTATCCTCTATTGCCCCATCTGTCGATATAGAGGCGCTCGTTGACGTCGATGACGTGCTGCCGGATCTGCTTCACCCCAGGCTTGGGATACCCCAGGACCAGGTAGCAGGGCACGCAGTAATCATCGGGGATGCCGAGCACCTCCCTCAGCGTCTTGCTCTCCTTATCGAAGGGGATGCGCGTCACGCCAAACACCCCCTCGGCGGCGGCCGCGAGCAGGATGTTCTCGATGCAGCACCAGATCGACGCGAACCCGTTCAGGCTCGAAAGGCTCTCCGGCTGGAGAAGCGGCCAGGGTTGGTGGTAACAAGGAATGACGAGCGCCCCGGCGGTCAAGAGCATCCTGATCTGCTTGGGGATTCCGTCCAGGTACATCTCACGCTGCACGGTGTCGACAAGACCCCATTCGTCGATGATCTTTTCGGCATCGGCAACTGAGGTGGGATTGATAGCGTGAACCAGCGCCTGCCTCGTCTCCGCGTCGTCGACGACGATAAAATGCCACTTGCGCATATGGTCGTTCGACGGTGCCTTCAGCCCTGCGTCCAGGATCCTGCGCAAGGTCTCGAACGGCACAGGACCATCCTCAAAGTCGCGGACCGTGCGCCGCGTTGCGATCGCCTCATAGATATCCATAATCACCTCGTACGCTGGGCCCATCAGTAGCAGGCCCACTGCTCGGCGTATGCCGCTTCATTCTCTAGATCGAGATACTCCAGACATGGAGGGTCAGTACTCGCACCGACAACGACAAGCGTGGGTCTCACTCGGATGATTACCATCCCTGGCCGATGCTCCCATTGTTTGATTGCATCTGGGAACCTGTCCCTCAAGATGTCTGTGTGTTCCCTGGTCTCCTCGGCGAGGAGATCTCCGAGTATCTCTGCCACGCCCTCAATCTGCACGTTGTCTTTGCACAGTGCCACGTTGGGGTTCGCCTGGATTTGCGCGCACTTGCGAGAATGCCTCCAAGTGAACAGGTATAGGTCAAGTCCATCACTGGCGATCAGTACGTTTCGTGCGAGGACCCGATCTTTGAAAGATGTCGCCAATACCATCACAGCGTTATCTTTCGCTGCCAAAAACTTGGTCAACTCCTTCTTCTTCTCCGCAAAGTCCAGTTCCGTTCTCAGTTTTTCTGCGCCCATGTCCTTCTCCATCCGGCACTACGGGTTATCGCGCCACTCTCAGGCTGTTGCCGCTCTGACCTCATCCAGTACCGTTCGCGCCGCTGGCACGAAGCCGAAGAAACGTTCCAACTTCTCGCAGGAGGCATATTCAGCGCAGTGTCCACAGTTGGCTACCGCGCGCTCGATGCCACAGGCGCGGATGTCGCACTCGGCGCAGTGGCTGCACTTGCGCTCACCCGTCAAGCATCCGTCGCAAAGCACCGATTCGACGGTGATGCCCGGCGCGCTATACTCCTCGCGCCACTTGGCCGCCACCCGCTCCAGCGCCGCCCGGTCGTTTGCCTGAGTGGCGATGTAGGCGTCGCAATTTGAACACACTAACCCACAGTAAGCAATGATTTTTTCCATCAGATTTCCTCCAAACGTATCACATTATGCTCTGTCCAAGAGATCGAGAAATGCCTCGCTAAAACGGGTAGCCCTTGACGCCCAGGCAGCCCTTCAAGGCCGAAATCTCGCCGCAGTGGGCGTTGATGTGCCAGATCACGAACGTCTCCAACATCTGACCGACGCTGAGTTTGCCGATGGGCGTCTCAAGGTCGCGTTCCAGGTCCTGCGGCGTGAGCGAAGCCAGCCAAACCTGAATGGCTTCGGTGACAGCTTTGGTGTAAGTGTGAAGCACTGCAATGTCGACGCGGATGGCCTGCATGTAGGCCAGATAGTCACCGCCATGTCCCGGTTCGGGCGCCGAGACGGTCAGCACCTTCTCTTGCCAGCCACCCTCCTGGCGCAGGGGGTCCTCTCCCCTGATCCATTTGCACACGATCTCATCCACGCTGGAAACGGTGTGCCAGTAGGTCGCGCCTATGGGGTTGGCGATGCCGGGCGGCGCCCAATCGGCTTGCTCTTGCGTCAAGTCGGTCACGACCTGGCTCAGGATGTCGAAGGCATTGCCTAGCGAGTATTGGATCAATTCAACTGTGTTCATTCTTCCTCCATAAATATCATATCATCACCTGCCGCTTTCAATGTGACAAACCATCCACCCAGTGTGGCATTGTGGTGGGCGATAACCTGCGGTGCGGTCAGATGCTCGGTATTCCAGGTGCTGTGCGCGTCCTCGACCAACACCACGTCATATCCCAGGCTGTACGCCCGGCGACAGGTCGTATCGACACAGTACTCGGTCTGCATTCCGGCGACGACGAGACGTTTGATGTTCCTGGATTCCAACTCTTGCAGCAGCGTCGTCTCCTGGAACGCATCGGGGTGGCGCTTTTGCACCACCGGTTCGCCTTCGGCGGGCGCAATCGCGGGATGGATTTCCCAGGCAGGCGCACCCGGCTCATCGATCTCGCCCTCCGCGCCGCAGTGTTGCACGTAGACCACGGGAACATCCGCCGCCCGCGCACGGGCGACCAGGTCACAGATGTTGGCGAGAAGGGACTCGCCGGCATAGACCGGCGAGTCCTCCCCAAAGCCGAACATCTGCACGTCGATCACGAGTAATGCTGTGTTTCGATCCACGCCTACCCCCTTGACTATATCGATCGCCGGATTTCATCCAGGGCATCCCGCAAGTGCGGGGCATTGCCAAAGAACCCCTCCAGCACCTCACAAGCATAGTCAGCACAGTGAGCACAGTTGGCCACGTTTCGCGCGGCAGCACAGGCACGCACTGGGCACTCACCGCAGTACCCACCTAGTCGCCTGGCCCCAAGACAACCATCACACATAACGGACTCGACGGGAGATTGGGGTCGTACTGCTCACGCCACTCGGCCGCCACCTTTTCAAGCGCCTCCCGATCATCTGTCTGTGTAGCGACATAGGCCGGGCAATCAGTGCACACACCTCCACAATATGCGATGATTTTCTCTCCCATTTCTCTGCATTCCCTACAGCGCAGCCCGCAGCCCGTCTAGCGTCGCCTTTGCCTCCGGCGCGTGCTCGTGGAACGCCGCCAGCTTCCCGCAGCCATCGTACTCGGCGCAGGGCGCGCAGGTCGCCAGGCTTCGCCCTAAGGCACAGGCGCGGATTTCGCAGATCGAGCAGTAGCCACTGAGCCGACCGTCCATCATGCAGCCGTCGCAGACGATCGAATCGGCGGTGATTTCGGGCGCGCTAAACTGCTCCCGCCACATCGCCGCCGTGCGCTCCAGCGCCTCCCGGTCGCCCGCCTGCGTGGCGACGTAAGCCGGGCACTTGGCACAGTCCAATCCACAATAAGCAATCATCTGTTCCATTAGATTTCCTCCTGGTGTCGTATTGTTGACTTTGCGTGGGAACCCCTCCCGGTTTGTCAACGCCCACAGTGTACCACAGTTACCTGCCAATCTGCGGCATATTATTGCGGAATACTGGCAGGAATTTAGAAAATCCGTTCGCAATAAGCGGCCACCCCTTCAGGTCTGTCTTTACACACCTCATCCCCTCCAATCAACCTGGCTTTCGAGGATATTCACCGAGATCTTACAGACCTATAGCAATTGTATCGATAGTCCTCGTTAGTAGATGTCACCCCCTCCAGTAGCCAATCCACTACCTGGGGGGCGATTTCCAGCATCGCGCCTTCTCTAGTCGCCGCCAATACCTGCGGCAATCTGCTGCACCACCTCCAGCGGCACCGACGTGCGCTCGGCCGCCTGTTCCACCGACATGCCTTGGTTGAGGAATCGCGCCATAAATACCGGCATCGGCTCGCCCACCTCGACGATGTGCCTATCGGGATCGTAGAAACGGACCACCCGCTGCCCCCACGGCTGCTCGCGCACCGGGTGCACAAACTCGACCTCTGCATCGGTGAGCCGCTGCATCACCCCGTCCAAGTCGTCGGCCTCGAAGTAGACCTCCATCTCCCCCTGCCCCACGTCACCTGCGGGGTCACCGAACATGATCTCGTGAGCGTGATCCACCTGCCAGATCGAAAACAGACCGCCCGCGAAGGACACGTTCGGTCCGAAATCGAACATCACTTCTTGCTCCAATACGTCCTCGTAGAACCGGCGGGATGTCGCAACGTCCTTGACCATGATAGCGGCTGATTCGAATTTGATATTCATCTCTTACTCCCCCCAATCGACCTGGCTCTCAGGGACACCCACCGAGAGCGCGTACGCCTGCGCCTTGGCCCGCGCCGCCCCGTCCCCCTTTACGTACTTGAAAAATCTGTCTTCGAACACCACATACACGTGGGTCCCCGTGGAGAAATTGGCGTACCACGCCGGCTTCATCGCCCGGCTCATCGCCTCGGCGACCTCGTCGGCTCGGTCGTCGTCTCCCTCGAACGAAATCGCCGTCCATCGCTTGGGCTGCCAATCCACGGCGTTCTCCACGTCCCACACCTCGGTCTTGGTCACGCGCACCAATCCAAGAACACTCTCCTCTTTCAAGCTCTCCAGAAGCAGCAAACCCCTGAACATCTGCATCACGATCCTGCCTCCCCCCTGTTCTTAATCTGTGCATGGTATCAAATCAAGGACCGGGCGATCCTGAACCCCACCTCGTTGATCGACAAATCAGGCGTTGAGCTCCACCTCTTGGCCACACGAGAGTAGGCGTGGTTGCCTGCCCACCCACATCCTCGCCACACCTTCGTCGGTTCATCCACGTGGTACGGCGGCCTATCGTCCCCCATCTCTGGCCCCCTAGGATCCGCCGAAGGAGATTGGCCATAATAGTCGCGGCCATACCAATCCCAGCACCACTCCCAGAGATTACCGGTCATGTCATATAGACCGAGGGGAGAGACGTTATTCTCGGTATGGAGTCCCTCTTTCTCCGTCCCATCGTAAAACCCGACGGGCATCGTTATGGTACCAAAAGGCCTCTGACTCCGCCCATAGTTCAAATAGCTTGGGCTGATCTCATCTCCCCAGGCATACGTGTATCGCTCGTTACCCCGCGCGGCGTACTCCCACTCGGCCTCGGTCGGCAGTCGATAGCCGTTTTTGGCCCAGTCGCACGCCCATGTGGGGAGATCGTAGACCGGCTCCAATCCCTCTTTTTCGCTTAGGAAATTGCAGAAAGCAACCGCACCGTACCACGTTACAGCATGGACGGGATGGTCTGCAAACAAGGGTTCGATATACTCCCCCGCCAGGGCTATGCCGTGTTGTGTGCACAGCTTCGCGCTATCGTCACACAGGTGCGTTATCCCCAGATACACGATCCCAGATCCATTCGCCAGGTTCCCATCCAAGATCACGGCATCGCCTCTGTCGATGGCCCAATTCATCACCTCGCAGAACAGGTGATTCGTCACCTCGTATTTGCTCATCTCGTAGGGGACGGTGAGCGTCACCTCGTGAGCAGGCTGCTCGTCGTCAGTAATATAGTCAGAGTCGTATGCTTTGGGCTGCCCCGTGAGCTCTTCGTCCGTCGATCCCATGAGGAATGTGGCCGTCTCCCCCTCGCCAATGACAGTCACAAACAACGTCGGACGCTCCGGTCGCGGCTCTGGCGAGGCCACGGATCCAGCGGGCGTGGCGGTTGTCGACAACCGTTGTACAGGGCAACAGCCAGCCAGCAACCCAGTCAGAACCAGTCCTTTCAAGAATGTCCGCCGGGGAATTACTATTGAACGTCTCGCTCCCATTTTTGTTAACCTCCCTCAGAAGCCAGCCACTCCAACCCCGCCCGCTCCACGAGCCCATCAGCGACTTGAATACCGTCGGCGTCGAGATAACCGAGGAAGCGCTTGAAGCAACGAGACAGCGCAGACTGCATCCGCTTTGACGGATTCACTCCAGGCTCCCACCACCAGTCTTTGACGATCACAGTTCCGTTCTTCTTATCTCGCCCAGGCTCAAATCGGGCCACGAACCGATCGCCATACAGCACGGGCAGCACGTAGTAGCCATATTGCCGTTCGGCGACCGGCTTGTAGACCTCCCAGACGTAGGAAAAACCAAACAGATCATCGTACTTGTTTAGCGTCAAGTGGGAGCGGGCTGCGGTGGACCTAGGGACGGCGGGTTTCCCACAGCACGCTGCAACTCGACCAAGAAGTCCAGGATAGGGATCGCTCTCTGATGACAGGTTGCCAACACGC
>DAOUDX010000007.1:0-12279 GCA_034430835.1 Anaerolineae bacterium
CTGTATTCCCCACTGGGGCTGCAAAAAGACATACTTTTGGTGCAACTCGCCCCACTTCGATGCTATGTATGGCGCTATTTAGGGCTGACGCCCCACCAACAACCTATTTCCCCATTTATTGAACAGTCACGGAACACTGTTTTGTTTGACAGATTACTTGGCTTGTGGTATCATTAACCGCGAGTTTTAGCACTCTATGGGATAGAGTGCTAAAAGCGACAAAGAGACGAAAATGGACGAGTTGACACCCCGCCAAGAGACAATTCTGGGCCTAGTCGTGCGGGAGTATGTGGAAGGTGCGACACCGGTCAGTTCGCGCGCCCTGGTCGATCACTACGGACTCGACGTGAGCACAGCCACCGTGCGTAACGAATTGTCCAGGTTGGAGGAGCTAGGTTACCTGACCCACCCCCACACATCCGCCGGGCGCGTCCCGACAGATACGGGCTATCGCCGCTTCGTCACGCGACTGCTGGGCGGCGTGGAACTCCCGCTGCAGGAGCGCCGCACCATCGCGCACCAATTCTATCAGGCACGCCAAGATTTCGAGCAGTGGATGCCGCTGGCAGCCTCTGTGCTGGCCCGCACGACTCGGGGGGCTGCTCTGGTGACCGCGCCGCAGGTAGCAGAAGCGCGCTACAAGCACCTGCAACTCATCTCCACACAGGGACAAGTGGTGCTGCTCATCCTGGTCCTGCAGGGCGGCGCAATCAAGCAGCAGATGCTGAACCTGGCCGATCCGTTTAGCCAAGAGACCCTCAACGAGGCCAGCGACCGACTCAATCAATTGCTCAGCGGGCTATCAGCCAGAGAAATCCAGGTCCGCGCCAGTGAGCTTCCATCCTTCGAGGCCGACATCGCCGTCCTCGTGATGGATATCATGCAACAGGCCGGAATCCACGCTACCGGCTTGATCTACCGCGACGGATTGAGCGAAGTCCTGCAAGAGCCAGAGTTTTCGGAAGGGGAACAGGTGCAAGGATTGGTGCGGGTGATGGAGGAGCACAGCTTCTTGGAAGCGGTGCTGGCCGATGCCCTCAGCCCTGAGGTGGGCAGCGTGCAGGTGCTGATCGGCGGCGAGGGCCGCTGGGACGATCTCCATGCCTGCAGCCTGGTGCTGGCCCGCTACGGCGTGACCGGCTTCGTTACCGGGGCGCTGGGCGTCGTCGGTCCCACACGCATGTTCTACGGTCGCGCGATCTCGGCCGTACGTTTTGTCGCCGGGTTACTGTCCGACCTGGTATACGATACCTACACCGAATAGACCGTTCGGCAAGCGTGACGAATCCCTATCACACAGCAGCAAGGAGGCCGGAGTGGCAAAGAAGGAGAAAACCGAAGTCAAAGCCACTGAACAAGCAGTTGGCGAATCACCTTCAGTTGAAGAAGAGATTGAAGAAAGAGACGAACTGGAAGCACTTGAGAAGGAATTGGAGGAAGCCGAGTCGCAGGCAGCCGAGTACCTCGACGGCTGGCAACGTGCCCAGGCAGAGTTTTCCAACTATAAGAAACGACAGGAAGCGGAGCGGGGGCAGGTGCAGGCACTGGTGACAATAGGGGTGCTGCGCAAGATACTCCCCGTCATCGACGACTTTGAGCGGGCGCTGGAGACCCTACCTGAAGACCTGAGCCAACTCACCTGGTGTGAGGGCATCTTGCTGATCAAAGCCAAGCTAGACGCCATCCTCGAAGCAGAAGGGGTCGAGCCCATTGAGACCGAGGGCCAGATGTTCGACCCACTCTACCACGAGGCCGTGACGTACGAGGAGGCCGACGATTACGAGGAAGGCCAGATCATCGGAGAGGTACAGCAGGGATATATGCTCGGCGAGCGCGTGCTGCGGCCCGCATTGGTGCGAGTAGCCAAGGCTCCGACCCCTGTGGCCGAAGGACTTAACATAGCTGAGGACCAAGGAGGATAAGAATACAATGGGCAAAATCATCGGTATCGATCTGGGAACGACCAACTCCGTTTGCTCGATAATGCAGGGCGGCGAGCCTACCATTATCACCAGTGCCGAGGGGGGACGATTGTTCCCCTCTGTCGTGGCCGTCAAGGGAGACGAACGGATGGTCGGGCAAGTGGCCAAGCGCCAAGCTGTCGTCAACCCTGAAAACACCATCTTTTCCATCAAGCGCTTCATGGGCCGCAAGTTCAACGACCCCGAGGTGCAACGGGCGCTCAAGCTGGTGCCCTACAAGGTCACAGCGGCCACCAACGGGGACATACGAGTCTGGATGGGTGAGAAGGAGTACAGCCCACCAGAGATCTCGGCCATGATCCTGCAAAAGATCAAGGCGGATGCCGAGGCCTACCTGGGCGAGGAGGTCACCCAGGCCGTCATCACCGTCCCGGCCTATTTCAACGACAGCCAGCGCCAGGCGACGAAGGACGCCGGGCGGATCGCCGGGCTGGAGGTATTGCGCATCATCAACGAGCCGACTGCCTCCTCGCTGGCCTACGGCCTGGACAAAAAGAAGGACGAGACTATCGCCGTCTTTGACCTGGGCGGTGGCACCTTCGACATCTCTATCCTCGACGTCGGCGACGGCGTCTTCGAGGTGCGCTCGACCAACGGCGATACCTTCCTGGGCGGCGACGACTGGGATCAGCGCGTCATCGACTTTGTAGCCGACGAGTTCAAGAAAGAACAGGGTATCGATCTGCGCGGGGATCGCCAAGCGCTCCAAAGATTGAAGGAAGCATGTGAGAAAGCCAAAGTCGAACTGAGCACGGTGATGGAAACAGAGATCAACCTGCCCTTCATCACCGCCGACGCAAGCGGCCCCAAGCACATGCAGATGAAGCTCACGCGAGCCAAACTGGAGCAACTGACCGACGATCTAATCGAGCGCACTATCGGGCCGTGCAAGCAGGCGCTCAAAGATGCAGGGTTAAAGCCCTCCGACATTGATGAGATCATCCTGGTGGGCGGCATGACCCGCATGCCCGCCATTCAGCTAAAGGCCGCCAAGTTTTTCGGCAAGGAACCACACAAAGGCGTCAACCCCGACGAGGTCGTGGGGCTGGGGGCGGGTATCCAGGGCGGTGTCCTCGGCGGCGAGGTCAAGGACATCCTCCTGCTGGACGTGACCCCGCTGACACTGAGCATTGAGACGCTGGGCGGCGTGGCTACCCCGCTCATCGAGCGCAATACCACCATCCCCACCCGCAAGAGTCAGGTCTTTTCCACCGCTGCCGATGGCCAGACGCAGGTTGAGATCCACGTCGTCCAGGGCGAGCGGCCGATGGCCGCCGACAACAAGAGCCTGGGCAAGTTCATCCTTGATGGCATCCCTCCCGCACCTCGCGGCGTTCCGCAGATCGAGGTGACGTTCGACATCGATGCCAACGGCATCCTCAACGTGTCCGCCCAGGACAAGGCCACCGGGCGCGAACAGACGATGCAGATCATTCCCTCCAGCGGCCTGGCCGACGAAGAGGTCGAGCGCATGGTGGGAGACGCCGAAAAGTACCGCGAGCAGGATCGGAAGAGGAAGGAGCAAGTCGAGGCGCGCAACATCGCCGACAACACCCTCTACGCTGCCGAAAAGTTCCTGAAAGAACAAGGGGATAACACGCCTTCAAACCTGCGCTCCGACGTGGAGTCAAAGATCACGGCTCTAAAGAGCGTCATCGAGAGCAACGATACGGGCATCATCCGCCAGCGCACGGACGAACTAAGCCAGGCCCTGCAACAGATGGGGGCCGCAATGTATCAAAGCGCAGGGCCATCCACGCCACCTCCGGGAGGGGGAAGCGAGCCGTCTGAAGGTGGCGAGGAAGACGTCGTCGAAGGCGAGTTCAGCGAAGCGTAATCAATGAACAATCAGCAAATGAACAATGAACAAGTTTGTTCATTGTTCATTTGTCATTATGAATTTCAACGATGGCAAGCAAGCGAGATTACTACGAGGTACTGGGTGTCAGCCGCACTGCGACGCCGGAGGATATCAAGAAGGCCTACCGGCAACTGGCACGGCAATACCACCCCGATGTCAGCGACCTGCCCGACGCCGAGACCCGCTTCAAGGAGGCCAACGAAGCCTACGAGGTTCTTTCCGACGCCGAGAAGCGAGCCGCCTACGATCGCTTCGGGCACGCTGGGCTCAACAGTGGGGGGTTCGGCTTCGACTTTGGCGGCTTTCGCGATCCCTTCGACATCTTTGCGGAGGTCTTTGGGGGTGGGTTTGGGTTCCGCACCTCTACCCGCCAGGGGCCACGGCGCGGCGCAGACCTGCGCTACGACCTGCATCTGACCTTCGAGGAAGCAGTATTCGGGTGTGAGAAGGAGATCGAGGTCACGCGCCACGAGACGTGCACCAAGTGCAATGGCAGCCAGGCCGAGCCCGGGACGAGTCCGGTCCGCTGTTCGGAATGCAACGGCTCCGGACAGGTGCGGCGCGTCCAGCGCTCCATCTTGGGCTCCTTCGTCAGCGTCACCACCTGCCCCACCTGCCAGGGAAAGGGAGAGACGATCCCGATCCCGTGCACCGAGTGCAACGGCCAAGGCCGCGTCTACGTCACCCGCAAGCTATCCGTCACCATCCCCGCCGGCGTGGATCACGGCACACAAGTCCGGCTGGCAGGCGAGGGCGAAATCGGGGAGCGCGGTGGCCCCCGAGGCAACCTGTACGTCATCCTGGATGTGGAGCCGCACCCCTTCTTCCAACGGCGCGGCGACGATATCCTGCTCGAGATGAAAGTCAACGTCGCACAGGCGGCCTTGGGGGCGAAGATCGCGGTTCCTACACTGGAAAGCGAAGAGGAGATCTCTGTCCCAGCCGGGACCCAGAGCGGCAAGGTGCTGCGGTTGCGCGACAAGGGCGTGCCGCATCTGCGCCGGGATGGGCGCGGCGACCAACTGGTGCTGATCAGAGTCGATACCCCGACCAATCTGACCAAAGAGCAACAACAGCTCCTCCGCGAGCTGGGTGAGACGCTGGCCCCGGAGACCGTCTGGGAGGAGAAGACGAGCCTGCTGGACGACCTGCGGGAGCTGTTCGGCCTATAGGCAACCCCCACCTGTCAGAATCGATATGGAATGGCTTGAGGCCAGTATCACAGTGGACAACGAGGCCGCAGAGGCAGCGGCGGAGGTGCTCTCACGTTACGCCCACCGCGGCGTCGTTATTGAAGCCGGCCCTGATGGCGGCAGCGCCGGCACCGTCACCGTTAGGGCCTACCTGCCCGCCGACGAACGAGCGCAAGCAAACAGACACCACATTGAGGAAGCACTCTGGCACCTGGGGCAGATATGGCCCATTCCCGCACCCATCTTCCATTCCATCGCCGAAGACGACTGGACGGAAGCATGGAAGAAGCAGTTGCGGGTGCTGCACGTCGGCCAGCACATTGTCATCCGCCCCTCGTGGCTCGACTACACCCCAATGCCCGACGACATTGTCATCCAGCTAGACCCCGGAATGGCCTTCGGTACCGGGCTGCACCCCACGACCCAGCTATGCCTGGAGGCACTGGAGATGTTGGTACAGCCGGGGATGGACGTGCTCGACGTGGGAACCGGCTCCGGCATCCTGGCAATCGCAGCGGCCAGGCTGGGTGCCAGGGACGTGATAGCCGTGGATAGTGACCCGACGGCAGTCAAGACCGCGCGCGAAAACGTGGTGGTTAATGGCGCACAGGAAATCGTGAGCGTACTAGACGGTTCTCTGGATGACATAGTGGGGGATTACGATGCCATAGCCATCAACATCCTGGCCCAGGTCATCGTGGAGACGGTGCAACACGGGCTCTCAGCGCGCGTGCGTCCCGGAGGAAAAATCATCGCCGCCGGTATCCTCATCGATCAGGAATCGGATGTAGCGGCGGCGATGGATCAGCAAGGCCTTACACTGATTGAGCGGCGGCAGAGAGATGATTGGGTTTGCCTGGTGGGAGAGCGCCCTTACTCTTCCTGTTGCTGAAACGAGCGCTTATAACGATACGTAATGCGTCCTCGCGCGAGATCGTAGGTCGAAAGCTCCACCTGGACACGATCGCCCAGTAGGATGCGGATATAGTATTTGCGCATCTTGCCAGAGAGGTAGGCCAGTATCTCGTGGCCGTTGTCGAGCCGCACGCGGAACTGAGTGCCCGGCAGCGCCTCGACGACGGTGCCCTCCATCTCTATCTTGTCTTCCTTCTTCTTCCCCATCCAGTCTATCCTCTTCGGCCACGATGGTCGGCAACACGGCGCGCTCAGCCGTAACGAAAACTAGTCAGCTTCGGCAACTCCCGACACCAGGGGGTCTTGAGAATCCGGTTCCTCGACGACTGCCGCCACCTTGCCGACCGGCTCATCGGCTTCCATGTCTTTTGTTTCCGCCGCAGCTTCCTCCTCGGCGTCGGCTGGTACGGCCGCCTCTTCTTCAGCCACGGACTCCTGCTCCGGCGCAGCAGCCTCTTCTTCCGTTTCCTCCGCGACGGCTGGCTTAGCTGCTTCCTCCGATGCCAGCGCCACAGCCGCCTGCTCGGCAGCTTCCCCAGCGACAGTCTGCACCTCGGCGTCGGCTGGTACGGCCGCCTCTTCTTCAGCCACGGACTCCTGCTCCGGCGCAGCAGCCTCTTCTTCCGTTTCCTCCGCGACGGCTGGCTTAGCTGCTTCCTCCGATGCCAGCATCACAGCCGTCTGCTCGGCAGCTTCCTCCGCGACAGTCTTCCCCTCGGCGTCGGCTGGTGCGGCCGCCTCTTCTTCAGCCACGGACTCCAGCTCCGGCGCAGCAGCCTCTCCTTCCGTTTCCTCCGCGACGGCTGGCATAGCTGCTTCCTCCGATGCCAGCGCCGCAGCCGCCTGCTCGGCAGCTTCCTCAGCGACAGTCTCCTCCTCGGCGTCGGCTGGTACAGCCGCCTCTTCTTGAGCCATCTGCTGCTCTGCCACCCACCGTTCCCACTCGTCCTGCCGCACCTGCTTGGCGCTCAGATCGAGGCGCCGCCTGTGGCTATCAATGCCAATGATCTTGACCGGAAGTACATCACCGGGCTGGACGATATCGGAAGGGCCGAGTTCGGGTGTGCCGATCATCTCCCTGGCGTGGAGCAATCCTTCTATCCCCAGATCCACGGCGACGAAAGCGCCAAAGTCCAAAACGCGCGTGACACGACCTTCAACCAGTTGATCCGTTCTATAATGGTCGTCCACCATCGTCCATGGGTCAGGTTGAAGCTTCTTGATGCTGAGGGCAATGCGCTTCCGCTGCTGGTCCACACCGAGGATGTAAACGTCCACCTCGTCGCCAACCCTGAGCACCTCGCGCGGGTGGTCCACCCGCCGCCAACTCAGTTCCGAAACGTGGACCAAGCCGTCGGCTCCTCCCAGGTCAACGAAAGCACCAAAGTCGGTGATGCTGCTAACCCTACCGTGCCGCGTCTCTCCTTCGTGCAACTCCTGGATGACCCGCTCGCGCTGCAACTCTTGCCAGGCGCGGAATGCCCGCCGCTGCGAGAAGATGAGGCGGCGACGATGGCGATCCACCTCGATGACTCGCAGGCCTATCTTTTCGCCGATCATAGCCGCCAGGCGCTGCTGGCGCTGCTCTTCCCGCAAGCGCCTGGGCAGCCCCACGATCTGGGAAGCAGGGACGAACCCGCGAATCCTGCCAAACTTGACGATGAGACCGCCTCGGTTGTGGCCAGAAACCTCGCCCTCGTAGAGCTCACCACTCTTCATCATTTCCTCGGCCTGGAGCCAATCCTTATACATGTTCGCTTGATGGATGGAAAGGATAGGTCGCCCTTCTCTATCAGCTGGCCGGAGCACGAAAACAGGAATTGTTGCCCCAACCTGGACCGACGCACGCATATCCTCATCCAAGCGTGACAGATCCTCGGCAGGGACGAACCCCTCCCGCTTGAAACCAATGTCCATGATCACACCGTTATCGTTGATCGTGACCACGACCCCCTGGCGAATATCCCCATGCTGTGGCGCTTGATAGTCGTACGCGCCTGCCAGGTAGCTATCAAGATCCTGCGTACTCGGCATACGCTCATCTGCAGCTTCGTTGTTCAAACCTTGATCAGTGGAATTCTGCATGGCAGAGGTATCTATGTTCATAGGTCTCGACTTCTCCTCACGACACCGCTCCTCAACAACGAAACCGGCACCCCCTGCACCTGAGAACATGCGGGCGACGCCGGGTCTGGAATCACACCTGACAATCGGACGAACGCTTGCAGGATCGTCTTATTCTGTCACCTCAATGAATCAAAGGCCAATCTGTCAGAAACGGTTCGGCTCGGCTTCGGGGCCCGCATGGGAGGAGCGGCATCTCAAATGTACAAGCGGCCATATTCTATCACGTCGCGTGGGAATGTCAAATGCACTAGGCCGCGCAATGCTCTCATCAAGCCATCACCCTACGATGCAGCGATCTTGGTCACTCTTCCAGCTTGCCCACGAAACTCTCTAGCGTGTCGCTCCTGCGAACGCGAACGCGCCCCATCTCGAAGAATTTCTCCAGTGTGTGCTCTTTTCCCCACTGTGTCGTTACCGCGCCCCAGTAGCCGGCTGATTTGAGGACGGCGACCACGTCGGCGTCGTACTGGCCCGAGGGATAGCAGAAGAAGCGCGGCAGGCGGCCCGTGTGATAATGGATCGCCTCCTGGATACCCAGGATCTGGTAGACCAGATAGTCGTAGGAACGCCCGCGCAGATCGACATGGTCGCGCCCGTGACCTTCGATGGCCATCCCCGCATCCGACATCTCCCTGATCTGCGCCCACGTCAAATAGTCCGCCGATTCATACTGTGCGGGAGAAGCTAACACGAAGAAAGTGCCTGGAAAGCCATAATCCAGCAACAGAGGGAACACGACATCGTAGGCATCCCGGTAGCCGTCGTCGAAGGTGAGCACGATGGGCTTTTCTGGCAGGGGATAGCCTTGGGTCAGGTGCAGATACAGGTCAGTCAGCGTGATGGGATGATAGCCGGCGTCGGCCAGATACCGAAGTTGCTCCCCAAAGCTCTGTGGCGAGACGGTCAGATCGCGACGCAGGTCGTCGGCGTCGGGTGGAAGCTCGGAGACGTGGTGGTACATCAAGATGGGCACCCGCGCCCGGTCGGGGATGGGGACCGGCGTAGCGGTCGGCGCGGGAGCCGTCTCCGCGCTGATCGATGCATGCTCCACGCGAGAGGGGTCAACGGTTCGGAACACCTCCCAGCGGCCGCGCGCCGGGGCAGCGGGGAACAAGAAGAGACTGACGACCAAGACGAGCACATACATCACCAGGCGCAGGTATCCCGATCGCAGCCTGTGGCAGATGGCGCGACGCGCAGTGGCGAGCAGCTTCCCAACCATAGACATACAGGGGGCCCCGAGATCAACAGGGCGCAGGAAGGATACCCCAGGCCGCCCAATCTGTCAAGTGCACGAACGCACCAGCGACCCCTGTCAAGCACTCAAGTGCAGAAAGGTCAGCCACGCGAGTGCGGGCATTGATGAGGCCGAGGCGTGGACGCGGGAGGGACGTTTGCGATAGAATGGGAGCGATGATAGACGCGATATTTGATCAATGCGCTTTCCTCTTGGTCATGCTGGCCGACCTGTTGGGGATGACCTACAAGGCGATCAACGTCTGGATTTTCGCGGTCATCTGGCCGGTGTTGACGTTAGCACTGAGCGCCGTTGTGGTTCTACAGCGGCTCAAGATCAGGCGGCTTCTCAGGGAGTGAGTTTATGAAGGTCAAGATGATTCTTCCCGCCCTCACGGAGGCCAAGAGCCCCTACTGGCGGCCGATCAAGTACTCGCTCTTCCCGCCGCTGGGGCTGGCGACGCTGGCAGGGTACCTGGACGAGGACGACGAGGTCGTGATCCAGGACGAGCACGTCGAGACGCTCGATCTGAGCGACGAACCGGAGCTGGTGGCGATAGAGGCCTACATCACCTCCGCCCGCCGGGCCTACGAGCTGGCCGACCACTATCGCGCCAAGGGCGCGCACGTGGCGCTGGGCGGGTTGCACGTGACCGCTCTGCCGGCGGAAGCCTCTCAGCACGCCGACACCATCTTCCTCGGTCCCGGCGAGGACACCTGGCCCACCTTCCTGCTCGACTTCCGCGCCGGCCATCCCAGCAGCGTGTATCGTTCCCAGGTGCGCACGTTGGTGGGGACGATCCTCAACCTCGACCGTGTGATACACCCTGGCGCGGTTCACCCCCACGTGTGTGGGGACGATTCAAATTGGCATCCCTGCCCTGGGTGACGTTAGCGGTTCACCCCCACGTGTGTGGGGACGATCCATTAAAACTCACGGCTGGTGCAGATTCGTCGCGGTTCACCCCCACGTGTGTGGGGACGATCCTCCCTGCTCATGCGCGGCAGTGCATCCGGGTCGGTTCACCCCCACGTGTGTGGGGACGATGCATCCATCCAAAGTGATAAGGGTTGTATCATCGGTTCACCCCCACGTGTGTGGGGACGATGCCCCCCGCCACCTGCTCCACGAACCGCTTCTGCGGTTCACCCCCACGTGTGTGGGGACGATTTCCGTGCCCACTCTGAGAACAAAGCCGCCCGCAGGTTCACCCCCACGTGTGTGGGGACGATCATTTCTAACACGATCAGTCCATCCACCGACGCGGTTCACCCCCACGTGTGTGGGGACGATTCGAACCCGTGGTCCGCCAGCCACTCGTCGTGCGGTTCACCCCCACGTGTGTGGGGACGATCGGCATTGCTGTGAAGATTAGCAAATAAGGAGGCGGTTCACCCCCACGTGTGTGGGGACGATGGTGGCTGCACCATGGATATAGTCAGCGGTCGCGGTTCACCCCCACGTGTGTGGGGACGATGGGTAGGCGATGGTTCAGGGGCGGGCGGGTGAGCGGTTCACCCCCACGTGTGTGGGGACGATGTGCTCGAATACCTCTGTCGGCTGGTGACCATACGGTTCACCCCCACGTGTGTGGGGACGATACGAGGTGCCTATTGAATAGGTAGCCTCGTTTCTGGTTCACCCCCACGTGTGTGGGGACGATAGGTCGTGCACCACGTCGATTTCCGGCCGGTGCGGTTCACCCCCACGTGTGTGGGGACGATTCGTCCAACTGATAGAAACGAGGTGCAGGTGGCGGTTCACCCCCACGTGTGTGGGGACGATCACATCGCTGCCTGACTTGCGGCGCAGGCTACCGGTTCACCCCCACGTGTGTGGGGACGATCCATCACCATTGACATATCGCGGCTCTCCTGGCGGTTCACCCCCACGTGTGTGGGGACGATGCGTACCGCCCCCCGTGCGCCAATTCCAAGAACGGTTCACCCCCACGTGTGTGGGGACGATCGACAGGCCGTTGCTGCCGAATGACGTTCGTGGCGGTTCACCCCCACGTGTGTGGGGACGATGCACAGCAGCGATAGTAAGAGAATTGTTCTCTGCGGTTCACCCCCACGTGTGTGGGGACGATAGACTTCTCCGAGTGCGATGATATCCCCATTTCGGTTCACCCCCACGTGTGTGGGGACGATGAGATCCCCGGCTTTGGTAGACAACTCAAACGCGGTTCACCCCCACGTGTGTGGGGACGATTAGTAGAACCCGTTGGGGTTGTCGGCCTCGACCGGTTCACCCCCACGTGTGTGGGGACGATACGATCACGCTACGCTCTAACAGGTCTAGGAACTGGTTCACCCCCACGTGTGTGGGGACGATTTCCCCCCAGATACACATGGGCAATTTCACGCCCGGTTCACCCCCACGTGTGTGGGGACGATGTACAGTAGCTGTCGATTCCTGCGCCACGTACAGGTTCACCCCCACGTGTGTGGGGACGATCCTCCGTGGTCCCAGCCGGGATCGTGATACTACCGGTTCACCCCCACGTGTGTGGGGACGATCTGGCATGGGGCATGGAGGCGTTCGCGGTGAACGGTTCACCCCCACGTGTGTGGGGACGATGCGTAGCTCGGTTATGTCTACGTCCAGCTGGGCGGTTCACCCCCACGTGTGTGGGGACGATGGCCTCTCAACCCAGCGGCCCAACGTAGGTAAGCCGGTTCACCCCCACGTGTGTGGGGACGATCCGCACCCACACCCGGCCCGCGCAGGCGGGACACGGTTCACCCCCACGTGTGTGGGGACGATTTCTCCATCCACTCGCCAAACTCACCCGGAAAGGGTTCACCCCCACGTGTGTGGGGACGATATACTATTGACCTTCGTATTTTTATAGGAGAGAATGTTCTGGTATAATAGCGCCATTATGAGACCCAAAGGTAGTGCAGAAACATTGGAAGTTCGTCGTCTTAAGGGTGGTCGCCTGCTCCTGGAGGGCAAGAG
>DAOUDX010000008.1:0-11081 GCA_034430835.1 Anaerolineae bacterium
CGGGGTGAGCAGATGAGGGCCCAGACCCTGGGTTGGCTGGAGGAGCCCAAGTACGAGCGGTATTACCAGGCCCACGAGACGTTGCCGTACGTTCCCCCTGATCACCTGTTCCCGATCGCCGAGGGGTTGGCGTTGCAGTTCGGGAGCGAGGCCGTGCAGGTCTATTACCCGGGGCCATCCCATTCGCCGGACAACGTGGTCGTCTATTTCCCGGACAAGAAGATTCTGTTTGGCGGCTGCATGATCATCGGCTGGGACAGCGTGGGGAACACCGCTGATGCCGACCTGGAGGCCTGGCCCGATTCTGTCCGCAAGCTCTCTCGATTCGATTTCGACGTGCTGGTGCCGGGTCACGGGGAGCGGCTCGATCCGGGCCTGTTGGAGCACACGGTGGGCCTACTCACGTAGTGACATGAACAAGTTTGCCGTCCTGCAACTCTCCGGCTGCGCCGGGTGTGAGGTCTCGCTCCTCAACGCCGATGCCTGGGTCGATCGGTACAAGCTGGTCTACATGCCGCTTGTCATCTCGGCCTACGACGTGCCACAGGTAGACACTTTGTTGGTGAGCGGCGGCGTGCGCAACGACGAGGACCTGTACAACTTGCGCCGGGCCGTGCGGCGCACGAAGCACGTCGTCGCCGTCGGAACGTGTGCCATCTCCGGCGGCGTGGCCAGTCTGGGCGACCGGGACGCGGTGCGCCAGCTTTTCCTGGCCGAGGAGGGACGCCGCCACGTGCCGCGTCTTTTGCCCCGGTGCCACCCCGTCGATGCGTTCGTGGAAGTCGATCGTTACCTGCCCGGCTGCCCGCCCACGCCGGAGCTGTTCATGGCCGTGCTTTTCGATTCCTCCGATTTCAAGCCCAGCCGCATCGTCTGCCAGGAGTGCGGGCGCGAGAAGCTGAAGGATATGCGCCCGGATCACCTGCTCGGCTTTCAGCAAGGCCGGGTGCTGCCGGGCATCTGCCTGATCAACCAGGGGTACCTGTGCATCGGTTCCTCGACCCGGGGCGGCTGTCGCGCGCCCTGTCCCCGCGCTGGCCATCCCTGCGTCGGCTGCCGGGGACCATCGGATGCGCTGATCGAGAAGGATTCGGCGGCGTGGATGGAGAGCATCGGGCGCGTCTTTGCTACGCTGACCGACGTCCCGGTGGAGGAAGTCGAGGCAGGGCTGCGCTCGCCACAACTGGCGTTGTTCCTGTTCCAGTTCTCGGACTATGCCGATGGCTCCGGTATCGGCCGGGAGGGTCGTCCGCCCAGGCCGAAGGAGAAGATGTTGTGATATCGAGACCTCCGAGGTCTTGGAAGACCTCGGAGGTCTGAGAAGGTGCATATGCCGACGCTGACGTTTCCGCTGAGCCGCATCGAAGGCCACGCCCAGGTCGTCATTGAGGTGCAGGGTGGCAAGGTGGTGTCTGCCCGCTTCCAGGCGATGGAGTTTCGCGGCTTCCGCTATTTTGTGCAGGGCATCCCGGCAGAGCAAATGCCGGTGATCGTGCCGCGCATCTGCGGCGTATGCTCGACGGCGCACCACGTCGCGGCGGTCAAGGCGCTGGAGGACGTTTTCGAAGTCACGCCGCCGCCGCTGGCGCTCAAGATCCGCGAGCTGTTGCTGCTGGGCCAGATCGTCCAGAACCAGGCGACGTCGCTCTTCATCTTCACGATGCCCGACCGGCTGGGGCTGGCCTCCATTTTCGCGCTCGCCGACGAGGACGTGGGGGAGGAGGGGGCGCTGCTCGCCACGCGAGTGCTGCGGGTGCGCAAGGCGGGCACCGACCTGATCACCACAGCGGGTGGGCAGTTCATCCACCCCGTCAAGGCGGTCGTGGGTGGGGTGACGGGCGGCGTCAGTTCGGAGCAGGCCGCTGCGATGCGGGACGAGATCGAAGCGGCGCTGCCTATTGCCTGCGAGCTGTTCGACTATTACTGGGAGCAGTCGTTGGCGCTGAGGGAGCGCATCGGCACGTGGGGCGACGACGCACCTGCCTGCTACATCGCTGCTGTCGCCGACACGCGGCCCAACTACACCGGCGGCGACATCCGCGTGATGGACGCAGGCGGCGTCGTGCGGGATGTCTTTCCTGCCCGTGATTTCCGGGGTTTTCTCGATCACGAGGAGACCGACTATAGCTATGCAGGACGGACCAGCTACCGGGGCGAGGTTCTGCGGGCCAATAGCTTGGCGCGCATCAACATGGCGCAGCGGATGGGCACGCCGCGCGCCGACGAGTACCTGATGCGCTTCCGCGAGGCGTTCGGTTGGCCGGCGCACGCGCTTTTGTTGTACGACCTGGCGCGCGGCGTCGAGCTGGTCTATGCGCTGGAACGGGCGCTGGAGATCCTCGAAGACCCGCTTGATGGGGAAGATACGGACGTGGGGTACACGCCACGGGATGGCGAGGCGTACGGCTTGGTCGAAGCGCCGCGCGGCCCTCTGATCCACCACTACGTCATCGAAGGCGGTCTCATCGCCGACGTCGAGTTCATCATTCCCACCGTGCACAACGTGCGGGCTATTGAGCGGGCGCTGCGCGTCGCGGCGGAGCGGTACGTTACTGCCGAGCGTGTGGATATGGAGCTGGAGCGTGCCGTCGGGCGAGTCGTGCGGGCATTCGATCCGTGCATTGCCTGCGCCACGCACTGAACGGTGATTGGCAAAACGAGTGGGTGAAGGAGTTTGAATCCATGACGATCGAACAGAAAAAGGATGGCAGGCTGATGATACTACTCGAAGGGAATATCGGCGCTGGAAAAACGACGGTGGGCAAGGCGCTGGCTTCTTCCGAGGCATTCGATTTCATCGAGGAGCCGACGACGATGTGGCGTGAAGGCTTTGCCTCCAACATGTTGGAGCTTTTTTACGGTGACACTCACCGCTGGGCGTTCACGTTCCAGATATGTGCCTTTATCACCCGGGCCAAGACGTGGAAGGAGGTGCTGGCCTACACCGACCACAGCCGGGTCGTGCTGGAGCGCTCGATCTTTTGCGACCGCCACGTTTTTGCCGAGAACTGCTATCGCACGGGCCTGATGTCGCCAACCGAGTATCAGGTTTATTGCGGCCTGTGGGACTTTTTGGTCTCGAACTATTGTGTCCGGCCCGACTTGATCCTTTATCTGCGCACGCCCGCCGAAGTGTGCATGGATCGTATGAAGGCGCGTGATCGGATGGAGGAAAGCGGCATCCCGCTGGAGTATCTCCTTCAGCTTGAGCGCCTGCACGATGAATGGCTGCTCGATAACGCACAGTCGATCGTGCTGGACGGCGAGCAGCGGTGGAGCGCGGGGGAAATCCTGACGAAAGTGGAGGAAGCGTTGTCGAAGTGAGCTGTGCAAAGGTGTCTATGATTGCCATCGACGGCCCGGCTGCATCAGGCAAGAGCACCATCGGCGAGCTGCTTGCCCGGCGGCTGGGCTATCTCTATTTCGATACCGGGGTGATGTACCGCGCCGTGACGTGGGCGGCGCTGGATCGCGGGATTCCTATCGAGGATGAGCAGGCAGTGACGGCGCTGGCAGAAGGCTTACGTATCGACGTTCTGCCTGCCACTGTCGATGATGGCCGCCAGTACACCGTCCTGGCCGACGGCGTTGACGTCACGTGGCAGATTCGCACGCCGGAGGTGAACGCCCACGTCTCGCCGGTCTCCGCCTACGCGGGTGTGCGGCGGGAGATGGTGCGCCAGCAGCGGCGGGTGGCGGCGGCCGGGCCGGTGGTGATGGCGGGACGCGATATCGGCACTGTCGTCTTGCCTGACGCCGGCCTCAAGCTCTATCTTGATGCCAGCGTCGAGGAGCGGGCGCGGCGCCGCTGGCGGGAGATCCTCGCGCGAGGGGAGGAGGCCGACTACGAGGCGGTGCTGGCCTCAATGCACCGCCGTGACGAGATCGATAGCAGCCGGGCGGCCTCGCCGTTGCGGGCTGCCGATGACGCGGTCGTTCTGGACACGACCAGCCTGTCCATCAAGGAGGTGATGGCCGCGGTGGAGCGGTTGATCGAGGAGCGGGGGTGTCCGGGGGCGTGATCGCCAGCGTTGCTCCCGGCAGCCTGGCCGAGCGGATCGGCCTGCAGGCAGGGGACGAACTCTTTTCGATCAACGGCCACGCGTTGCGCGATGCTATCGACGTGCAGTTCCACGCCGCCGAGGAGCATCTGGCCCTGGTGGTGCGCCAGGGTGGGGAGACGTTTGCTGTCGAGACCGATCGCCGGTACGGCGAGCCGCTGGGGCTGGAATTCACCACTCTCACCTTCGACGGCATCCGCCGCTGTGATAATCGCTGTGAGTTCTGCTTCGTCACCCAGATGCCGCCAGGGCTCCGGACAACGCTCTACGTCAAGGACGATGACTACCGTTATTCCTTTCTTAGCGGCAGCTACGTCACACTGACCAACCTGGACGAGGCGGACTGGGCGCGCATCGCGGAGCAGGACCTCAGCCCGCTCTACGTCTCGGTGCACGCCACCGAGCTCGACCTGCGCCGCCGCGTGTTGCGCAACCCCGCTGCCCCCGACGTGGTGGCCCAACTGCGCCGCCTGGCCGACCTCGGCGTGGAGGTCCATACCCAGAACGTGGTCGTGCCCGGCCTCAACGACGGCCCGCACCTGGACGCCAGCATCGGCGACCTGGCCGACCTGTACCCGGCGGTGCGCTCCGTCAGCATCGTGCCGGTGGGATTGACCAGATTCCATCGCGGCAGCTGCCGCGTCCACACTGATGCCGAGATGCGCCGCGTCTTCGAGCAGGTGACCGGCTGGCAGGCGCGGCTGCGCGAGCGGCTGGGCGTCGATTTTGCCTATCTCTCCGACGAGTGGTACCTGCGGCTGAGGGAGACTGTACCGGAGTTGGACGCCTATGATGGCCTCGATCTGACGGAGAACGGGGTAGGGTTGGTGAGGCGGTTTCTAGAGATTGGAGGTCGGAGATTGCAGTCTTTAATCTCTAATTATCAGTCTCCTACTCTCGTGACGGGCACGCTTTTTGCCCCGCTCTTGCGTTCTATCACGGGCGCCGAAATCGTCCCAGTCACAAACCATTTCTTCGGTGAGACGGTGACTGTGGCAGGGCTGCTGACCGGGCAGGACGTGATCGAGCAACTGCGCGGGTGTGAATTGGGCGATGTGGTTATCCTGCCTGCGGCGATGTTTGGCGGGTCGGAGGGCCAGTCGCTGGACGGGATGTGGCCGCAGGAGATCGGGGAGGTGTTGGGGCGAGAGGTGGTAGTGGAGGAAGCCTGAGAGGTGCTCTTGAGTGTGTTCGCTCTGTCGGTCTATTTCATCGCCTGGGCCGGGGTGCACAGTCTGCTGGCCAGCCTGCGTGTGAAACGGTGGGCGCGGCGAGTGTTTGGTGCCAGTGTTGACCGCTGGTATCGCGCCGCTTATGTGCTTTTTGCTCTCGCATCGTTCGCGCCGATTCCCGTGCTGCTGCTCGTTCTCCCGGACCGCGTGCTCTACGTCGTGCCCTCGCCGTGGCGCTGGCTGATGGTGCTGGGCCAGATGGCGGGGGCGGTCGGGGCGGCGGTCGCCATCGCGCAGACGGGCGTTTTTCGTTTCGTCGGGCTGGCCCGGGCGTTGGCCGGACGGCCGGAGGGGGGCGGCCCGCTGCAGGTGCGCGGTCTCTACTGCTACGTGCGCCATCCCAGCTACTTTTTCAGCCTGGTCGTCATCTGGCTGACGCCGCTGATGACAGTGAACTTGTTGGCGGTGTACTTGCTGTTCACTCTCTACTTTTACGTTGGCTCGGTGCACGAGGAGAGCCGGTTGCTGGCCGAGTTCGGCGCGGCGTACGAGGAGTACCGGCAGCACGTGCCCCGGCTCGTTCCACGGCTGCGGCGCTGTTACCCTGTTGTGGGAAGAGAGGATTCATCACCCGAATGAGTGATAGCCAATATGGGGAACTCGTGCTATAATCCTGTCCACCCCTGGTTGAAAGGAGGTGGTGCGGCAGAGACTGTGTGGGGAGAGATGGCGCCTGGCCCAGATGCGATCTGGGTGACGAGGAGGCGGCTCCTCGCCTCGCGGCGAGGCTAACGCGCGGCGACGAAGTCGTCGTGGCGGAAGATCGATCAGATCGGCGGATACCGCCCGGGGTTGGCTACACTCCGTATCTTTCTCCTGGAAGAGCTTTTCCACAAAACTGCCGGGTAACCGGCGGCACAGAAGGAAAGCGGTAGTCAAAAGATTCCCACTGCCTCAACCTGGGTTCGGCGATTGAGCCAAGTGCTGAGACTCGCTCTTGGCAGCAGGCTGTCAGAGCTTGCGTGGTTGGGGTGTGCGGTCGAATTCGCAAAGGAGATGAAAATGTGTGGCATCGTTGGCTACGTGGGGCCGCGAGATGCGACCCCGATCGTGCTTGAGGGCCTGAAGCGATTGGAGTATCGCGGCTACGACTCGGCCGGGTTGGCGGTGATCGAGACGAATGGTGCCGTAACCGTGCGACGAGAGGTTGGCAAGCTGGCAGGTCTGGTGGAAATGGTGAATAGCGATCCGGTAAGCGGTCACACCGGCATTGGACACACCCGCTGGGCGACTCATGGCGAGCCCTGTCGCCGCAACGCCCACCCTCACCTGGGCGCCACCGGCGAGGTCGCCGTCGTTCACAACGGCATTATTGAGAATTTCCTCGACCTGCGGCAGGAGCTCGAGTCTGAGGGACGGCGCTTCGCCTCGGACACCGACACGGAGGTGGCCGCGCATCTGGTCGAGGGGTACATTGCGGGCGGGTCGGATCTAGAGACGGCGGTGCGCCAGGCGCTGACGCACGTCAAGGGATCGAGCGCGTTTGTGTTTCTCAGCAGCCGAGAACCGGATCGCATCGTCGCCGCTCGCCTGGGTAATGCGGGCGGGATCACGATCGGCATCGGCGAGGGAGAGATGTTTGTTGCTTCGGATATCCCCGCCATCCTCGATCACACCCGTGACATGATCTTCCTTGAGGATCGGCAGATGGCCGTCGTGACCCGCACTGGTGCGCGGGTGAGTACGTTAGATGGAGAGCATGTGGCAGTTGAGCCGTACGCGATTCCCTGGGACCCTATCTCGGTAGCCAAGGGTACCTATCGGCATTTCATGCAGAAAGAGATCTATGAACAGGCTCGCTCCGTCACCGACACCATGCGTGGCCGCGTCGACTTCAAACAGGGTGGCGTGTGGCTGGAGGATCTGACGCTGGCGCCGGGGGAGGCCCGGGCGCTGGAAAAGCTGGTCATCGTGGCTTGCGGCACCTCGGCCTACGCTGCGCTGGTGGGCAAGTTCATGATCGAGTCGTTGGCCCGCTTGCCGGTCGAGGTTGATTACGGCTCCGAGTTCCGCTATCGCGACCCCATCATCAATGGGAGCACCGCCGTGTTGGCGATCACCCAGAGCGGTGAGACGGTGGACACGCTGGCGGCGATGGAGGAGGCGCGGAAAAAGGGCGCGCGGCTGTGGTCCATCGTCAACGCCATCGGTAGCCAGGCGATGAGGATATCGGATGGCTACATTCTGATGCACGCTGGGCCAGAGATCGGCGTTGCCTCGACCAAGGCCTTTACCTCCAGCCTGGTGGATCTCTACCTGTTGGGCTGCTATCTGGGGGGACTGCGCGGTGTGCTTACCGGCGAGCGGCTCTTGGCCGCAGTGCAGGATCTGGCGCGGCTGCCCCATCGTGTGGGGCACGTGCTGGATCACACCGACGAGTACGAACAGCTGGCCAATATCTTTCACGACCGGGAGCACTTCTTGTATCTGGGGCGTGGCATCAACTACCCCGTCGCCCTGGAGGGGGCGCTCAAGTTGAAGGAGATTTCGTACATCCACGCCGAGGGCTATCCGGCGGGCGAGATGAAGCACGGCCCCATTGCGCTGATCGACGAGGCGATGCCCGTCGTCGCCATCGCTGTGCGCGATCACGTCTATGACAAGATGATCAGCCAGATCGAGCAGGTCAATGCACGGGGCGGCATCGTCATCGCGCTGGCGACTGCGGGGGATGAGGACGTCGCTGCCAAGGCCGACCATGTGCTCTACGTCCCAGAGTCGCCCGCGTTACTTTCGCCCGTGATCAACGTTATTCCTTTGCAGTTGCTGGCCTACCAGTTGGCCGTGCGGCGCGGCTGCGACGTCGATCAGCCGCGCAACCTAGCCAAATCGGTGACAGTAGAGTGATCGAGGAGGAACGCACGTGAAGAATCGACTTGTGTTGTTGGGTGTCTGTCTGGTCTTGTGCACGACGGGCGTTGGCTGTGCGTGCCAGGAGGAGGTGGCGTCGCCTGTGCCTACCACCGCCCCCGAGGCGACGGCCATCCCGCCTGCGGATACGCCTGTGCCCACCGTGGAAGCAGCCGCCGAGGAGTCCCCCACTGCGCCATCCGAGTTGGCGTGGATGGCCGATGGCGCGATCGGCAAGGGAGAGTACCGGCACACGACTGAGGCTGCCGGGGTGACCTTCCATTGGACGAACGACGCGGAGTATCTGTACGCCGCGCTGTCCGCCGAGACCATCGGCTGGGTCTCGGTGGGCTTCAATCCGGAAAACAGGATGCAGGGGGCCAACTACATCTATGGCTACGTCGCCGATAGCACGGCTTTTGTCGAGGACATGTTCGGTGTCAGCCCGGCCGGCCCTGGCTCTCACCCGGCGGATGAGGGCTTGGGGGGAGGGAACGACGTGGTGGAGTACGCCGGCTCTGAGCAAGGCGGCGTGACGGTGATCGAGTTCAAGATCCCCCTGGATTCCGGCGACGAGTACGACAAGTCCTTGGTTCCCGGCGAGACGTACCGCATCGTTCTGGCGGTGGGTGCGGCTGATGACTTAGACTCCTATCACACGGGAAGGGGTAC
Organism: Anaerolineae bacterium; assembly: GCA_034430835.1. Lineage (GTDB taxonomy): Bacteria > Chloroflexota > Anaerolineae > B4-G1 > B4-G1 > JAFGED01. The sequence continues at coordinate 8,816 of DAOUDX010000008.1, forward strand.
TAGCGAGATCACGCTGGACTGACGGCAGTGTGACAGCACTATTGGCGTGGAGGAGTAGACGTTATGCGTGAAGCCAAGTGGAAGGGGAGACTGGTGGAGGCCGGGCCTGATTCACCGGAGGTGGCCAAATGCCCGGCGTGCGGGGGGGAGGTTCATAAGCGGCGGCGCAAGGTTGGACGGCGTAAATACACTTACTTCTATCGCCATTGCGCTGGCGCCGACGACGGCTGCCCGCTGCGGTATCGTCTTGTCGATTGAATGGGTTCGGATCGTTCAAGGGCTTGCTCCCAATAGTGTTCAATTGTACTTGTTTAGCGTCTAACACTTGCCAGGCCTCCTGTCATTGGGATGACGCGGTGTCAATAGCGAATAATCGCCATTGAAAAGGCGCGCGTTCTGGTGTATTCTGTAGGCGTGATGGATAGACTGGCGGTTGAGAACGAGAGACTGCAGGCTGAGGATGCAACGCTGCGGCAACGCGTGGCCGAGTTGGAGAAACGGATTGCAGAGCTTGAGGCCGCGTTGTCGGGCGCGAAAAGGCAGGCTACCCCCTTTGCTCGTCAGAAGCGCGTGGACAAGCCGAAGCGTTCCGGGCGTAAGATAGGGCAAGGGGCGCTTCTCCTACCGTCGCAAGCCTACGCCGGAAGTGAGGGAGACGAAGCGGGCACCGCTGGCGAGCTGCCCGGAGTGTGGTGGCGAGGTGACTGACCGCAAGGAGCATGAGCAGTTCGTGGTGGATATTCCACCAGTGAAGCCGGTGGTCGTGCGCTACGTGACGGAAAGTGGCTACTGCGCTCATTGCCGCAAGCGAGTTTGTTCGCGGCATGCGGAGCAGATTTCGGAAGCGACGGGGGCGGCGAGGGTGGTGGTTGGGCCGCGCGCGAAAGGGCTGGCAGCCGATATGAAGCATTGCTTGGGAGTCTCCTACGGCAAGGTTTGCGCGCTGCTGGATGATGCCTTTGGGTTGCGCGTCACGCGCGGCGGCTGGTGTCAAGCTGACACGCGGCTGGCGGAACAGGCCCGGCCGGTGTACGAGGAACTGGTGGAAGCGCTGCGAATGAGTAGTGTGGTGCACGCCGACGAGACCGGTTGGCGCATTGGGACGTTGGCGGCTTGGCTGTGGGTCTTCACCAACCGGGAGACAACGGTGTATACGATTCGCTCCAGTCGGGGGCACGAGGTTGTCGTAGATATCTTGGGCGGAGTTCGCGGGCATCCTGAACACGCCGGATGTACTCATCCGCGATTGCTTTCTGGCCTACGATGCCAAGGCGCTGGCGGACTGGCTGAAGCAGAAGTGCGTGGGGTACTTGCTCAGGAATCTGAGCGAGATCGAGGCCAACAAGGTGCGCGGTGCGGTGCGGTTTGCGCGCCACGTGACCGCCGTGCTCCGTGAGGTCCTGCAACTGAAGGTGGAAAAGCCCACTCTGCCTGCGGAAACCTTCGCCCAGCGCGCAACGGCGTTGGAAGAGCGACTGGATCAACTGATTCACGAGCGTCGTCGCTTCAGCGATCCAGACAACGCGCGATTCGCCAAACGGTTGCGGAAGCATCGGGATCATCTGTTACGCTTTCTCCATGTTGCAGAACTGGACGCGACGAACAACCAGGGGGAAAGACAGTTGCGTCCGGCGATCATCACCCGCAAGACCAATGGATGCAATCGAGTAGAGGGAGGCGCAGAAGCTCACTCCATCTTGTCCAGCGTGTTGGTCACCGTCGCCCTGGCGCGTCATCAGCGGAACATCCCTGTCTTGGACTTCTTGACTGCACTACAGCGTGCTTCGGGCAGTCCCCCTGCGCTGGGACCATCCTGTCCTCTCCCTGCCTGACGCTAAACAAGTGCCTTTGTTCATTCATGGCGTGTGGTCCTTTCTGCCCTTCCGGGCCGGTGATGTGGTCTCTCACCGTAGTGTACCACACGCCGTCTGATTTTACAGGATTATACTGCCATCACCTGACATACCACCAGCAGAGCTAAAGCGGCTGACAGACGAAAGACGCGATTGGATACTGAAACAGCGGCAGGAAATCATCAGAGCGCTGGTAGATACCATATGGGTCTACGCCGACAAGCGGGTGAAAATTGAGGGACTATTAGACGGAAGTGAGACTGCACGATTTGAGTGTGCGACCCTGTCAAGTCAAAAGATAATCGCACCGAACGGGCATGGTTCCCTCAAAAGACAATCGCACCAAGAGGCACTTGTTCCGTCAAATGATAATGACACCGGGATGTCCATCTCCTTTCTTTGGTTTTGAATCT
>DAOUDX010000009.1:0-21923 GCA_034430835.1 Anaerolineae bacterium
CGGCAAGATCATCGCCTATGGAACGCACGAGGAGCTGGTGGAGATCGTCGGCGAGATGGATCGGATCACACTGACCATCACCGCCGAGTCGACCAAGGTGATGGAGCAGTGGAAGGCGACCGAGGGCGTACAGCAAGTCACCGCTGAGGCCCGCCCTGAGGTGCCCCCCGAGCAAGTCGAGGGGCAAGGCCGAAGGGATGGCACCATCGAACTGCTGGTGGACGACAGCAACCTCGTGCTGCCTCGACTGTTCGAGGCGGCCTCCCAGGCAGGCGCGCGCATCACTTCAGTGGACATCCAGGAGCCAAACCTCGAAGCGGTATTCCTGCACCTGACGGGCCGCGCGCTGAGGGACTAACGGGAGATACCTATGAAGACTCTAGATATCGCATTCAAAGACCTCCTTCGCTCCCTGCGCAACTATTTCTTCCTGGGCTTCGGAATCGGCGTGCCGGTGCTGATGAGCGTGATATTCTACTTTGCCTTCGGCGGCTTGGCCAGCGAGGGCGGCTTCGATATCCCCCAGGTGGACGTCTCGGTCGTGAACCTCGACGAACCGGTGGCGGAGTACGGCGGCTCCTCCGTGGGGCAAATGATCGGCCAGATATTGGAGGAGAACGAATCGATCTTCAAGGTAACACATGCGGAAAGCGCCGCTGGCGCCCGGACCGCCGTGGATAACCAGGAAGCGGACGTAGCCGTCATCATCCCGGCCGGGTTCACCGTTGCCGCGTTTGACCTAGAAGGGCAGGCAGAAATCGAGGTGTATCAGGACCCCACCCTGACACTCGGCCCCAGCATCGTCAGAGGTATCATCAGTCAAATCGTCGATGGCTTTGCCGGCGCTGGCATCGCGGTAAGGGTTGTCAACGATCAACTGGACGAGCAGGGCATTGAGTTGGACGCAGACAGTCGCTGGAGGGTCTATGCCGATTATGGCGATTGGGCTCGCGCGTTGGGTGAGAACGAAAGGTTCAACTCCCTACTCGCCATCCAGTCCCCCGCGGGCGGCAAGGACGAAGATGTCAACAGCGCCCTGGCGCTGGTCGGCGGGGTCATGACGGGCATGATGGTGTTTTACGCCTTCTACACCGGCGCAGCATCGGCCATGGGTATCTTGCAGGAAAAAGAAGGGGGAACGTTGCCCCGGCTGTTTACCACGCCCACTCCGATGTCCGCGATCCTGGGTGGCAAGCTCATCGCCGTGTTTGCCCTGGTCGTCGTCCAGGTAGCAGTGTTGATGGCCTTCTCGTCCCTGATCTTTAGGACGGATTGGGGCGCGCCCGGCTCTCTGTCACTGGCGATAGTGGGCCTGGTCGTCCTGGCGGCCAGCTTTGGCATTTTTATCATGTCGTGGCTCAAGGACACCAGGCAGGCGGGCGTCGTCATTGGCGGCGTGATGACGGTGCTGGGCATGGTGGGCATCAGCAGTGTGTTCACGGCCAACGTGCCGGGCGCGGCGGGCGGGTTTGCAGAAACCCTGCCCCTCTTCGTGCCGCAGGGATGGGCGATGCACACCTGGCGGTTGGTGATGGATGGCGGCAACGTGGGCGACGTGCTCCTGCCCTTCGCCGTGATGATCGCCTTGACCATCGGCTTCTTCACTGTCGGCGTGCTTAGATTCAGAAAGCGGTTCGCGTAGGAGGACATCAATGCGCATCATCGATTTGGCAGTCAAGGACTTGAAACAACTTGTCCGCAGTTGGATGACGGTGGTGTTTCTGGTGATCATGCCCATCGGGTTCACGCTCTTCTTCGGCCTGATCTTTGGCGGCACGGGGGGCGAAGAGGACCCGCGCCTGCCGGTCGGCCTCATCGACCGGGACGGCGGCAGCGTTCTCAGCGTTTACTTGATCGACCTGCTGGACGCGTCGGACGCCATCCGCCCGGTCGTGTCGGACGAGTCCGTCGAGCGCGTGGAGAAAAAGGTTGGCGACGAGGACCTGGCAGCCGCTGTGATCGTCCCCGCCGGCTACAGCGAGCAGGTGCTTGCGGGTAAGGACGTCGCCCTGACGATCATCGTCGATAGCGCCACCGCCGCCGGCTCGACGGCGCAGAGCGGTGTTCAGACCGCTGTCACCCGCCTGCGGGGGGCGGTCAAGGCCGCACAGCTCAGCGCCGAGGCATTCGAGGCCACAGGCGGGTCCCCGGACGATGCTTTCCTGGCCGATGCGCTGGGCAAGGCCATCGCTGCGTGGCACGAGCCGCCGTTGACGGTTGCCGCGACGCAGTCGGGGATCGCCGCCGAAGCGGAGGACGAAGAAGGGCCGGTGGTGGCGAACGCCTACGCCCAGGCCTCGCCGGGGATGATGGTGCAGTTCTCCATCGCGGGCATCATCGGCGCGGCCCAGATCGTAGTGCTGGAACGCAAGTCGCGCAGTCTGCAACGGCTGCTGACGACGGCCATCTCGCGGGTGGAGATCGTGGTGGGGCATTACCTGACCATGTTTGTGATGATCTTTCTCCAGCTCGCCCTGCTGGTCGGCTTCGGACAACTGGCGCTTGGACTGGACTATCTGCGCGAGCCCGTCGCCACGCTGCTGCTGGCGGTGACGATGTCGCTGTGGACGGCCAGCCTCGGCTTGCTGATCGGCACTCTGGCCAAGACGGAAGAGCAGGCCATCATCTTCTCCATGATCCCCATGTTCATCCTCTCTGGCATGGGCGGTGCGTGGATGCCGCTGGAGGTCACCGGCAAGGCGTTCCAGACTGCCGGTCACCTCCTGCCCACCGCCTGGGCGATGGACGGGATTCAGAACATTCTCGTCCGTGGGCTGGGGCTGGAATCGGCGCTGCTTCCGGCAGGCATCATGACAGCCTACGGGATCGTGCTCTTCGCGCTGGCCGCGTGGCGGTTCAAGTTCGAATAGAGATGCAGTCCGGCGAAACAGCCTTTTGACATGGGAAGCTCCCGGTGCTATACTCCTCGAAAAGCAGTGAGAGGAGAGAGGTGAAAATGGCAGAGAATGAGAGAAGAAGAAGGTATCGCCCAGTGGGCCTCGGCGGCCCGCTGATCCTGATCGGCCTGGGAGTCGCCTTCCTATTGAACAACCTGGGCGTCTGGGAGATAAGTGTCTGGGAGCTAATCTTCCGATTCTGGCCGATCCTTCTCATCGCCGCCGGGCTGGACATCTTCCTTGGCCGTCGCTCCCGTTGGGGCTCGCTGGCAGCGTTGATACTGACGCTGGCCGTCCTGGCAGGCGCGGTGTGGCTGTCCATATCCGGCATTCGACCGGAGTTGGCCGGTGAGAAGATCGGCTATCCCCTGAACGAAGCAACTCAGGCCAAGGTCGTCATCGCTCCCGCCGTGGGCGACCTGCGCGTCGAACCGCTCTCGGACTCGAAAAACCTGGCCGAGGGCACGATCAGCGGCGGAAGGGCAAAACCCGAGCTCAGCGTCGCGGGCAAGACGGCCAACTTTACGCTGGAGAGCGGGGAGACGACTATCGGGCCATTCGCCGACGACTGGGCGTGGGAGCTAAGGCTCACCCCCAACGTGCCCATTGAGCTCGACGTCGATCTCGCCATGGGGCAAGCCGACATCGATCTGACAGGGCTGGATATCAGCAGCCTGAACGTGGACATGGCCATGGGCAGGATCGAGGTGATCTTTCCCGATAGAGGAGACTTTGACGCCGAGGTCGAGGGCGCCATCGGCGAGATCGTCGTTGTCATCCCTGAGGGGATGGCCGCGCGCATCAGCTTCGACACAGGGCTGGTCGCCCGCCAGATACCGGACAGCTACGGCTGCGATGAAGGCGTGTGTACCTCGCCCGGCTACGCCGGCGCCGATAACAAGGTTGACCTGACCGTCAACTTGGCCATCGGCAGCGTCGTGGTACGCTAGGCCACAGCAATAGTCCATCTAAGACAGCTCGGGCCGGGTGACAACCCCGGCCCGATTGCATTGGTTGCGTTTTCGAGGTTTTGCGGTAGACTTTCACCGCAATGAGCGTCACACAGCTCGTCAGCCAATTCCGTGACTCAGACACGGCCCGCGCCCTGGCCCAGGTCATCCGCGCCCGCTCCACCCGCTCGGCGCGGCTGATGGAGTTCTGCGGCGGGCATACCCACGCCATCCTCCGCTTTGGCATCCCGTCACTGCTGCCACCCACCGTGAGCTTGCGCTCCGGGCCGGGCTGCCCGGTCTGCGTCACCTCGGCGGGCGACCTCGACCGCGCCATCGCATTGGCGCAGGTGGAAGACGCAATCCTGACCACCTTCGGCGACATGATCCACGTGCCGGGGTCCGCCCCCCCTGTCCCTGCGGGGAGGATTAAGGGGGGGGCAACCCTCGCCCAGGCCAGGGCCGAGGGCGCCGACGTGCGCGTGGTCTATTCGCCGCTGGACGCGCTGCACATCGCGCGCGGAAACCCCGCCCAAGCAGTGATCTTTCTCGGCGTGGGGTTCGAGACCACCGCGCCGATGGTTGCCTCGGCGGTGCTGGCGGCAGAGGCTGAGGGGCTGACCAACTTTACCGTCTTTAGCACCCACAAGCTGACCCCACCCGCCACCCGCGCCATTCTCGATGCAGGCGAGGTGGCCCTCGACGGCATCATCGGCCCCGGCCACGTCACCACCGTCATCGGCGCGGATGCCTGGCGCTTCCTGCCCGACGATTACGATATCCCGGTCGCCATCTCTGGCTTCGAGCCGCTGGACATCCTGCGCGCCGTGCTGGCGCTGGTGGAAATGGTCGAGGATGGGCGACCCGGCGTGGCCAACGTCTACGCGCGGAGCGTGCGCCCGGAGGGCAACGTCGCCGCACAGCGGGTGATGGAGAAAGTGTTCGAAATTGCCGACGCCGAATGGCGCGGCTTGGGCAGCGTGCCCGCCAGCGGCCTGCGTATCCGCGAGGAGTACGCCCATTTCGACGCGGCGCGTACGTTTCCTATGGAGGTCGCGCCCGCCCGCGAGCCGCCCGGATGCCGCTGCGGGGAGGTGCTGCGCGGAGTGCTGCTCCCCACCGAGTGCGCCCTCTTCGGCAAGGCCTGCACGCCGCAGAGCCCCGTCGGCCCCTGCATGGTCAGCGCCGAGGGAGCCTGTGCAGCATACTATCAGTACGGCGGCAAGTAGCAGGTCTGCAAGTGGCAAATTCGCAAGTGCATATTCGACGAACGCGAAACAGTCGCAAGCAGATGTCTTCGATACAAACATGGACGCCTGCTAAGACTGTGGTCTCTGCGTGACCGTCTGCCCGGTAGAAGCGACCTGCGATGCAACGGAGATAGTGCGCAACGGAGTAGCATATGAAGGAAAGAATCATTCGTCTAGCTCACGGCGCCGGCGGCCGCATGATGGCCGACCTGATCCGCGACACCTTCGCCCCACCCCTCGACAACGAGTTTCTGCGCCAGATGGCCGACTCTGCCGTTCTGCCATTTGAGATTTGCAATTCGCGATTTGCAATTTCCACCGACTCCTTCGTCGTCCGCCCTCTCTTTTTCCCCGGCGGCGACATCGGCTCGCTGGCCGTGCACGGCACCGTGAACGACGTGGCGATGAGCGGCGCGCGGCCACTGTGGCTCACCGCCGGCTTCATCCTGGAGGAAGGACTGGAGATGGACGTGCTGGAGCGCGTGGTGCGCTCAATGGCAGAGGCGGCCCGCGAGGCCGGCGTGCAGGTCGTGGCGGGCGATACAAAGGTGGTCGAGCGCGGCCACGGCGATGGCGTCTATATCAACACCACCGGCGTGGGCGTGGTGATGGAGGGCGTGGAAGTCGGCCCGGATAAGGCACAGCCAGGTGACATCGTGCTCCTCAGCGGCACCGTGGGCGACCACGGCATCGCCGTGCTCAGTCAGCGCGAGGGGCTGGCCTTCGAGACCCAACTCGTCTCCGACAGCGCGCCGCTGAACGGGCTGGTTGAGGCGCTACTGGCGGCCGCCCCCTACACCCACTGCCTGCGCGACGCCACCCGCGGCGGCCTGGCGGCAGCGCTGAACGAGCTGGCCGAGACGTCGCAGGTAGGTATCGAGATCGAGGAAGCGGCGGTGCCCGTGCGCCCGGCGGTCGCGGCGGCGTGCGAGATGCTGGGCTTCGACCCGCTGACGGTGGCCAACGAGGGCAAGCTGGTCGCCTTTGTCCCGCCGGAGGAGGCGGAGGCAGCCATGGCCGCGCTGCGGGGCCATCCGCTGGGGCAGGAGGCGGCGCGCATCGGCGTCGTCACCGGGGAGCACCCGGCGATGGTGCTGGCCCGCACATCCATCGGCGGCCGGCGCGTGGTCGATATGCCGTTGGGCGAGTTGCTGCCACGAATCTGCTGAGCAGCCCGCCAATTTACCAGCTATCAATCTATTTTATCTTGCATGCCAAGAGCAATTCAGGTATAATGCCGTAGCTGAAAGCCTGCAGCGAGGTGAAACGATGATAGACATGCCACTTCCACAACAACCGAACACACTGGGCAAGGCCAGCCTAATCCTGAGCATCCTGTCCCTCGCATCGGTGTTCGGGATCAGTCTATGTGCGGTGGTGGGCGTCGCGCAACAGTGGGCGCTGAACCCTTTCGTAGGCACGCCGCTGCTCATCTGCGCGGCCAGCAGCGCATTCCTGGGCTTCTTGGGAACGATCCTGGGCTTCGCCGGGCTGTTTGGCACGAACCGCTCACGGGCGACGGCCATCGCCGGCTTGATCCTGGGGATAGCAGGGGTGTGCTTGTTTGTCGCTGCCCTGGCGGCAATAGGTGCAGCAACTGGGGGCTAGCTCCATACATCAGAAAGGAGTAACCGACGTCTGGACGAATAACGCGTCGAGATTTCCTGGTAAAGAGCGGTGTAGCGATAGGGTGCGCTGCGCTAGGCGGCGTCGCGGGATGCTGCGCGCCACGCAAAGAAGGGCCGCTGGCCCCAACAGAAGTCAGCTCAACAGGAGACAAGCCTGTCGTGAGCATCGTCAAGATCAAGGACGACAAGATCGACGCTGCAGTTGAAGAAGCCATAGATCTCCTTGGAGGCATGGAAACTGTCGCAAAAGCCAAGGAAAAGATCATGCTCAAGCCTAACTTGGTGTCCGAGGGTCGGGGCTACACCACCAAGCCCGAGGTCATCGAGGCGTTGGCGCGACTTATGAAGGCTGCCGGGAAAAAAGTGCTCATCGGTGAAGGTTCAGCATGCGTTGTGGGATTCAACATTCTCGGGGGCGAAGTATACCGGACGACCGATCGCGAGTTATTGGACGGGATGCAACAGTTCGTGTTCGACCGATTGGGCTACACCGCACTGGCCGAATCCCTCAAAGTCCAACTCGTCAACCTGCACTCTGGCGAGATGATAGACGTCGAGGTTCCCGACGGCCTGGCTTTTGACACAATCACGCTGCACCATACGCTCGGCGACATTGACATGCTCTGCTCTGTACCGATGATGAAGACACACACACTGGCAACCGTGACGCTGGGAATGAAAAACCTGATTGGCCTTTATCCGGGAACGGCCTATTGCTCGGTCAGATCGTGTGTGCACGACTCTGCCGCCGACGCCGGGTCACCAGGCATCGCGTTCGAGACCCTGGACATGGTCAAGGCGAATAAACTAGGCCTGGTAGTGATAGACGGCTCGATGGCCATGGAAGGCAACGGCCCCACAGATGGCCACGTGGTAAAAATGGACGTGATCATTGCCGGGACCAACCCTCTGGCGACGGACCTCGTCGCCGCCAGCGCCATGGGCTTTGAGGCCTCTGAGATTCCGACGCTCGTATGGGGCAACAAGGCCGGTATGGGGCCGCAAAACCTAGACGAGATCGAGATCCGGGGGGCCAAGTTGGACGATGTCAAGCGGCCGTTTGTCAAGCCAACCATCTACACATGGAACAGCATCCGCCACCGGTTTGGCGCGGAAGAGCTGCCCTAGGAAAAGGTGAAAATGGACAAACTCGAAAGACTTCAAGCGCAGGCAAGATTACTCACCCGGCGGGATTTCCTCCGTCTAACCGCTGCTGGATTGGCAGTAATGGCCGGCGGCCCCCTGCTGGCAGCCTGCGGGCGGCCCAGCGCCAGCCCAGAGACGCCGGACCAAGAACGATGGGCCTCTTCTGAAAACCTGAACATCACCATTAATTCACCCACCGGCCCAGTCAAAAAGCTGACTTCCAGCCTCAGCGATTTCAAGCCTTCCTGGTCGCCCGACGGCACCATGCTCACCTTCTTCCGGGTCTATGCCTACGGTTCGGATTTCAAAGATTGGCGCTCCAAGACCTGCGTGATCAACGCCGACGGAACGGGGTTTCGGGAATTGACGTCGGGAGATTACCCCGATTTCAATCCCACCTGGACCCGGGATGGATCGCAGCGCATCATTTTCAACCGTTTTTCTACGACGCGTGGCGGCTACAACAACCGGGTTTATTGGACATCCCCAAGCGACTCTGCCGGAGAGGAGCAACTGATCTCGGACCCCGACTATGCCTACTATGAGTGGGCGAACAGCGGGCTGCGCGACGGGCGCATCTTTGTCGACCGCGGCAGCAGCGCCACCGCAGAAAAATCATATCTGCTGACACCCCGCCCTGGCGAGCGAGGAGACTATCAAGAGATCGAACGCCCCACCCCGCTATTGTGGCACAAGCTCAGCGTCTCGCCGAGCGAAACAAAGGTCGCCTACATGCTCGACAACGACTACAACATCCCCACCTACAGCGATTCGGTGATCTGTTACGCCGAGTTCGACGTCGAGGCTCTGAAAATTCACAACCAGGTGCAGATCACAGAAGACAGCCCAAGCAGCATCGAAGAATATCCTGCGTGGAACAAGGACGAGAGCCTGCTCGTCTACGACTCCAATCGAGCAGGAACCTACCAGGTATACGCCTACCGGCTGGCCGATGGGACGACGACGAGGCTGTCACCGGATGAATCCCACAGCTATCAGTTTGCGGATTTTGAGAACCTTCCCAAGTAGCTTTTATCATGCACGAGCTATCGATCACCGAGAGCATCCTGAGAATCGCCCTGCGCCACGCGGAGCAGGCCGGCGCCAAGCGCATCACCCAGTTGAACCTCGTCATCGGCGAGCTGAGCGGCGTCGTCGGTGAGTCAGTGCAGTTCTACTGGGACATGATCGCCAAGGACACCATCGCCGAAGGCTCGGAACTGCACTTTCAGCACGTCCCGGCCAGCCTGCGCTGCCTGAACTGCGAGCACGTCTTTCCGATGGATGGCCGGAGCTACACGTGCCCTGAGTGCAACGAGAGCCGGGTCGTGGCCGCCGGGGGTGATGATTTCCGGTTGGAAAGCATAGAGGTCGAAGAGTAGATGGCCGTACAGTTATCCATTGTCGAAGAGATCATGAGCGCCAACGATCGGCTGGCGGCAGATGTCCGCGCCCGGTTGGACGAGGCGGGCGTCTTCGCCCTCAACGTGATGGCCTCCCCTGGCGCGGGCAAGACCAGCCTCATCACCCGCACCGTGGAGGCGTTGAAGGACGAACTCCGCATCGGCGCAGTCGATGGCGACATTGCCACTACCATCGACGCCGACCGGATCGCCGCGCTGGGCGTACCCGCCGTGCAGATCAACACCGGCGGCGCATGCCATCTGGACGCAGCGATGCTCCAGAGCGCACTGCCCAAGCTCCCGCTGGGCGAGCTGGACCTGCTCATCGTCGAGAACGTGGGTAACCTGATCTGCCCGGCCACCTTCGACCTGGGAACTCACCGCAGCGTGCTTATCGCCAGCGTCCCCGAGGGGGACGACAAGCCCTACAAGTACCCGGTGATGTATCGGGGTGTGGATGCGCTGGTGCTGAACAAGATCGACGTTTTGGAAGCCTTTGACTTTGACGTGGATTACTTCCACAAGGGCGTGGAGCCGCTGAACCCCGGCCTGGCCTTCTTTCCCCTCTCCTGCAAGACCGGCGAAGGGCTGGACGCCTGGCTGGACTGGGTAAAAAGTGAGGTAAAGGGAAATGTGTCTGGCAGTTCCAGGTAGGGTCGTCGAGATCAAGAGCACAGACATGATGCGCATGAGCCGTGTGGATTTTGGCGGGATCGCACGCGACGTCTCGCTGGCCTACCTGCCGGACGTGCAGGTGGGGGATTACGTCATCGTTCACGCCGGCTTTGCCATCAGCCAACTGGACGAGGAGGAAGCGCACGAGACGCTGCAACTGCTGGAAGAGGTCGGGTTGCTGGGGCAGGAAGAAGAACTGGACGCAACACCGCAAGGATAGCGTAAAGCCATGAAGACATCGGGCGAACCTGTCAAATTCCTGATTGGAGATCGCATCTACCTGCGGCCTGTGGAAGCCAAAGACTCACAGCTAATTTACAAATGGGCCAACGATCCTGAACTCCGGCACATCACCGGAGAAGTCTCGCCAACGAGCGAGGCCGACGTGGGCGCTTTCCTCGAAAAGGCGCGCCAGGACAAAACGAGGGTCTGGTTTATCGTCACCCTGAAGGAGGGGGATCGCCCCATCGGCGAAGCGGGCCTATTGCGGATGTTTCCCCCCTGGAGAACTACGGACCTGAGCATCATCATCGGCGAAAAGGACGTATGGGGCAAGGGGTATGGAACCGAGGCTATCCTGCTCCTGCTCGATTATGCGTTTGGGTATCTGAACTCTCATCGGGTGGCCGTCGGCGTCGTGGGATTCAACGAGCGCGCCCTCCGGTTCTATGAAAAGATCGGCTTCCGACGAGAAGGCGTACAGCGGGATGGGTACTATTACGACCACACATACTCTGATTTCGTCATGATGAGCATCCTGGAGGACGAGTTCCGGCGGTTGCACAAGGATAGAGAATAGGATGAACTGGCTGCGTGAGGCCCTTGTCACTCACGAGTTTATATTGGCGCTCTTTCATGGACAATCGTTTTTCGCGCTGGGCTTTTCGATCTTTTTCTTGGCCCGCCGCAGCGCACGATTGGAAGTCGCCCGTGGCCTTTCGCTGCTGGCGGCTTTTGGCTTCTGTGAGGCCCTGGTGGCCTGGAGCCCCCTGTGGTTTGCGCCCTCGGGTCCCCTAACCCCTGCGATCACCTGGCTGCGGCTGCTTCTGCTGGGCGCCGGATACGCCTTCCTGCTGGCGTTCGCCTTGCAGACGCTGGCGCCGTCTGAAAGGCAGCAATGGAAACGCTGGGCGCCAGCCGGCGTCGTCTTTGTTGTATGGTTGCTCGGCCTAGCCGGCCCTCTCCTGGCCGGCGTTCCAAAGGATCAGGTTCTCCTGTGCAGCGAGATCGCGGCACGCTCCGGGATGGCGCTGCCTGGCGGACTGATCGCGGCGTGGGGATTGCGCCGCCAAGCATACCACACGCTAGGACCCGAACGGCTGGCGCGAATCAAACCCCCGATACGCGCTGCTCGGGCCGCCTTGGGAGCCTTCGCCATCTTTGGAGGATTGATCGGGCCGGAGGCACCGTTTTTTCCCGCAAACTGGATCAATCAGAAGATGCTGGTGCAGATCACGGGCATCCCGGTCGCACTCCTGCAGGGCTTGTGCGGCATCGTCATCACCTATGGGATCGTGCGCGCGCTGGGGATTTTCCTGAGCGAGATCCAGCTCTGGCTCGAGAGCGTGGAACGGAGACAGGCCCTGGCCAGCGAGCGGGAACGCATCGGGCGAGAGTTGCACGATGGCATCATCCAGTCGATCTACGCCGCCGGGCTGATGCTGGAAGGAACCCAACACAGTATCCCTGACGAGCCGGAAGCGGCGCAGAGTCAGTTGACACGCGCGATAGCCAGCTTGAATCGAACGATCCAGGACATCCGTCGCTATATCTTTGATCTGCGCGGCGAGCTGCCAGAGGACAACCTCGAGACAGGCCTGAGGAAGATGCTCAAGGATTTTCGCGTCAACACACTGCTGGAAATCGACTTTGACGCAAGCGGACAAGACCCTCAGGTGCTGGGGGCCGAGCGCCGCCAGCACATCTTCCAGATCGTGCGCGAGGCGCTGGCCAATGCTGCCCGGCACGCCCAGGCCAAACGAGTCGAAGTGTCTCTGAATTACGGCGCGAATGCGCTCCAGATCCGCATCTCAGACAACGGTGTTGGGCTCATCGCCCTGCCGATCAACGACAAGGGACAGGGACTGCGCAACATCCGCGAGCGCACGCGCTTGCTCGAAGGCACGCTCGATATGGATTCCGCCCCCGACAGAGGTGTGACCCTGGTTCTCACTGTGCCCTATTGAGGAAGACTATGGCCCTTAGAATCATCGTCGTGGACGATCACGAGGTTGTGCGGCTCGGCCTGCGCGCGCTCCTGGAACGGCACCCGGATTTCACCGTCGTGGACGAGGCCGCCACGGCCAAGGAAGCCGTGCAGAAGACGCTGCACCTCAAGCCAGACATCGTGGTGATGGACATCCGGCTGCCGGGCAGAAGCGGCATCGAGGCCTGCCGGGAGATCAGCGTGCAGTCGCCCGGTACCAAGGTGATCATGCTCACCTCATACGCCGAGGACGAGATGCTGTTCGACGCCATCTCTGCCGGCGCGTGTGGCTATGTGCTCAAACAGATCGGCAGCGACGACCTCATCCGGGCGCTAGAGGCAGTGGGCAGAGGGGAAGCCTTGCTGGACCCGGCGGTCACGCAGCGCGTCTTTGACCGCGTGCGCCATGCAGCGCGCAAGGAACAGGAGGAGGCCTTCGCCGGCCTGACCGATCAAGAGACGCGCGTTCTGGCTCAGATCGCCGAAGGAAAAACGAACCGCGAGATCGCCGAGGCGTTGTTCCTGGGAGAGGGAACGGTACGCAACTATGTCAGCAGCATTCTGGGCAAGCTGAACCTGAGCAACCGCTCGGAGGCAGCAGCCTACGCGGTGAAACACAAGCTAGACGAGTTCCTCTAGAACCTGTTTGGATTCATGGCAGATGCTTCAGCGCCCATGCTCTGAGGCCTCCTCAAGGGAAACGTTGCACGCATCCGCGGTGTTGGCCAGCCAGGCCCCCGGCTCACCACGGCGAGCGACAGCCAGCAACATCTTCTCGATCGCGTTGCGGCACTCGCCGTAGCCGATCACTCCCGGCTCGATAGCAGCTTTGAGCTGCAAGAGGCCGAGCGCTTTCTCATACTGCGGATTCTCCGCCAGGTAATCCCCCATCATCTCGACGGCGGATGCCCTGATGGGGAAGGTACTGAACGCCTGAGCCCAGCGGGCCTGCTGCTGCGGCTCGGCAAACCAGCGGAGGAACAACCACGCCGCCAATTGCTTCTCCGGCGTCGCCCGAAAAGTCGCAAAGGCCGGACCCTCGAAAAGCACCTTGGGTGTGTACAAGTCGGACGGCGGGAGGGCAATGGACCAGTCGAAGCCTGCTCCCTCGGTTACGGCCTGACGGTATCGGGCAAGCTCGGACGTGCTGCCGATGGTGAAAAGCACCGTGCCATTGCCAAAGTCGGCCCGGTCGCCGAACCGCTCCGTTTTCAGGATGGCGCAGTCTCCGCCGATCAGCCCCTGAGTGAAGGTCAACGTCTTCAGCCCTTCAACACTGTCGAAGGCGTAGGACTCGGTATCCTCGTCGAGCATCTGCCCGCCCCGATTCAAGAGCACATCCGCAAAGGTCAGGGCGTCCGCGGAAAACTCGTAGCCATACGTGCCCGCGCCGGGATCGGAAGCCGCGCACGCCATCTCACGAAACGCCTCCCAACTCGTCGGCGGCTCGGTATATCCCAGCTCGACCAGCCAATCCTCGTTGTAGTACAAGGCCTCCGCGCTCACGTAGAGTGGCCAGCCGTACATACCATCAAGCTGGGGCAATTGCCCAGCAGCCAGCGCGACCGGGAAAAAGTCTTCCAGCGCCCCCTCGTCATACCCCCACGCCCGACTCTCCACATAGGGGTCGAGCGCGACCAGGGCGTCCTGCATCGCGTAGGCCGCGAGCTGATACCGCTCGGCAATCACTATCTGGGGCAGCACACCCGACTCGGTGCGCGAAAGAACGTCGGCATAGAGCGCGTCGGACGGACCCGCATACTCCCCGATCACGGTGATCCCCCACTCGTTGGTGGCATTGAACTCGTCCACCAGAGTCAGGAGCAAATCCTCTCGACTCTGCCCGAACGAATACCAAAGCACGACGATTTGACCACGGGGATTGACGTCCTCCAGCATCCCATAGGTCTCCACGTCATAGCGCAAGCGTTCCGTCGGCTCGACGTTCTCAGACGAACCAGGGCAGCAGCCAGCGACCACCGAGACGAGAAGGATGAAAACGACCGGCAATGCGAGAGGCTTGAATGTAATTGTATTGCCCATTGTCACTCCACGAAATAGTGCTCGGCATTATAGGGTGAAGGAGAGAGCGTGTCAAGCCCTGGCGCTCGCCACCACTGCCTGCCCCAGCGAGATGCAGGCGTCGTTGGGCGGCACCAGCCGATGCGTGTAGACGGTGAAACCGACCTGCTCAAGCAGCGGCAGCATCCTCGCCAGGAGCGTCACGTTCTGAAAGACCCCACCGGAGAGGGCCACCTCCTGCAGCCCAGTTTCCTCCCGCAAGTGCAGGCAGACGTCGCGCACCATCTGCGCGAGGCCGTTGTGGAACCGGGCAGAGATCACGCCAGCGCGCACGCCTGCTCGCACATCGGCAACGACGGCACGAATGCACGGCGCGGGATCGATCTCCTCGCCGTTCAGGCCGAAAGGGTACGCCTCCTGCACGTCACCCTCCACCAGCATCTCCAGCTCGATGGCTGCCTGGGCCTCGTAGTTGATCTCCTGACACACACCTGCCAGGGCAGAAACAGCATCGAAGAGACGGCCCACGCTCGATGTAGGCACCGCGCCCACACTTCGATCCAACTGCTGAACCAGCACAGACTGCTCCTCGGCGGAGGCTGCAGCCACAGGCCGTAACTCCTCATCCCAAGCCATATCCGCCGCCCATAGGTGAGCCAGCGCCGTGCGGTAGGGGCGGCGAATGGCGGCATCTCCGCCGGGCAGAGGCACGTACTTGAGATGCGCTGCGCGACGGAAGGAAGCGTAATCAGCCACAAGAAACTCCCCACCCCAAATGGCTCGGTCGGTGCCATAGCCAGTGCCGTCGAAGGCCACGCCGATGACAGGTCGCTCACCGATGAGACCAGCCTCCGCCATTACGGAGGCGATGTGGGCGTGGTGGTGCTGGACAGGATGCAGGATGCAGGATGTAGGATTATCTCTTGCATACTTGCTCGACAAATACCCCGGATGCAGGTCATACGCAATGATCTCTGGCTCAATGCGGAATGTGCGCTTTAGCTGTTCGACCATCTGCTCGAAGAACTGGAGCGTCTCATAGTTCTCCATATCGCCGATGTGCTGACTGAGGAAGGCGTATCGGTCTCGGGTGAGGCAGAAGGTGTTCTTCAGCTCCGCCCCCACCCCCAGCACCTGCTTCACATCGAGCGGCAGATGCACGGGATAAGGCGCGTAGCCCCGCGAGCGGCGAATGGGCAACTCCACCCCAGCAAAGATGCGCGTGACACTGTCGTCGCAGCGGGCGTGAATGTCGCGGTCGTGGAGCAAGAAGGCATCCGCCAAGTTACGCAGCCGCTCCAGCGCCTCATCGTTGTCGATGGCGACGGGTTCCTCGGAGTAGTTTCCGGAGGTCATCACCAGGGCCAAAGGGGATGAACAATGAACAATGTCCAATGAACAACTGAGAGTGGAGGGTTCAAGGAGCAGGTAGTGAAGAGGGGTGTAAGGGAGCATGACGCCGAGGTAGTTATTCCCGGGAGCAACGAGAGAAGAAATAGGACTGCTGGGCCGCCTGCGTAGCAGGACAATGGGCCGCTCGCAGGAGGTGAGCAAAGTCCGCTCGTCATCATTCACCTCACAGTAACTCTCCACCATTTCCCAATCGAACGACATGATGGCAAAGGGTTTATCTACCCGCCCCTTGCGCTCGCGCAGTAGCGCCACCGCTGCGTCGTTCGTCGCATCGCAGGCGAGATGGAAACCGCCCAACCCCTTGACTGCCACGGTTTTGCCTTCGGCCAGCAGTTCACGCACCGCACGAATCGCGTCTTCGCCGGTTGAGATTGGAGATTGGCGGCCAGGGAGTTGGAGCCAAACGCGCGGGCCGCAGACAGGACACGCATTCGGCTGCGCATGGAAACGGCGGTCCGTCGGATCATCGTACTCCGCCTGGCAAGCGGCGCACATTACGAACGGCGCCATCGTCGTCTTGGGCCGGTCGTAGGGAATATCCCGGATGATGGTGAAGCGCGGGCCACAGTTGGTGCAGTTGATGAAAGGATAGCGGTAGCGCCGGTCGATCGGGTCGAAAAGCTCCCGCAGGCAGTCGTCGCAGATGGCCACGTCGGGAGAGATGGGCAGGAATTCGCCGGGTTGGGACTCAGAGTGGCGAATGACGAACCGGCCAGGCTCGGGGATCTCGATGTCGGAAATCGGGACAGTCGTCGCAGAGATGCACTCGATGCGGGCCAGAGGTGGCGCCTCCGACATCAGCCGCTCGACGAACTCGTCCAGCAAGTCGTCAGAGCCTACGGCCTCGATCTCCACTCCGGAGGAGCTGTTGAGCACCCAGCCGGCAAAGCCCAGCTCAGCGGCCAAGTTGTAGACAAAGGGACGGAACCCCACGCCTTGCACGACGCCCCTGATGTGAATGTGACAAGCAGAAAGAATCGACACAACTTGCCCCCGCCGGAATTATAGCATCCCCCAGGAGTTTTGCACACCGCAGGTTATGATATACTCAGACCAGCCCTCAAATCGAGACTTACGGACCATAAGGTTGGACGACTTTTTTCGTCATATATAGTCGTAGGCGAGAGCACATCGAGTGGACAATCAACAAGCCCTACTAGAGAGAGCGCGAGCATACGACGAGAAGGCGATAGGCGAACTGTACGACCAGTACGCGCCACTCATCTACAGTTACCTTTACCGTCGCGTCCACGACGCCCAGGCGGCCGAGGACCTGACAGGAGATGTCTTCGTGCGCATGTTGCAAGCAATCCAGTCGGATCAAGTCTGGCACACATCGTTTCGCGGTTGGCTCTACCGCATCGCACACAACCGAGTCATCGATTACTACCGCAAGCAGCCCTCAGCTCCTCCGACCTCGATACCTGAGAATCTGGCGGAGCAATTGGACGAGCCAGACTCAGCCCTCATCAAACAATCATCTTACCGGCGTCTTCACCTCGCCATCAGACGCCTCACGCCAGATCAGCAGCAGGTGTTGGCCCTGCGCTTTGGCGAGCAACTCACCGCGCGAGAGGTGGCCGAGATCATGGGCAAGAACGTAGGCGCGGTAGAGGTGCAACAGCATCGCGCCTTGGCCACGCTGCGCCGCATTTTGGAAAAGGAGCAACTATGACTATGCATCTAGAACATCTTTTGGAAGAATGTCTGGAAGCCCGCTCAGAAGACAATGAAGTCATCCTACGCAGCTACCCACAACAGGCCGATCAACTGCGCCCGCTGCTCGATACAGCCACCCTGGCACGCCGCTACTATGGCGCTTCCCTCGAACCGCCGCCGAGTGGACTGGCAGGCGGCCGCGCGCGGCTCCTGGCCGAAGCAGCCCGGTACAGAAAACGAGTTGCAGCAGTTCCAATCCGTCCGGGCAAGGCAAGAACGATAAGACACCCCTTCCTTCTGAGATTCGCTGCCGCCCTACTGGCTGCCGTGATC
Source organism: Anaerolineae bacterium (assembly GCA_034430835.1). Lineage (GTDB taxonomy): Bacteria > Chloroflexota > Anaerolineae > B4-G1 > B4-G1 > JAFGED01. The sequence goes on from DAOUDX010000009.1 coordinate 17,583, forward strand.
ATCCTGGTCTCCACCGGCGCAGGGATCGCCTGGGCCGCCCGGGACAGCTTGCCGGGCGATGCGCTCTATCCGGCCAAGCTGGCCGTCGAGGACCTGCGTCTTTCACTGGCGCCAGACCCGGCGACAGAAGTGGGACTATCCCTGCAGTTCGCTGCGGAACGGGCGCAAGAGCTGCAAGCCATGATCCAGAACGGACAGCCGATACCCGAATCCGTGGTCACCCGCATGCAGAATCTGTTCCAGCACGCGCTGCAACAGGCCTCTATGGCTCCTCCTGAAGAGATCCCCGGCCTGCTCGAACAGGTCGCCCAACGCACCCAGACGCAGGCGCAATTCATGGAGCAATTGCAGGCGACAGCGCCCGAAGATGCCCAGATGAGATTGACCCAGGCGCACCGCATGTGCCTGCAAGTACACGAGAACACACAAACGATGATGGGCGGCCACTCACCCTCCTCCACGCCAACTCCTCCCATGGGCACGCCAGAGGCCACTCCCGACAGGCCACACGCTACCAGTCCAGCGGAAGACCCCACCCAACAACGAGATAGGGAACAGGAAAAGGACCAGGACAGAGAACAGGATGGGAGCCAGGGGGAGAGCCCGGATAAGGAACAAGACAGAGAACAGGACAAGAAGCAGGATAGGGAACAGGACCAACTGGAGAAACCAGACGCTACCCCATCACATGGGCCCATGCCGCCCGCCACGCCCGGACCGCATGGGGGCGAACAAGGAGAAGGAAAAGGGCCAAAGACACCCTAGGAAAGCCAATCTGAAGAGTAGGGCCTGCATCGAGAGTATACTCTCAGTCACCGCCAGCAGGCAATAGAGCAAACCGCGCCTCGACGTGACGAAGCGCGGTTACTTTTCTGCGAGTTCGGCCAACACCGCCTCCACCGCGCGCGGGATGGCCTCCGCCACCGTCGGCGTGCACGCCTCGCCGAACGTCCACACCTCCTCTGCCTCGATAGCGATGATGACGAAATTCTCATCGTCGGGCAGCTTCATCCCCATGCCACGCCCAAGGGCCAGCGCCCCGGTCAGGGAGAGATCGTGCGTCGAGCCTGAGTGCAGCGTCGGCAAGTCGCCGGGGTGCAGGCGGTGAATATCGCCCGGGTTTCCGTCGGCAGTCTTGATCGCGTCCACCATGATGATGCGGTCGTAGCCGACGATGACGTCCAGCAACCGCATCCCGCCGACACTTGCCTCGGCAAAGGTCACGTCGTTCCGTTGATATTGCTTCACCGCCTCCTGCACGACGTAGATACCCACCCCGTCGTCGCACAGGATGGTGTTGCCCATGCCAAGCACTAACGTTTTCAAGACTAACGCTCCCTTTACCTCAGAAGTAAGGAGTATGGCGTAGGAAGAAGGCCTATCCCTACTCCCTACTTCCTACTCCATACTCCTGGCAATTTTAGCAGAACTCGCATCATTCGTCCATTCGCTCATTTGGTGATTCACCCACTCGCAAACAAAAACGGGGCCAGAGACTTCCTCCAGCCCCTTGGCGTATCATACATAGTTCCTGGATTACGCTCCCACCTCGTCGCTAATCGGCCCAAGTGCCCGCACCGCCTCGACGAACTCCTGCGTCACCTTGGCGAACTTGGGCGCCTCCACCGACGGCACCCAGTCCAATCGCAGTCGGTCGGGATTGATGCTCACATAGTCAAACAAGTTGCGCACCAGCGGCACGCGCCTGACGGCTCGACGGCCACTGCTAATGTAGTGGCAATCGCCGCTCCGGCAACCCAGCACCAGCACTCCGTCAACCCCGGCGCGAAAAGCCCGTAGAATCATCTCCGGCGACACCTGCCCGCTGCACATCACGCGGATGGGCAAGATGTTGGGCAGCGATGAAAGGCAGGCAGTAGCTTTATCGGCTCCGGCGTACAGGGACCAGTTGCAGAGAAAGACGGCTATCCTGGGTTCAAATGACTCGCTCACACGATATCCTCTTGAACGCCACGTCGTGCCAAGTCGGCAGAGGAACCGTCAACCGCCCCGCCACCTTACGCCGGCTCCTTCACCGCGCAGACCTTGTACTCGGGGATCCTGGCCATCCCGGTGGCAGCGTCACCACTACACGCACTGGCCCGTCCGCCCGACCGGCCACGGCGCGCCCCCTTCGCTCTAGGGCTCATGGCAGGTGCGCCGCACACTGGGCAAAGAACGCATCGCCCGGCCGCAGCGCCGCCGCCTGATGCACATCGGCGCGGGCCTGCGGGCTGGCTGGATCGACCAGGTACCTGGCCCAGCCGCGCATCAAGTACGCCTCCGCCAGATCCGGCTTGACCGCCAGCGCCGCGTCCGCGCTCTGGACGACCTGATCGCTCAAGACATCCACGTACCCCTCAGCCACCGTGCCCGCGATCAAGGGTCCCGCCGGGTCAAAGACCTGGGCAGGGCCGTAAGGGCGCATCAAGTCCACCGCCGCCGCATAGTCGCCGTAAAAAACTCGGCTGAGCAGCGGGTAGATGCCAGTAGCCGCGTCCGCCGCCATCGCGTCGGCGTGCAGCTTGATCAGCGCATAGTTCCAGTTCAGCGCGTGAATGTTGCACTCGGGGTAGCTGGGCGCCAGATCGCGCGCCTCGGTGATCTTGACCAGCGCGTCCTTCCATAGCCCGGCGTTGGCCATCGCGACGGCCGGGTTGACCACGTCGCGCATCGGCTGCGGCTGGCCCATGTAGAAATAGTCGATGCGCGCCTCCAGGATGCGCTGGTTGGGGTCATCCCAATAGAACACCCGGAAGTGAATCTTGCGCACGCCGCAGGCGTAGCAAAAGACGTAAGCATCCGATTGATCCAGCACGACGTCATTCACGCCATCGCCGTTCACGTCAGACACGCTGCCCACGCCGGGACTGGCCCCGATGCCGGAGACATGTCCGCGCAGCGCCATGCCAGCATCGAAGCTGAGCAATTGAAACGTGCCGCCGTGCGCGCCGACGCCACCATCTATCGCCAGCCAGATACGGGACGGATCGATGCTCACCTGCGTCACGCTGCCTTCAGCGATAAAATCGGGTGTGGCCGGGTCCATGTCGGGCGGACTGACGTCGTCGAGGTCGATCCGCGCCAACTCGCGCCAGGTCCCCGCATCACAGGTATAGATGGCGAGAAAGTGGCTGCGGATGGGATCGAAGGGACGCATACCGACGCTGAACGCGGCCCACAGCGGCTGCCAGCCGGGCGGAACGACCAGCGGCAATACGCCGACATCGTTGTAGGCCCCTGCCGGAAGCCCTGCCTCGACGACCGCAGCCAGGTCACCCGCGCAAGCAGCAGTCGGGACGACAGGCACATCCGTGGCCACCGGCGCCAAGGTTGGAGCCGGAGCAGATGGGGGCACAGTGGAGACATCGGTGGGTGCAGCCGTGCCCCCCGGCACAAAAGGCGTAATCGTCGGTCCAACGGGAGTCGGTGCCATGCTACAACCCAGCGCCATCAGCAATCCTACGACCGCCAACAGGATTCGCGCTCTCGATCTCATGCCTTTCACCTCGCTAGACGATTATATCACACAGGTGAGCGCCTGCAAACACACTTTGCAGATTTGCAAAAGAAAGCAAGGCCGGAGACCGATGAACCCCTCCAGCCTTGCCCCATCTAACCAATCAGCAAACCAACAAACCAACTACTCCATATTCTGCCGCAGCACCCGCACCACCCCTCCCTTGGCGTCGCGGATGCGCACCTCCAGCGGCATCTGCCCCGGCAGCGTGTGCGTGGCACACGCCATGCACGGGTCGTAGGCCCGGAACGCCATCTCGACCCGGTTCAAGATTCCCTCGCTGACCTCGCCGTTCTTTATCACCGCCTTGGCCGCCTTTCTGACCGAGATCGAGATAGGCGCATAGTTATTAGTCGTGCCGACGATGAGGTTGACCTTTTGCACGATGCCCTTCTCGTCGGTGATGTAGTGGTGCGTCAGCGTGCCGCGCGGCGCCTCGACGATGCCCACACCCTCGGTCGGCGTCTCGGTGGGGATGGTGCGCACGTTCGGGTTGGTGATCTCGGGATCGGTCGCCAGCTCGACGATGCGCTCGGCAGCGTAGAGCAGCTCGACCAGCCGCGCCCAGTGGATGGCCAGCGTGTTGTGTACTATCGGACGCTGTGCGTCCGCCTTGCCACCCAGTGTCTCGTACATCTCCTCGTAGGCCTCCTGCGCCAGCGACGTCGCCATGCCATCGGCGGTGTTGAGGCGGCTGAGCGGCGTCGCCTGGTAGATGCCGCTGTCCATCCCGGTGACGAACCCCTTCCAGCCCACTGCCTTGAGATAGGGGAACTTGAGATACGTCCACGGCTCGACGTGCTCAGCGACCACGTCCACGT
>DAOUDX010000010.1:0-2607 GCA_034430835.1 Anaerolineae bacterium
ACAATATGAGCTGGCATGAGGGGACCTCCTAGACTGTTCTGGCTCTGACACCAGAAGCATGCCGCGGGTGGCCCCTCATGTCAAGTTGGTGTTACGAGGCACTAATGCCTCAGATTTGCCAAAGTCCAGGTAGTGTCCTTGCTGCTGTGATAGCAGCAGCCGGGCTTGCAATAACTCTTCCATATGCAGTTATCCAATCTTCTCTGAAGGTATGCTCGCGGAGAGTCGAGAACCGCATACCCACTGGTTCTACATTCAAATGGCTGTGGAGTTGACTGAGAAGTTCGGCTCTCACTTCTTGAGATGGAACAGCATATCTCATTGGTGGTGGATTCAAACACAGATCGGTTAGAGCATAGTACTGTTCTCTGGGAAGTAGAGAGTATAGAGCCTTAACAAACAGCTCTTCACGCTTAGGTGTAAACCCATAATGATCATATGGTTTTACAGCATTGCTGTACTGAGATAAGTAATCGGTTACCTCCCGTCCAGAAAATCCGACTTGGTTACCCGCAAACGCTCTAGCGAACCTCTGCGCTATCTCCCTGGGAACAGCTCTCATTTCGTATCTCACCTCACCCTCACCAATGTTGAGCACGCCCAACGGCGCGGCGGATAACCCACTGCCGAGAAAGCCCGACACACTACATCATACGTCAATTTCGCCGGCAAGACAACTCTCGCGTTGACAGCCTCCTCGTTTGCCGCTATACTAGCGGCCAGATGTGTTCCCTCCAACAGGCTGCTGGCCAGGCTCAAAGCAAGCGCGCCACGGCCTTTCAACAGGCGACTGGTATGGTTTTCCGCTTTCCCCTCGAAGCGCAAAGGAGATGGCATGAACCCAATTCACTCCGATCGTCAACCCGATCCGCACGCGACTCAACGCGGCAATATCTCTCGGCGCAGTTTCCTGAAAATGGTCGGCGCATTGGCGGGAGGAACGCTACTGGGCGGTTGCTGCCCCCCCGCCCCAACGACGACTTTCCCAACCCCGCTCACCCCATACCCTACTGCGGCTCCTGCTCGGGTGGCCATCGCGCAGGCCGCCTCCTACGACCCCCAACTGGTGCGACAGCAGGTTGAGGCCGTGTTCGACAGCCTGGGAGGGCTGCAAGACGTGATCAAAGCAGGCGACAAGGTGGCGATCAAGGTGAATCTGACGGGAGGAATCAATAGCGCCTCACCCCCGGCCGTAGCGACCGCTACAGAAACCTACGTCACCCACCCGGCTGTAGCACGCGCCGTCGGCGAGCTTTTGCGCGACGCGGGCGCCAAAGAGATCTATATCGTCGAGGCCGTGTGGGAGTGGGCCTCTTTTGAGACCTGGGACTATGTCGCCATGGCTCAAGATCTCGGAGCCAAGCTCATCGATCTGAACGACTCCGAACCGTACACCGATTACGCTTCCACCCCCGTCGGCAGAGATTGGTTCGTCTACGAAAAGTTCACTTTCAACCACCTTCTCGAAGAGGTGGACGCGCTGGTCTCTGTGGCGAAGATGAAGTGCCACTGGCTCTGCGGCATCACCCAGTCCATGAAGAACCTGATCGGTCTGGTGCCGTTCAGGTTTTATGAGCTCGAGGCTGGCGATGGGTATCGCACGGGATTCCACGGGACCGAGAACGAGACGAAAAGCCGACTGCCGAGAGTGGTGATCGACCTGAACCGGGCGCGGCCGGTCAATCTGTCGCTCATTGACGGGATCAAGACTGTGGACGGCAGCGAAGGCCCGTGGAATCAGAATCTCCATCCCCAAAGCCCCGGTCTCCTCATCGGAGGCAAGAATCCGGTGGCCACCGACGCCGTGGCGGTGACGGCGATGGGGTTCGATCCCACCGCAGAGTACCCCAACGTGCCTTTCTTGCGGGCCGACAATCACCTGAACATCGCGTATCAACTGGGCTTGGGCCCTAACCGCCTGGCCGACATCGAAGTCGTGGGTGCCAACCTGGATGACGTAAAGACAGAGTTTCGGCCAGCCTGGTGAGCCGTCGCACCTCACCAGCGCGGTTCCGGCTAGGGCTGGGTAGTAGCGCCTGGGTGAGAGGAACAGGCACAGCTCTACACAGACGCCACACTTTCCGAGAGCATGTCCAGCTAGGGCTGCTGGTAACGTAGCACGATGCTTACATTCGCGCCATTGACATAGGCGTCGGTCACGGTCAACAGACGGCCATCGCGCGCCAGATACAGATGATAGTAATACGACTGATCTCGCAACTCTGGAATCTCGGCTCTTTGCCAGCTTTGACCACCATCCCGTGTGATCGCGAACCACACTGTTCTATCTGAGAGAGCGAAAACCACCATGCCGTGCTGGGCATCGAAAAACCGCATAGCCACATTGGGTCCCACCCAAGCAGCGATCAGCCGTTCGCCTGTTTCTAGTCCCAGGGAGCGTACCCCCCAGCTTTGCCCTCCATCCGCCGTAACAAACAAATCGCCAGTTGTGCCCAATACGTAGCCATCATTGACCGTCCGGAGCGCAACCGCTGCGATACTCTGCGTGTCCAAGGGCGGAGATAGATCATTCCAGCTAGCGCCGCCATCGCTGGTCGCTTGCAGGCCAGAGGGTGAAGCAGCCCACCCGGTCTGTGCATCCAGAAA
>DAOUDX010000011.1:0-3050 GCA_034430835.1 Anaerolineae bacterium
CCAGCATCATCAGCGAGAGCGAGTGCGTGCAGTGCGGGGCCTGCATCGTGCAGTGCCCGGAGGACGCTCTGGCCTTCGTGGATGGCAGCGGCCAACGCATCCCGCCCGACGAGATCCGTCGCTATAAGGTCAATCTCTTGGGCGAGCGTGCTCGCGCGACGTGATCGCCTCTTCTACAGGCGGAACAAACGCATCACCCTCCGGGCCAGTGCCCAGCTCCCGCCGATCGTGATCACGGCTGCGATCAGCGCCCCGCCGCCAATGACTGCCCAGAGCCAGATGGGCAGTCCCTCGTCTTCTCCGCCCCCTGCACTGACGACGGCGAAGGTCAATTCCTTTTCCTCCGTTTCCTTCCCCTCGTAGTTCACCTTGCCCTTCACCGTATAGGTTCCCGCTTCCTGAACGTCGGCAAAAGAGTCGAGGGCGATACTCTCACGCGGTTCCACCAGCCGCTCCTGGCTGGAGACGGTATCAATAAGTGCAGACTTGTGGTAGACCTCGCCCAGGAACGTGGCACGCGTGTCGATCTGCCCTGTGTTGCGGAACGTGGCGACGATCTTGGCCACACCATTGGCGTAGGGCTCGTTCTCAAGGGTTAGGCTTTCCAGGTCGCCGCGACGGGTAAGTGTACCCGGCGGCAGGATCTTGAACGGCAGGTCGCGCGCGTCGATCGCCTCATCGCTGAGGAAGATCGAGACGCCGGCCACGTAGTCGCCAGCCCCTGCGCCGGTCGTATCCCACTCCGATTGGATGGCTTGGGTCTGGGCCGGGTCGACCGTCGTGTTGGCATAGCCTGCTTCGGCTACGACGGCGCCCAGGCTGTCCTTAACCTGGAGGCGGATATCGGGCTGGGCCTTGACGTTTCCCGTGTTGTGGAAGGTCGTCTGGATGCGCAGAGGGTAGCCCACCTCGACGTCATCGGTGCTCATGTCCAGGATCTCGCCGGTGAGATTCTGGGTGCCGGTCACGTCAACCCTAAGAGCAGCGCTCACACCCACGGCAACGGCGACACCGCCGCCATCCCCCTCGCCCTCAGGTGCCGCGGTCTGGAGGCCGATGGAGCCCTCATGCGGCCCATTGGGAGCGTCCGGCGGCACGGTGATGCGCAGGAGGACGCGGGTCTGACTGTTGGCCGGAACAGCGATGCTGTCCAGAGTGGTAGTTTCGTCGTCAAGAGGATGTAGAGAAGCCCACTGTCCGGCCTCTCCCTCCCCGGTGACCTCGGCGACCAGATCGCTCTCTTCGCGGTTGAAGACGGTAAGCAGGTTTGTGTATTCGCCGCCGCGCAGGGCATCCTCGAGCTCGATAATGGCTGGGGCGACGCCAATGCCCTGCGCGCTGGCGGGGCCGAGGACAACCAAAGCAAGGAGGACAACCCCTAGCGCGGGGCCAACCACCGCCATCGCTCTGGCGATCATCCGATGATCACCCCCTTGTCACCTTCCCTATCCTAGCACATCCGCCGGGGGTGTGGGGGATGCCGGCCCGGGGCGCCGGCATCCCCCACATTGGAAGTCCGCTACGGGCAGAGATCCCTTACGGGAGCACCGGCGACGCGACGACGTCCAGTGTGCCTTCGTAGGTGCCCGGCGGCAGCTTCAGAGGCGGGTGTATCGACACGTCTAGCTGCTTGGGGGTGCAAGGCGGGAGCTGGACTTGGTCGAACCAGACCCACTGAGAGGCGAAGATAGGGTCTATCATCTGGCCCATCAGCTTGGCGTCAAACACCTCGACGACCTTAGAGGGATCGCCCACCTTCGTCAACGCCGTGAAGTGGAGACCGAGGAACAGCGGCACGTTGCCACCGTTCTTGACGGTGGGCTTGTTAGGCGTGCTCATGTCTTCGTCACCCGAAACCACACGCGTGATACCCGGCTTCATCTCTCCCCAGTCGATGAGCCCAAAGTCGATGTTCAGGTAACTGATGGGCATGACCTCGAAGATGTTCTCCAGCGGCAGGCTCAGCGCACCGCCCCAATCCAGGGCGAATGCCTGCACCAGGTACAAGCCGGGCGGCTGGTGGTGGTGGAGCACCTCGTGCCCCTTGAAGACCAGCTTCTCGTTCTTGTAGCACCTGGTGATCAGGTCCTCGGCCTCGGCGTAGGTCATCTGGTCGGTGTCGATGGCGGCGAGTAGCGGCGCGTAGATGTCGATGCGTGTCGGGCTGACGCTGTCATCGAAGAGGCCGATCTCGGAGCAGTCCACCGGCAGCAGCTCGACCTGGTACTTGAAGGAGCCGTCGGGGTGGTAGACGTCCACCCACACCGAAGCGATGTCGCCCAGGCCGTTGTCGTCGTGGGCCGCCGCCCAGTACTCGATCTGCCGCAGCTCAGGGTCGTTGTTGATGTTGGGATACATCTGCATGCCGGGGATCAGCGGCTCATCGTCGGCGTCGCAGATGCCGTTGCTGTTGAGGTCAGTCGGCATGTAGGCGCAGTACTGGATGCCCTCGTCGTAGGAGTCCATGTCCGGCAACTCCCACTTGTAGTTGACCACGGGCGGCGTGCCCTCTGAGGTCGCGAAGCCTGTCGTCCCGACCTCATAGTCAAGGCCACCGTCGGCCTGAGTTCCTTCCGGCAGCGCCGCCAGCGAGAGGATCAGCAAACCCAGAACCCCTGCAACCAGCACGCCACCAACTGTTATCCGTCGTGTCATTTTGTTCTCTCCTCCCTGTTGCGCCTAGACGCGCAACATTCTCTTTCCTGTGCTCTGTCCAGAGCTCTTCTGCTTCAGCGGTCCACCTCCTTCTCCTGCGGGCCAACCCCGCTACTGCCCCGGTGACCAGCCAACCATTGCTGCCGCCGTATCTACCGGTCTCTTGCACCCCCGGCTGGGATGGCTGGCCTCCCCCGGGCCTTCCCCGGTCGCTCTGTGTCACCTGTCCTCTGTCTTATTGCTCCCCCCCTCTTCCTGGCCACGCCTAGATCGCTTGGGCCATTCCACCTGCCCGCCTATCGGGCTGCACAAGGCGAGGCCCGATGCCCCGCAGATTCAGAATCTTCGGGCCGCAGGGCGCCTCCTCCAGCTTGTATCGCAGTCGACGCAAATAG
>DAOUDX010000012.1:0-3444 GCA_034430835.1 Anaerolineae bacterium
TGGGCAGGGCGTCAATTCTCAAAACCCCATTGCAGTGAGGGAGAGACCTGTGCGTCCCGTAGCCGTCTGGGTGAATCTTAACGCTATTGAGGATTTTAAGGTTCAATCACTTGACAAGACTTAGAACATCTGAACCGCAGCGCCGGATTTGCACCAGCACCTTCGCTCACCAACTACTTCCTGAAACGAAACCGCCGATGTTACCTAGCGCCGATAGGCGCTGTTGGCTCCAGCGAATATTGGGCAGCCCTGGCAAGACTATGGCCCTACACTGCTGCGTGAGGCGAAAGTCTCACGTCCGGTTCGGTAGTGGCGGCGGGGTGGGCGACTGCCCTACTAACCATAACTTGGGCCGCCGATGGGCTTCCTTTGTTGAGCCTTCTGAAATCCTCCCCTATTTGGTCATTGATGAATGAGGTTGAGTCTTTCGAACTCCTCCCCTATTTGGTCATTGGTGAATGAGAAGGTTATGCTCTCTTCATCGATTTTGACGCCCATGCCTAGCGTGTGTGGCCTGGTTATATCGTTGTCAACAAGCCAGGCCAAGATAGGGACTTCCATGAAGGAACTGTGGAGAAATCTCGCAACGAGGACTTTCGCCAACCACTGGGCGAGAACAGAGCCGCCAATAGGGAAAATGAGGAAAGTGAGGATGCCCACAACAACAATGACTGTGGAAACGTCTTTAGCCACGCCTCCGGAGGCAGATGAAAAGAGATCGCGCGGCGACAAGCTGATAAGGCCGTAGAGCACAGCTCCCCCAAGAAGAAAACCCACAACTGCTGCGATTGCTAGAACTGGTTTGGCAATCCTCGAGACTCTGAGGTGCTCTTGGCAATATGGGACATGGAGTATGACCGAGTACTTCCAGTACGTTAGATGTTTTACGAGGGCATCGCCAGCCCTTGAGATCAACTTCTTCGACTGGTTCTTGTACACCAATGGGGATGTTCTTGCGTCGCCGCAGTAAACACATTCGACTGGGAAGCGGTAAGAATTCTCTCCCGGTTTCATAAGGAACGAGATTTTCCTGCTCATCGCTTTCTCCTTTCTCTAATCTAGGGCGTTTGTATAAGGTAGCCTAACATGTTATTCTACAGAAATAGTTCTGCCATTTGTCCCATTTGGTGTGTTCTCGAAACTCGTTTGAGGTTGTAGTGCCGGGGATGTCTTGTCGTCAGCGACGGTGTCCCTCCCCGCGTCATAGTATACGGCAAGGTCCACCGGATGTCAAAAAAAGAGGAGCTGTGGCCACACCTCCACGGAGACTCCCCGACCGTCTCCGCGATGCGGTGCCGGGCTGGTCCAGATGGACCGGCAGCGGCGCCGTGCGGTCGGCGATGAACTGCAGGGCATCGATAACCACGAGCCTTGCGGCCTGCTGTAGCCCATTTCCCGACCACAGATCGGGACTGTGAGGTCTCCGGCAGGCGTCACATGCCGCACCACCGCCTTGCCTGTGTGGGACGGCGACCGACGAGAGTTGACGCCGCTGGCCCTCGCGGGCACATATCACTTTGAAAGGAGACAAACAATGACCGTAGAATACTCGATCGTAGCCAGGGGTAACCCCCAAGACCCGGCGGAGCCCAAAAAGTACTATCCCTTGCTAAAGAGCACCGGCGAGCTGACGCTGCGCGACCTGGCGGAGCGGGCAGCCGAGATGTCGACGCTCAGCCCGGTGGACGTGGCCGCCGCAGCCGAGGCCTTCCTGGCCATCATCCCCCGCGCGCTCGCCGACGGCAACATCGTGCGGTTGGGGGATTTCGGCACGTTCAGCCTGCGCGTGCGCGCCACGGGGGCAGATACGGAGGAGGCGGTCGGCGCGAAGAACATCACCAGGGTGATCGCCAGCTTCCGCCCGGGCAAGCGCTTCAGGGACGCCCTGGACCCGGACGTGATCGCGTTCAAGAAGGCGTAGCCGTTGCGGAGCGACGGCCAACTCACCGCCGTGACCTGCAAACTCACGCCGGTGAGTTCAAAACTCACGGCGATGAGTTTGTAACTCACCGCCGTGACTTTTCTATGGTCAGGGCACGGGGATTTGGACTCCAGGTCTTGGATTGTTGGATCTCGCCTCGGGTCTTTGACCCGCATTGACCCAACCTACTAACTACTGCCCCCGACACCCACCGGATGATTTGACTGCCGACAAAACCCAGCGCCGCTATGCGCTGTCGCCTCCAGCGGGTTTTAGGCGCTCACAATTGCCCGCTCCTGACACAATCTTGGATTGCCTCAATCGCTTCCTTTACACCTTCGCCGCGTTTTGTGGCCATATGAAGACACAGCAACAGTAGGTGCAAAGAACCGGAGGGAGCGACGGCGATTTTGTCCTTAATCGGCTCAAGCTCGCGGACGCCGCCAATCGTGAAACAGCGATCGTCATCAAATCGAGAAACCAAAGCGCTACGATATCGATGAATCATGTCTTCAGGCGTATCGGCATTCGCAAGAAGAACGTAGACAGGAAAATCCACAAGCGTCCCACTGCAGGCGGCAATAAAGAGCGTGGCAATATCCACAGCATCCTCGACTTGTTCTTGGCTAGGGAGATGGTATTCGTGTTCAAGCAGGTTTCTCGCATCTCTGGTCTTTCTTATGATCCGTGGCGCTGCAACGCTCAGTTGCTGCAACAGTTCGACCTTTTGCTGAATTCCGAGTCGGCCAACTCGAAGCCCGAAAGACATCAACACTGTGTCCACTTCAGCGTCTATCGCCCTCTTGGCGTTGCTGAGTGCGTTCACCAATGCGCGATCGTCATTGGCTTCCAGATCTCTCTTGGCGAAGTCCAGAAAGCGGCCTGGAGCAATGCCTAGCTCATACTCCAAGGTTCTAACGTCATCGAAAACGGCAGTGGCCTTTGCCCAGTCCAGTCCAACTCGATGGGCGAGTTGGTTGACAGTACCTGCAAAGTCATTCGCCATTGGCTGACCCTCTCGACATCTCGCCGAGCGCCTAACGGCTAAGCTCAGACGCGCCGCGGCTTAACCCTCGAGCCCCGCTTTTCAAAGGCTCTCACTTGACCAAATCGCGCCCTGATACAAGGCCGCGAAGCGGCGTCGGCTGCAAGTCACCATGCCCCATACGCGGCATTCCTTACGGAAGAACGTGCGACAGGCAACACGTTCTTAGGAGCGGTGTTGGGCGTTTTTTCAGGGTAACTCCCAAATATAGACAGAGCCATTCCAACAACCGGCCAATGCTTGGCGTCCATTTGGATGAAATGCCACCTTAACCACTCGACTATCATGTGGGTACTCCCATAATTCTTGTCCAGTCAATGTCCACAGTCGCATATAATGATCTCCCGGACATTTACCCAAAAAGTTGCACCAGTAGATAATGTGTGAAGTTGACCTCCTCTGGCAAGTGTGAGATCATACAAATTGCACAGGGGAGGCCAATATGGGAAAGCGATACTCAGCAAAATTGAAGTTCCAA
>DAOUDX010000013.1:0-6917 GCA_034430835.1 Anaerolineae bacterium
AAAGACACTCAGCACGCCGATCAAACCGCGTCGCTTGGCGAGATAAGACAGACCAAAGAGCAACTCTCGCCACCACGAGCCCTTCTCAGCTCCCCCTTCAGAACTCGATTCGGGCCTGGGAATCTGGATCAGAAACAATGCGATGACAGCAAACAGAAAGGTCAAGAAGTCGATCAGAATAACGCCCTGAATCTGGATCTTTATGAGAAGGAAACCCGCCAATGCAGGGGAAGCAATGTATCCTACCGCCTCCGCCAGTTGGATCAGCCCATTGGCACGACCGAGATGCTTCTTCGGAACGAGCATCGTGGTTGCAGCAGCATAGGCTGGCCACTGAAACGCGCTAAATGCCGAACTGACGGCTGTAGCCAGCAGAACCGGCCAGAGGGAAAGCTGACCGGTGACGAACAACAGATAAACGACCAGTGTGCTCAAGCCCGACCCGGCATCGCTCAGGACCATGACCCACCGTCGATCCCAGCGATCGATGAGAGGGCCGATTACCAGTGAGAGCAACACGTTAGGACCCATAGTGGCCAAAACGACGAGAGCGTAGGCAGTGGCCGACTCAGTCGTCTGGTACGCCCACACGCTAAGGGCAAAGCTAGTCAATCCAGAGCCGATCAGCGATACAAGCTGCCCTAACCAAATCAGGGCAAAGGCCCCTATACCCTGGAAAGCAGTGCGCCGATTCACGCGATTCTCCTTGCCGATCCCTCTAGCCGCCTAGCTCGCCTCGTCCGCATCCTGCCACCGATCAAGATCCACCGGTCGGAACACGAACAGCCATTCCAGATCGCGCTCTCGCTCGTAGCCAAGATATCCCGTCTCCCCGAGGGCATCTGCATGTGTGCGAGTCACAGTCACATACTGGATAGGCGATCTCACGTGCAAGGCCAGTATCTCAACGAGCGCAACCGTCTGCAAACCCGAATAGAACGAAGATGAAGGGAACAAACCAAGTTCCAATCCATCTTCACGTTCGCGGGCAAAGGCAAAACCGATCTCTTGTCCATCTTGATAGAGAGCCCAATACTTGCCTCGCGGCAGTGCGGTCATCCAGTAGAACCATTTCATAACACCCTTTGCCGCCTCCACACCGAGGTGTCCGGCGATCTGTTCCACACCGTAGAGCCTCCAGCGCTTCCAGATCTCGGCAGCTCTCAAGCGGCGCACCGGAACAACCTCGATCTCTGCGGGCAAAGACGCTGGGCGAACCGCAGAAGAAAGCCTAAGCGTCGCAGTTGCTAGACCGAGAGGGCGACATCGGAACAACTTGGGCATCCGCTGAATGGGATTGTCTGCACGCGTTTTCGAGACGAACAACTCGCTGTTGTGACGTGCAGCATAACCCTCCATAAAGCGAACTACCTGTACTAGAAGACGACCTGCCAGCAAGCCCACGTCGCTCGCACTAAAGCGGGACGCCAATCCAAGACTGTTCAGATACAGCAGACTCGACCGTCTGATCAGCCATAGCACACCCACCCGCTCGCCAGAGATGGTGATGAAAAACGCATCGGATGACGCAAGGCCAATCAGCACATAGCCATACTCTACCAGACTTGACAGAGCCCAAGGACGTGCCAAGACACGATCAACCCATAGATCGTGACCTCGCATGATCTCGAAATTCAACCGGATAAAGCCTAGCATCTGCCACCAGCGCACTGGCACGAATTCTGCTCTCATGTTTATTCCTTAGGCGCTGCCCTTACCCTTCCTGGCCGCTATCATTGGTCGACCGCTGCTGCTCAAGCCATACATCCAGGTCAACCCTCCTGATTCGCCACACCCGTGGGCCAACCTTGTACGCCGGCAGGCTATCCTCCTTGATCCAGCGGCGCACCGTCTGGACAGAAACGTGCAGGAGGTCTGAGACCTCCTGCGGGGTAAGGAATAGCTGTTCCTTGATCTGGTTTCCGGGCGTTTCGCGCATCGCATCCCTCACGGAACCACTAGGCAATACGACCTATCACAAACAACGACAGTGTATCATAAAGCCTAAAAATCCTCCATGGTACCTTGGTACCAACAACGAGCGCCCGTTATCTCTATGATAACGGGCGCTGTTCCTGTAGCCTACGATCTTCTTACACCACTACATTCACGAGCCTTCCAGGCACAAAGATCACCTTGCGCACCTTCTTGCCAGCGACATGACGCTGCACGTTCTCGTCGGCCAGGGCCGCCGCCTTGGCCTCCTCCTCGCCGATGTCGGCGGCCACCTCGATCCGCGCGCGCACCTTGCCGTTCACTTGCACGATCAGCGTGATCATCTCCTCCGCCGCCAGAGCGGCGTTGAACTCGGGCCACGATTGCTGGTGGATGGAGTAGGGCCGCCCTGTCCGCGCCCACAATTCCTCCACGATGTGCGGGCAGCACGGAGCCAACAGCAGGAGCAGCGTCTCGATCGCCTCCTCCCACGCCTCCGTCCCATAGACCTCCGTCTGCTTCGCCTTCTGCAGCGCGTTGGTGAACTCCATCAAGCCGGCGACGATGGTGTTGAAGGTGAACGCCTCCATGTCGTCGGTGACGCGCTTGATGGTCTTGTGCGTCCAGCGACGGAGATCGGCGATCCCTCCCTCTGTCCCCCCCGCCTGCAGGTGGGATTCGGAGAGGGTTTCCAACACCAGGTTCCACACCCGCTGCAGCCAGCGCGCCACGCCCTCGATGCCCTGGCTATCCCATGGGCCACCCTGCTCCCAGCGCCATCCGAACATCAGGTAGCCGCGCACCGTATCGGCACCGTACCGTCTCACCAGGTCATCTGGGGCGATGACGTTGCCCCGGCTCTTGGACATCTTTTCGCCGTCCTCGCCCAGGATGATACCCTGGTTACGCAGCACCGTCATCGGCTCGTTGAAATCCACCACGCCCATATCGCGCATGGCCTTGGTGAAGAAGCGCGTGTAGATCAGGTGCATGGTCGCATGCTCGATGCCGCCGGTGTAGACGTCCACCGGCAGCCAGTAGGCTGCCTCATCGGGATCGATGGGCATCGAGTCGGCGTGGGCCGGCTCCCCCTCCCTATAGTAAGGGCTCACATAGGCATAGTTGTACCAGGAGGAACAGGCGAAGGTGTCCATCGTGTCGGTCTCGCGGGTGGCGGGGCCGCCGCACCTGGGGCAGGTAGTGTGGAGGAATCCCTCGTGATACTTGAGTGCGTTCTCGCCAGTGGGGGGGATCTCGGCGTCCTCCGGCAACAGCACCGGCAGGTCGTCGTAGGGCACAGGGACGACGCCGCACGCGTCGCAGTAGACCATGGGGATCGGCGCGCCCCAGTAGCGCTGGCGGCTGATCAGCCAGTCGCGCATGCGGTAGTTGATGGCGAATTGGCCCTTGCCCTGCTCCTCCAGCCACGCGGTGACCTCTTGCTTGGCAGGGCTGGGGGCTGGCGTGCCGTCGAACAGGCCGGAGTTGACCATCAAGCCGTCGCCGTGGTATGCTTCCTCCAACTCGCTGCCATCCCAATCCGGCGGGCGGATGACGACGGGGATAGGCAAGTCGTACCTTTTGGCGAACGCAAAGTCCCGCTCGTCGTGGGCCGGCACCGCCATGATGGCCCCTGTGCCGTAGGTCATCATCACGTAATCGGCGATCCAGATGGGAATGCGCTCGCCGTTGACCGGGTTAACGGCGTGCGCGCCGATAAAGACGCCGGTCTTTTCCTTCTCGGTCGACAGCCGCTCGATCTCGCTCTGGCGGGACGATTGGAGCTGATATGCCGTCACCGCCTCGCGGTGCTCCGGCGTGGTGAGCTTATCGACCAGCGGGTGCTCCGGAGCCAACACCATGAAAGTCGCGCCCCACAGCGTGTCGGGTCGGGTGGTGAAGACAACGATGGGATCGCCTTCCTCGGACACAAAGGTGACGTCGGCCCCCTCGCTGCGCCCGATCCAATTGGTCTGCATAGTGACCACACGCTCCGGCCAATCGATCTGCGAAAAGTCGAGCAGCTCCTCGGCATAGTCGGTGATGCGCCAGAACCACTGCTCCAACTCCTTCTTGATGACGGGCGTCTCGCAGCGCTCGCAGTGGCGATCCTCGCCCCACACCTGCTCGCGGGCCAGGGTGGTGTTACACTGGGGGCAGAAATCGACCGGCGACTTTTTGCGATAGGCCAGGCCCATGTCATAGAGCTTGAGGAAGAACCACTCCGTCCAGCGGTAGTAGCCGGGCAGGCAGGAGACAGCCTCTCGCTCCCAGTCGAACATCGCCCCCATGGAGCGCAACTGCCGCCGCATGTTTTCGATGTTCGAAAGCGTCCACGTATGGGGATGGATCCCGCGCTGGATGGCGGCATTCTCGGCAGGCAGCCCGAAGGCGTCGAATCCGATCGGGAAGAGCACGTTGTAGCCCTTCATCCGCATGTAGCGGGCGCGCACGTCGCTGGGCGCCATCGCGTACCAGTGGCCAATGTGCAGGTCGCCGCTGGGATAGGGAAGCATCGTCAGCGCATAGTGCTTCGGTTTGTCGGGGTCAATCACCGATCGGTACAGTCCATTCTCCTCCCATTTCTTCTGCCACTTGGGTTCGATTTCCTGAGGGATATACGGATCAGCCATTCTTCTCCTCCCCAGCATGATTCTATAGAAAAACCCCTTCGCCTCAGGGACGAAGGGGCACTTCGCGGTACCACCCTGATTGGAGGACAGCCTCAGCATGTGAGGCGTCTCCCGCTCAAAGCCCATTAACGGGGGCCAGTCGTCGCCAGCTACTTGCCGTTCTTTCGCCGGCGCAGCTCACAGGCGAGTTCGGCCTTCGTCGGGACACGACAAACCGCGCCTCTACAGGCATTCCCCCTGGATACCACCGCCGGGCTTTCACCTGGTCTTTCCCGACTCGCTGAGGGGACAGCCTACTACTCCTGCTCGCAGCCTTTTGTGAAGTTTACGATCCTACCTGCATTCTACCGCAGATCGACTTGCTGTCAAGCCAGTCCCCCGGAGAGCGCATAAAAGGCCACCAGCGAGCCACCTACCAGGAACAGCACCTCCGGCACAAACACGCGCCGACAGCGAACATGTCGCCTGTAAAAACGCAGCCCGTGCGCACCACCCGCGTGCAGGCTGCGCGGGAACAAGCTGAACTGGCGGCGGCTCAACGGCCAGAGCCACATGATGCCGTCGTCTGTCCCCCAACTGTCCAGGATCAAGTGCCCCAGGGTTAATACCCCAAAGAACACGGCCCCCCGCGGCACCCCCACGAACCACAGCGCCACGGTCAAAACCAGATAGAAAAGTGGCACGTGTGTGAGAAACTCGTGGTGCCCAAGCTTGCTTCTAGAAGGTCGATATCGGTTCAGTGCCAGTGCCACCAGACCGTCCAAATCCGGCAGCAGGCCCAGGAGAGCCGAAAGCCCCAATGTCACCGGTGTCGCCTCGTTTTTAAACACGCAACGCTCAATGACGTAGGCTGCCACGATGCTTGCACCTGCGTGACCACTAGGTGTCATATCTCACGCGTATCTCCTCAAAGTCTCCTCCTTGACGCGCGTTCGTGGGTGTCTCCAATTTGCAGACGTTACTCGTTGACGTAGGTCAGCCAGCCGTGCGGGTCCTTCTCACCCCGAGTGACAGCGAAGAACTCATCCTGCAGGCTCTTGGTGATAGGGCCGCGGGAACCTGCGCCGACGGATAGCCCATCGACGTTCTTGATGGGCGTGACCTCGGCTGCCGTGCCGGTGAAGAATATCTCGTCTGCGGCGTAGAGCATCTCGCGCGGGATGTTTTGCTCCTTCACCGTGTATCCCAGGTCGTCGGCGAGCTGCAGCACGTAGCGGCGGGTGATGCCGCCCAGAATCGAGGCCGAAAGAGGGGGCGTGTAGATGATGCCGTCGTAGATCACAAAGATGTTCTCGCCACTCCCCTCGCTCACAAAGCCAAAGATGTCGAGCACGATGCCTTCCGTCACGCCCCGGTCGCGGGCTTCCATCACCACCAACTGCGAATTGGTGTACTGCCCGCCGATCTTGGCCATAGCCATTCCCACGTCGGGAGCTGTGCGCCGCCAGGTGCTCACCGCCACGTCAACGCCTTGCTCCACGGCCTCCGGCCCCAGGTAAGCGCCCCATTCCCAGGTGGCGATGATGACCTCCAAAGGGCAAGCCAGTGGATACACACCTAACACCTCGTACCCTCGGAAGACCAGCGGGCGGATATAGCAGGCTTCGTGCCCGTTGTGTTGCACGGTCTCCTTGATGGCCTCCATGATCTCTCCCTTGCTGAAGGGCATCTCCATGCGGATCACTTTGCCCGAGAAGAACAAGCGGTCAACGTGAGGCTTGAGGCCCAAGATGGCTGGTCCTTTGGGTGTGGCATAGGCCCGGATGCCTTCAAAGACGCTGGAGCCATAGTGCAGCGCGTGAGAAAGGACGTGCACTTTGGCCTCGTCCCAGGGGACAAACTCACCGTTAAACCAGATAGACTTGGCCTTGGGGATGGGCATGAGTCACCTCCTGACAAGTTGTGAGAAACGAATAATCCGCTATGAAAAAACGCCCCTTCATCGCGGAGACGAAGAGGCGCTAATCGCTGTCGCTTATCGCTTACCGCCTACACGGCACACGCGATGGGCGATAAGTGATTGGCGATGAGCGCAAAGTGGACCCGGAGGGATTCGAACCCTCGGCCTCTTGAATGCCATTCAAGCGCGCTCCCAACTGCGCCACGGGCCCAGGTTAGTTGGCTTGTTCGTTGGCCTCAGGGCGATGCTGGTGGAGCTGAGGGGATTCGAACCCCTGGCCTCTACAGTGCGATTGTAGCGCTCTCCCAACTGAGCTACAGCCCCGCAATGCAAGCTATTCTAACCGAGAATCGACAGATGTCAA
This sequence comes from Anaerolineae bacterium, assembly GCA_034430835.1. Taxonomy (GTDB): domain Bacteria; phylum Chloroflexota; class Anaerolineae; order B4-G1; family B4-G1; genus JAFGED01. The sequence continues at coordinate 6,833 of DAOUDX010000013.1, forward strand.
GGTTTGACACGTTTCTGCGCCATGTTATACTCCGAGAGTATCCTCCCAACAAGTAGGGAAAGATGGGGGGAGGGCACCTTCGCCG
>DAOUDX010000014.1:0-1693 GCA_034430835.1 Anaerolineae bacterium
GAGGCCGCCGCTGACGAAACGCCAGCGAGCGGGCATCTGAATCAGACCGTAGACTTCGTTCGTCTCACCTGGCTCGACCACAAGGGGAAAGGCTTGGTGCCAATGGTCGTAGGCGTGGAGACCTTCCCAGTCGTAAATCGCTGCGGAGAGTGTGTAACCACCAGGGAGTAACGGGATCCTTTCGACCCTGTACTCTACCGTTCCAGGCCCGTCGATGTATTCGATAGGCAAGCCTGCCAGTTGAGTGTTGGGACCGTTGACGTGGGTCCCGTCGTTCCGGTAGATCGCTAGCCCAAAGACCGGGCGTTCGATCCGTTGATGGGCTGTGAACTCGATGTGAACGTGTAGAGCGCCGCCGGATGATACGCTTCTACACTCTTTTTCCTCAGGGTCGAGGAATGAGACGCGCACGATCTCTGCTTCTCCTGTTCCCCAGTGCACTCCTGGGATTTCTGGCTCCTGGCTCAGTTCGGCGCCGCTGCAGGGCATCGCCTGGCTGAGATATTGTTCTGCTACCTGCTCTGGCGAACCGCCCGTCACGATGCGTCCATGTGCCACCCACACGGCTCGCGAACACATCTGCTTGACGGTTCCCATACTGTGAGAGACAAACAAGATCGTGACGCCTTGACGCTGTAGTTCGCGGATGCGGCGCAGACACTGTCCCTGATAGACGTGATCGCCCACGGCGAAGACCTCGTCCACCAGAAGCACGTCGGGCTCGACGTGGATGGCGACCGAGAAGGCCAGCCGGAGATACATACCGGAGGAGTACCGTTTCACCGGCACGTCGATGACCTCGCCGACACCGGAGAATGCCACGATGTCGTCGAAGCGGCGGGTCATATCTCTGCGAGAGAGACCCAGAAGAGACCCGTAGAGGAAGACGTTCTCCCGGCCAGTAAGATCGGGATGGAAGCCGGTCCCCAGTTCCAGCAGGGGGGATACACGTCCTCGGGTGATGATTTGTCCGGATGTGGGTTCCAGGACTCGCGCGATGAGCTTCAGAATGGTGCTCTTTCCCGCGCCGTTTGGTCCAATGATGCCCAAGGTTTCCCCTTGGGGCACTATTACATTGACGTCCTGAAGGGCCCAAACGTCCTCCTGGCTGCGCTGCCGCCATGGGCGGAAGCCCTCTGCAATCAACTCATGGAATGAGCGGGCGCGTTCGCGGTGGATGCGGTATCGCTTGGAAACGTCGTGCAGTTCAACCGCCATGGGCTTGTTGGTGCTATTTGTTTCCCGGTCTTGCAACGAGCAACTCTCCCAGCAGGATTCCGATTCCCAGCACCCACGCTGCCGCTACGCCCAGCACTGGCCAACGCATCTGCCACAGAAGCGGGTGCCAGGTTCGTACTCTCGTTGTGAGAGCGGCCCAGGCTTCGCGAGGGCCGGATCGGTAATAGGCGGTGAAGCGGAGATCCCCGTCTGTGGGTTGGTCGTCTATGTGTGCGCGTCCGTTGGGGTAGGAGTTGAAGTCGGTCTCCCACACGGCTATGGCATTTCCCGGTGTCGCCTCTGGAGCGTCGAGGTAGAAATAGAATACGCGATTGTATGATTCAGGACATTTACCCAAAAAGTTGCACCAGTAGATAATGTGTGAAGTTGACCTCCTCTGGCAAGTGTGAGATCATACAAATTGCACAGGGGAGGCCAATATGGGAAAGCGATACTCAGCAAAATTGAAGTTCCA
>DAOUDX010000015.1:0-19427 GCA_034430835.1 Anaerolineae bacterium
CACCCGACCCGATGACCAATCCGATCTTGGTCACGTGCGCCAGACCCAGTACGCCTCGCCCCTTGACCCGTATCAAGTCTCCTGGCTGAGCTCCTACCAATGCACTAGGGTCTGACATCGCAAAAGTGTTACCCACGCCAGGGTAACCGTTCAGCGCCACCGCTCCCTGCTGCCCCACAAAGCTGATCCAATCCCAGGGAAAGGTGCTGTCGGGAGTCGAAAACGTCACCTCGTAGGTCTCCGGATCCCAGGCGGCGGTGTATGTCGTCCCCCGGCGACCGCTGAAGCTCAACTCGTTGGGCGTCAGGTCATCAAAAGGGCTGTCGGCCCGAGATGCAGTAGCCCACAACACACAAGCCACCGACACCCCCACCAACATCCCCCGCGTAAGCTTGCGCATCAGGTCTGGCATAGCATTACTCCACGATTACTTACCTGTTCACAAATTGTGATCCGACCACTGGTCCCATCCACATGGATGAGATCACCGGTGTGGATCCGCCTAGTCGCTCCCCTCACGTTGACTACGGCTGGAATGCCATACTCGCGGGCGACGGTCGCCCCATGGGAGAGAAACCCTCCTATGTCTGTGACCACCGCTCGGCAACTCAGAAACAACGGTGTCCACCCTGGATCAGTGTGCGGAGCGACTAGTATCTCCCCCGGTCTAAAGGTATCTGCTTCAGAAATATCAAATAACACACGGGCGCATCCCTCCGCTGTGCCAGGACTGCACCCGATGCCAGTCAGCCCTTCGACTTGAGCCCCCATGACTTCCTGTCCGTCGCCTACGATCAAGTCTGGGGCAGCCTGCGATTCCCAACGGGTGTTTTGTTCCTTGCGCGCCAGTATCAACTCGCGCTCTTGTCGAGCACCCTTGCCTTCCGTTGCGACCAGGGTAAGGATCTCTGACAGCATCAAGAAAAAGACATCGTCCGCGTCATCTAGTATCCCCCTGGCGACCAGTTCGGCACCGGCCTTGAAGAAAGCTCGGCGGAGCAGCGCATAACCTTCCATCAACCGATACTTGACGTTCTCCCGCATGGTGGTATAGGTGCTGTAGGATCTAAGGAGTCGAGTGAAGATCCATCGTTGCACTGATCCCAACACGGCTTGAATACGCGCAACCGCCTCTTGCCGTTGACGATGCCGTATCGCGGGATTGCTCGGGAGCATCTCCATTTGCTGGGCATCCACAAACTTGCGCAACACCCCCAAAACAAAGGTGGGATCCTCTCGCCAGCGTGGCACAGCCAATTCGAACTCGCCAGCCGCTCTTGCGCCGTTTGTTTCCAAGAAACCATGCAACGCTTTCAGGAATTCCGGCCCTCCACCCACATCGGCCAGCCGTAGGGCGGTCGCCGACCAGTCGGAGCCAGCGGTCAGGATTTGCAGCAGCACAGGATTCTCCCGCACTTGCTCGGCCAATCGCCAAAGGGAGATCCCCTGAGCGGCTGTCTGCAGATCCTCGCGCCCTGTCAGGATTCGTGGCAGGAGGGCCTCAGCCTCGGCAGGCATCCACCGGTTCAAGAAGCTAGCCAGCAAGCCAAATGCACCAATGGCATAAGCTGTGCACTTGAGATGCAATTGAAAACAGCGCCCAGTCCAGGCCACCAGTTCTTGGAGACTCTCTGAATCAGCGGCGGGCTGGGGTGGCATTTGCCTGACCATCCGGGAAAGACGAGGCTGAAAGCCCAGTGCGTCCAGGACAAAGACCCCTTGTGCCAATCGTACGAACAGCCCTGCTGGGCGGGTATATGACTGTGCTGCCGTAGGCAGGTTGACACCCAGCACGCGACTCATCACCTGAGGCGTGACAGCGGGGAGATAGCAAAACGAATCCAGCAGGCTGTCGAGGCGAACGTAGGCGCGTCCATAGATTCGCCTGATATTTTCGCCCTCGTGTTTGTGGTTGCCCGACACGCCGGATGCCAAAGCAGGATCGTTCAATATTATAGCTTGGAATATATCCCACGTCAAAGGTGTGATCACGTGAGGCAAGACCTCGCCAATGTTGGCCCGGGTCCATAATTGAGACGTAGGCAAGGGGACACCGCTCCAGGTGATGGGTCGGGCCTGCAGTACATAGATATGCTCTCCAGCTATAGCCCACTCAATGTCCCGCCCTGGCCCAAGAATGTGTTCTATTCGAGCGCCCAACTCTACCAGCGCGCGGCATTGTACGGGAGTCAACAACTCCTCGGATGATAAGGCGTGAACATGCCCTTGCCGACTGACGCGGTACCGTGCAGGGGCAACATGACCGGAGACTAACGCTTCGCCCAACCCGGAGGTGGCCTCAATGAGCATCTCCCTATCACCGTGGGATACGGGATCGCGGGTGAACAAAACACCGCTCACTGTCGCCGGCACCTGTCGCTGGACGAGCAGGGGTAGTCGCTTATCATCACCCTCGTATCCGTGTCGGGCCTGATAGGCCTGAACGCGAGGGGATTTGACCGCCTGCCAGCACTGCCTAATGGCCGACCGCAGGGCCTCCATCCCCCGGACATTGAGGACGGTTTCATACTGCCCGGCAAATGAGGCCCCAGGCGCATCCTCAGCCACCCCAGACGAGCGCACGACAACGATGCCCCCGCCAGGGGCTAGTTGACGATAGGCGATGGCTACCTCTGACCAAAGCTCGCCACCCTCCACCTGTGCCGCTTTCACGGGAATGCAGAATCCATCGGGCACGGGCAACCCGGCCTGACGCAAAGCGCCCAGGACAGCGGCCTTGCTGCCCACCAGGGGGCGCATCTCCAGCGATATCCTGTCTAGCCAGAGAATAGAACCTACTGAGTCTTCGTTCACCGTTCTAGCTTTCCCCCTATGTACACAGCCTCATCTCATCCCATTGATGAGTGCGAGAGGAAGATGCGCCGACGGAGGGCTGTATGATTATGATGGTATACGAACTGTGTTCCGGGATCACCACGTCGAAAGCCAACGGCGCGCCTCTGACCACAATGGTTTCGATGGGTACGCTGCCGCTCAGATTGTCCAAAACACTGATGTGGGCTGTGGTGGTGGGAAAAGAGGTTACCTGGATCGTCGTAGTGTACACGGTGTTCGTAGGATTGGTCACCCAAAGAGCTAGGCGAGATGGCAGCACGTCGTCCCGGCGAGCGCCCACCACGACCAAGTCAGAAGGAGTCGTCGTGCTGACGATCTGCCCGCCCCCTAGCTGCCCGTAGAGATTGGCAAACACCCAGAAAGCAGGATAGAAGGCATAGGGATCCCCGTCGCTCTTGGTGCCCCTCCAGTCAGCGAATAGCCCATGCCCGGCCCAGCCACCCAATCGGTCAACGTAGCTATCAGCCAAACGAAAGTGAACGATACCATCAACCTCCGAAGCCCACAACCGGCCGGCCATCTCGGCAAACCCCAGCGCGGCCTCGCGGGTGGAGAAATCCATCTGTGCGTCAGGGCTGCCGTTTGTCATATCGGCGAACTCGGTCACCCACACTGGGCCATACCCGCTCAGGTGCTCTACGCGCATTTGCAGTGCGTTCCATAGCGGCTCGGTGCCCCGCTCGTAGGCATGGAACGTCCAGGCATCACAACAATCATCCGGTCGCTGGGGGTAAAAGGCGTCGGTCCAGGCCGTGCCGTGAACCTCATCCACTCCCATTATTTGGATCTGGGGAGAGACTTCGTCGAGGGCAGTCCGCGTCTCGGCCGCCATCTGGACTAGATCAGCTTGCCTCCCGACGAAGAACGAAGGCAGGTTGGGTTCGTTGACGAAGGAGAATGAGAGCCGCTCTGGGGCAATCCTGCAGGTGTCTACCAACCAGCGGGCTAACTCCCGGACAAACTCGCGGTGCTCAGCATAGTCCAGAGGGGGGAAAGCGCCCCCTAGCCCTAGGTAGCCATCAGGATCAGATGCGTTCCAACGAGCAGCCAGCCACATGTTGATATGGAAGTGCATGTCTGGAAAATCGGCACTCAAGGCAGAGAACATCTCGCGATAGGTCAGCTCCTTTCCCTCTTGAACATCGAGTGGTAGGGTCACGTCAAAATTGATGGCCGAAACATTCGGATCGTCATTGTCGTTGACCATCTCAAGATACTCCTGATCAATCTGTACCCGGACCGTGTTGGCATGCAGCAGCCGATAGCGCTCCAGAAACAAATCGCGATCCTGGTCGATCCAGCCGTATTCCACGCCATAATAGGTAGGCCCCGATCCAATGACCCGTTCCCAATCAGCGTGTATCATCGTGTTGCCCTGAGAGACAGGGGCAGAAGTCGCTGGCACGCACTTCACTGTGCCTACCGACATCAAGGCGACCGTCAGAACCAGGGCCCTAACGCGAACATGTACTTGGCTCATTGCCAGAGACTCCCCTCACGATAAAGCCTTTCAAGCGGGCCACAAGGCCTCGCCGGACGCGCCCCATCCAATCATAGACAATGATACAGGTGATCTTCCACCAGGGAAGCAGTGGCCAGTTGGTGCGCAACCTTGCCAACATTTGCTGTGGGGTGAGTTGCTGAACCAGCGGAATCTGCCGATTCCAGTTGACCTCACCTTGCCTCCAACTGACAACAGTCAGCAGCGCACCTTGCCGGTAGATGCGACGGTATGCTTGATCCCATCGCTGCTGATAGCTTCTCAATGTGGCGAGGGAATAGTCCCGGCTTCGATGGGCCTCAATAGCAGCCCACCCGGCCAATCGCCCGCCGACCAGCGCTGGCTCGCTGCCCATACACGACCAGATTGTGGCCTGCCCAGCGGCGTCGCCCACCAGCAACAGGCCATCATACACGGTCCGCCGGGGAGGGCATACAGGGATCGTGCCCGTCTCTGCGTGATCGGGTTGGGCGTCAGTCAACCAATCGGAATAGGGAACAAACGTGTGCAGGGCGCGATAGTAGCGCTCTCTCACCGTCTTTTCTGGGTAATTCAACGTTGTCCCCAACGTGGCATAGCCAAAACTAACGCGTCCATTGGAAAGGGGATAGAGCCAGCCACCACCGTCGCCAAAACGGTCGGAGGGGGCCAGGAAGAAGACCTCCTCCGGGTCAGGCACGGTACAGCCAATGAGGATGTGACCAAAGCAGTGGCTGAACATACGCGGCCCTGGCAGGCCCAGCGCGTGGGTGGCAAACAACCCTCGCCCTGAGGCGTCGATCAGCAAGGGGGCGATGATAGTTTGCCCATCAGCGGTGTGCACCTGCCAATGGCCACCAGCAATCCGCTGCAACAGGGAGGCTTGGCCTGGGATGAGCGTGACGTTCCCAGCCGCCTGACTTCGACGCAGCAACTCGCCGCAGGCTCCACGATAATCGAGCGCTACCAGCGTGTGCATGTCATAAGCATGACTAGATCTGTTACCCAGAGGGCTGTGAAAAGTGAACCGACGATAGCGGCCCTGCACGTGCCCCCCCAGGTCGAACTGCTCCACGACATCCACAAAGGTCATAGGCGTAGGATTGCTGCTACCGACACCGCGCTTCTCAAGGATAGCGATAGCCACATCGCTTCCCTGAGCGATGACGGCCGCCGCCGATAGGCCAGCCAGTCCTCCACCGATAATCACGACATCATAGATATGACTGTTCATAACCTGTCTACGAGCAAACTTCTACTGTTCCCATTTCTGCCACCAGTTCTTGACGGTCCGCAACGGCCACCGCCAATCGGCCTGTCCCAGCACCAGTCTCCAGAATAGAAAAGCCAGTAGCAAAAGCCCGTTGATCGGCTGGTAAACCGTCGCCAGAGCCATCAAATAGACCGGCACGATCAGGTTAGGTAGGGTCTCATGCAGCAGTCTAGTAGCACTGCGATGAGAGGAATAGTAGGGATCCAGTAGTTCACCATGCCGCGATGCTCGGAGCGCCTCATACGCTGCCATTGCGAGCAGGATCACGTAGACTCCCAGGAGCGGGATGCCGGGTGGTAGAGACCAGGGTCCGACAGCAACGGGAGCGAGTTCCACTGCCACAGTCGCTAGCATTGCTCCGAGGGCAATCTTATCCAGGATAAGGGCGGTGGCAAGCAGCCGGTCTAGCCTCGCTGCTGGAGTACGAGTGCCCAAGGTGCCGGTTTGGGTACTCAGATCACGGGTTCGATCCCACCGCTGGTGTGCGATTTCCAAAGTTGCACCACCAATCGTGATCGCCACTGCGAATACAGTCATGTCTAATCCGCCAAACCGGCCCAAAGCCGCAAAGGCCAGCAAGACCGGCAACGACCATTGGGCTATAAAAGAGACCCCTAGCCCCCAGGCTCCCCGTTCCTTGAGCCGCAAGGGTCGGAGGGAATAGGCCAGGGCAAAGAAAGCCCACCCTATCCACAGAGGGAGCACCATCGGCCGTCGAATAAAGGGCAGGCTGGAAAGAAATGCCAGGAGCATCAAGGTTGCCAAGGCCACGATCCCTTGGATACGAGTGAGAGAGGCGAAGGCGTTTGGCTTGCCGTGGAGAGCGTCGAGTTGTCGATCTCCCCAATCATTAAGCACGTACCCCAGGGCGGAGTGAAGCGTTGCATAGATGATGAACAGAACAAAGTCGAGGATGAACGGGATCGCAACCAGGTGATTGGCCAAGCCAATGTAGAACAAAACCACACAGAGTACCGGTATCTTGCCCGGCCCCCAATCACGCCAGCGGATGAGATGGGCAAGATTATTCAGCCACTCACATTTCATGTAGCCTCCCGCAAACCCTATGCCCGTTCTGCCCGGTCTCGGAAACTGGTTCTGATCCAGCGCAGGTGCCCGATCAACTCCCCCAGTCTGGGGAGCAGCGCTTCTCGCCAGCTCACTCCAGATTCGCTCAAGAAAAAGATCAACAATATCCCCCCCGCCGCCGTGTACCCTGCTGTAGAGGCTATCGCTGCACCCGCTATGCCCCACCGAGGAATGAGCGCCCAATCGAGGCCAAGGTTGAGTGTCAAAGCCACACCGGACGCCAGAATTGGAATCCGCTGACGGTTCCGGCTGGTGAAGTTGCGGGTAAGCACCTTGTAGATAGCCATAGACATCACGCCGGGCAACAAGATCAAGAGCGGCGGGACGGCGGCATGATAGGCAGGACCATAGAACAGGGGCACAAAGAGCCAACCTACGGCCAGCAGCCCTGCCACAATCAAGCCTGTGATCGCCAGCGTGTTGCGGCAGACTTTCGCCGTGATCTGGTGAATCTCTTCCATCGGCGCATTGGACAGACGGGGGAAAAGCACCATCCCCACTGAATCGGGGATGTGCCAGGCCACTTCAGCCAGCGAAGTCGCCACGCCGTAGAAAGCCACCTGTTCAGGGGTCAGAAAGAAAGCGAGAAGGTACACGTCGAGCCGGTAATTGATTGCGCCCACCAGATTCTGCAGATAGGACTTGAGCCCAAATCGAAGGGAGTCTCCTGTCAATCGGCGGTTGAAAGTCAGTGTCAACGGCACTTCCCGCCCGGTTAGAATGAGACTGAGAATCGCTGTCAGAACAGTGACGACGACGTATGCTCCTACAGCAGCGCTTAGCCTGCCATTGCTCAACGCTAGAGCGATTGTAAACCCGACCAGCATCAGAATAGGTGTAACCAGTCGGCGCAGGTTGAACAGGTCAAACCGCTGGCGGGCGCGCAAGATCGAGAGCAGCATCACGTCCACCAGAAAGGCAAAAACCAGCAACATCAATGGGAGCCAATATTCAGCAGGCAGCCCTCTGAGCACCGTGCTCAGAAGAGCCCTCTTCGTCACACTCAGCACAATCACCGATAACATACCCAGGATGGCAACCGCTACGAGAGAGTTGCCTAGAATCGTCCTCGCATCATATTTCTTTCTCCCTAAAAGATAGATATTGGCTTGCGGGTATCCCAGGTTGGCAAAGCTAGCTATCGTCCAGGGGAAAGTCATTACCAGCACCATGATCCCGCGCTCGGCCGGGGTCAGGATACGGGCTAGCACGACACCGACGGCGAAGTTTATCGCAACAGCGAATATCTCGGTGGAAAAGGTGTAGAACACGTCGCGAATAAACACAGTTAGCTCTGTCCTTTCAACACTGCCAAAGGGCGTAGCCGCGCCACCGGGTGCACGATGTCGCAAGCTCGCAGAACTTCCAACACTGCATCCAGACCATCGTCGGACAGGTGTGAGCGGATCTGCGCCAAGCCGTTCTCGTAAGTGTACAGCCGGGTCACTGCGCCGCTATCTAGCGGGCATCCTAATTCCAATGCCGAGCGACCCGCGCCATGATCGGCAGAGAGAAGGGTGTGGATTGCGCCCTCACCTGCCACGCACAGGTACGACGATGTGCGGTCGGTGCCGGGCAGCAGCACCGGATGACCAGTTTGCGCAAAGGGGGAGCGAGCAACCATGCGAGACGGCGGCTCAACCCGCACAGCATTGTGACGATGCACCCACAGATCTCGATCTCCGACCGTTTCACGGCGGATGCTGTTATGAGGGGCATCCCACAGCAACGCCGGCGGGTCGCAGTTGGTCCCCCAGACAACACGTATCGCGTCGCGCAACACTGCCAACACCGCCAGGCGATTGGCGTAGGCATAGTTGCTGGCAGCCTGAAGGGCCAGCAGTGTACGCCGACCCTCTTCAGAATCGGCCGGGATGGGCGCCAGTCGGCGCGGGACAAGGTGATAATTGATGCGGTGCAGGATACGGCCGATCCGGCCGGCCTTACATTGAAACGGCAATTTGACCCGCCACTCGTACAGGCGACCTCGCCACGTGTTCTTGCGCCGATGGGCGTACAATCGGCCCACGAAAGCGCCCAGGTGGCCGGAATCGGCGTGATACATCACGACGAGTTGACCACTTTCCAGGCCCCAGGACCGAGCCACCACATCATCGTGAACCTCTTCTACAGCTTGTAACTCCAAGAAATGGTTTCCCTTGCCCACCTGGGCGAATTCCCAGCCGCCGATCTCCTGCAGCATCCTGGGCACGGCCTGCAGCACGGCTTGACTATCCACATCAGCCGGTAAAGCGTTACCCCGCTGATCCATGTAATCTGGTGTGGATGGGGCCAGATCGTAGCGCTCCACCGCTGCCTCAGCGCCCCTCAACATGACATCAGCCACTTCCTCCCGCGAGAGCACCGCTGATCGGCGGGCTAGCGGCAGTCGCCGAATCAATTCCCCGAACAGCGCGTCTAGGCTGACGTCGTCAACCACATCGGCACAGAGGGAGGTGCGGGCCAGAGCCATGCCACAGTTAGGCGATGGACTGCTCAGGCCCAGCACCAACGTGTCGCGTGTCGCTGTAGCCGTGCTGGACGGTATCTCCAGCGCAGGCTTGAGGTGTAATTCAGGTAACGCTACAGGTGGAAGGGCCAGCATGCCAGAGCGGCCAAGACGCTCCAACACCTGCATGGCACTGGGATCTGGCGGAAGGACCGGATGGGCTACAAGAGTGACCCCCTGTTGCTCCTCTGTGGCGACGGCTAGCGAGAGCCTATCTGCCTCCATCCAACATCTCCTGAGTCACGCGCTTCATCGCCTGTTGAACAGGCGCATTTCGGGCAATCGTGACGTCGTAGCACGGAATGGAACAGGTCAACGCCGTCAGATTCGCCCATCGCCGTTCGTAATCACCGATGGCTGGCCAGACCTGGTGCATCGCGGCGGCGCTCTCCTGATAAGCTGTCCATTCTTTGGCCAGACAATCGTTGGCCATCAACCGGCGCACGGCACTGAGCTGATCAACAGGTTGGACCACCGTCTTCTGCCCCAAATGCAAGAAGCCCAGCGCCAGCGGCGTAGAAGATGATCGCTGCGCCTCTGGGGTGATCTCGTAATCCTGCCGTTGGTAGGAGAAGCGTCGCCCTGTCGGGCGCACGCAGCCAGCCAGGTCACCCACCAAGGCACGCGTTTTTCCATCTACATGGATCGGTTCGGGAAAAGCAAAGACTTGCTTACCATCAGTGAACAAGAGATTATCAGACACGATCTGCCATCCCGGCGCACTCAAAGCTGCCAGCGCGGTCGTGGACTTCCCGCAGCCTGGAAGACCGCTGAAAACCAGACCACCCTCGGCCATGGTAACCGCCGAGGCGTGAAGAAGGGTCCAACCTCGCTCGTGTTCTAGCCACCACGCACAGGGAAAATAAACCAGGTAGTAGATGAGCGAGACAAAGATGCGCGCTCTTGTCGAAACCACCACACTGCTAAGCCACTTCGCCCGCCGTGTGGGCCAGGCATAGGCAGCATGCATAGCAAGCACCGCATCCCGCCAGTTGACGTCCATCTGCAAACCGGGTACCTGCCAGATATCAGCGTAACGGAGACAATGTGCCCCGGCCCAAACCCGGCGGCCCAGTTGCTCAAGATCCGATCGGCCTGCATCGGGAAGCCTGGCATCCCACTCCAGCTCAACCATGATGTTTGGTTCAACCCCCACCTGCCCCAGCAATGGCGCGAGATAGGAATGGGCCAAGGCGGAGAAACTGTCCTGGCTGGTGGTCAACTCCAGTTGCGTCCCGTGAAGTGAGGCCACTATTCGGTCTGCCATAGCACCTCACGCTGGGAAACGCGGAGAGGAGGAGCCCAGACGCCCTCGACGAACCCTATGGACCACATGTAGAGTCCCACCAAGAAAGGCCCCAGGGCTAAGGCGTGTTCGCGGAGCATGCCTGGTCGATGGCTCGCAAACACGCCAATAGTGCGCAGCCACTTGACCAGAGGCAGCACTGGGGCTGCCAGCAGGGCCAGCGCCGGGGAGCGGACCAAGAAGGCCCCCTCTTCCCCCGTCAACTCAAGGACCTGAGCCGTGATATGCCCGACGCGGCGCAGATGTTGGCTATAGGCCCGCCAAGTGGAGCGGTGCACGTGCTGCACACAAACGCTGGGGTCGAACCATATGGCCACCCCATGTCGCGCAAGCCGCCAATGGTAGAGCAAGTCCTCCTGGGGGTAGAACTGGGTGGGAAAACCCCCAAAGCGGGTGAAAATAGAGCGTTGATAAGAGATGTTGCAGGTCGGCACGTGGCTCACCAGGCGAGCCTGTCCGGTCGGAAACCACTCGCGGAACTCCCCCAAGTAACCCGCCCAGGCAATGAGACTCTGCGGATTGCCGTTCTCTATTGCGCCACCCACCACTTCGTGCCCCGCCCGCTGCGCTGTGACCATGTGGTTCAGCCAATCGGGTAGAGCAATACAATCAGCGTCGATACAGGCGATGATCTCCCCTTTGGCCTGCACTATACCCAGGTTGCGCGCCGTGCCAGGATCAGTCTGCTGGTCCCGATGGATCAGATGCACTGCGGGGAATTCCTCGCAGATGATGCGAGGCGTCTCATCAGACGAACTGTCCACAACGATGATCTCGTAGGGCTCCTCGAAATCCTGTTCCAGCAGAGACGAGAGTGTATCCCGAATGGTGCTGGCGGCATTATACGCCGGGATCAGCACCGTGACGCTGACCGACGGCTGATCGCTGGCTGTTGGCGGTTTCTTCACCCTCAGATTGGGAAAAACGCTTTGCGCGACTTGTTCGATCTCGTTGTGGCATTGCGGACACACCAGGCGCGGGGCGAGAAACCGCTCCCCACAGTGCGTGCACTGCGTGCCTGTTAGCATGTAGCGCTTCCGGTTGAACCGCCAGAAACGTGGGGCGGACACTGCAGTTGCTCCTTTCTCTCACCCCGGCCTGAAAATCATAGCGTCAAATACTTCCTTTGTCAAGCAGCCGAATGAAAATCTAGCGAGAGGCTCTTTCTCAGCTCAATATTACTTCTGAACTGCGGTGACGACTGTCACCATAGAGGCTCCTTGGAGCCAATCCAGCGTGCGTTGCAACCCCTCATCGTAATCCACCTGGGGCCGATACCCCAGCTCTCGGCTTGCCCGCATGTGGCTGAAGCCCCGGTCAACGGTCAGCGTCGCGATCTTGTCGCGGGTGATCATGGGCTGGTGCTTCTCAATGTCGAGACCCAGCCGACTCCCAAGGGCGTAGAGCCTCTCCAAGCCCCATCCAGCAGTGTAGGCCAGAGATACAGGAATGCGAGCGCGCGGCGGGCGCTTCCCTAGAAGGTTGCATATCTTCCCGATCAGCACCCACACCTCGATCGGCGCCGTACCCGAAAGGATATAGACTTGCCCCGATGTCCCCACCTCTAGGGCGCGGCGCATGCCGGAAACCACATCATCGATGTAGGCCAGGTCCACGTGAGCGCACCCGTTCCCGATCGGGACGAAACGTCCCCCGGCCAACATCGCGGTGAGGCGCGTTACCATGCCCCATTCATCCAGCGGGCCATACGTGATGACCGGCCGCACCACCACCGCAGGCACGCGCCCTGAGGAGGCCCAGTCGAGCACCATTCGCTCAGCCTGGGCTTTGGTGCGATGGTAGAAAACCTGGCTTGAGGGTTCCCTAAACGGCAACGTCTCGTCCGCTGCCAGGTTGCCTGGGTAGCGTGCCACACCCACCGAGCTGCAGTAAACGAAGCGCTCCGCTCCGGTTTCGGCGACGGCTTCCAGCAAGTGGTGGGTTCCCCCAACGTTGACTTCACGGTAGAGTGACTCCGGCGTGCCCCATTTATCACGCACGGCCGCCAGGTGGAACACAGCCTCTACACCCTGCACAGCCGACCGCACGGAACCGAGGTCCGTGACTTCCCCCCAGGCCAGTTCTACGCCGGCCTTGGCCAATGGCGCCACCCTGTCCTCGCTCCCGGCCCTGCGGCGGGCCAAAGCGCGCACGCCATGCCCCTGCGCCAACAGATGGCGCACCAGGTGCCCGCCGATAAAGCCTGTCGCGCCAGTCACCAACACCTTCATTGAGCTATTTCCATCGGCAAGGTCATATGCTCAGTCCCCCCGCAGCCGGCGAATCCTGCCTCCAAAGCTGGCAGGCAGAACGGAGAACAAGCCTACGACTTCGGCCATCCTGATTTCGCCAAAGGCCGCCAATATCCCAAAGTGAACAAGGTATAACACCACACAAGCAAGGAGCAACCACACGCCGGCCACGCTGCGGATGGGATAGGCCAGAGCTCCCACAATTGCGGACGACAAGGCGATCCTGCCCCACGACTTTAGGATAATCACAGTGCCAAACCGCTTAGTGATATAGCGCACCATTATCAGACAACCCGCCAAAGCCGTGATCACCAAGGCGGCGGCAGCACCCACCATACCCACCACAGGAATCAGCACCAAACAGATGGTTCCATCGAGCAGACCCATCAGCAGGCTGGTGAGCACGGCAGAGCGCAATCCGCCGACGGCTGAAGCCGCCATTGCAAGCACCCTGAATAGGCCCAACAACGTCGAACCCAATACCAAAACCCAGAGCACTTGTGCAGCAGGGCCGTACGCCACTCCCAACATCGTCGTCACAAGAGAACGCCCCAGAACAACGACCAGGGCAACGAACGGCAACAGCAACAGTGCTAGGTTTCGAACGCTCTGCGTGACACTCTGTGCAACGCCCTCTCTGGCATGCGACGCCGCGGATCTGGCAGCCAGCGGGAAAACGACGGCGGCGAGCGCAGCGGCGACGAAGAGCGATCCTTTTCCAAACAGCGCGGCGGCGGCATAGAAACCAGCTTGAGACTCTTCTCTTGCCAGCGCTTTTACGAACAATTGATCGGCCGTGGCCAGGAACCATACCGCGCCAGTCAAGATCGCGAACCTGAACGCGAGGCCAACCATCTCTCCCCACGAAGTCTCTCCCGGCTGTCCGTGTTTCCTGACCCCGCGGAGCATCCCAGCAATCAGCGCTGACAGAGCCGTGGTAAGCACAAGTGCCCAAAGTGCGCCCGCCGTGCCCGCACCCAGTGCGACGAAGCCAAAGGTGAAAGCCAGCCGCAGAACAGAGAAGAGCACAATTGCCGCTGCCTGTCGACCAAACGCCGCCAACCCATTCAGGATCCTGGTGTACAACTGGAACGCGGCACTCGCGGGCATACCCCATGCGATAACGCGGATGTACTCGGCCAAGCCAGGATCACTCAACAAGGCCGCCAGTGGCTGGGCCACTCCGAACAGGGCGATGAGCAGGAGCCCGCTACACGCCAACTGCATCCAACCGAGCCGACGGAGCAAGGCTCGATCGCCCTCTCCAGTCTCGGCAACGTGCTTGCCGAGCGCCATAGGGATACCTATGAGAAAAAAGGTCTCCAAGAGGGCCATCAGCGCAGCGATGGTGGCGAAACGCCCGAATTCGACTGGACCCAGCAGGTGTCCCAGGCCAGTGTTGACAGCGTAGCCGCTGAGGACTATGGATGCCTGGCCGACGACCAGGTACAGAGAACCCTTACCCATAGTCGTTCCTGCGAACCCTCGATCTTCCGTGCCCACCGCCCTCCCGCCCAATTTGCCCAAGAGATCCAGGAGGTTCACCACAGATCCTGCCGCACCTTGGATTTGACTACCCTGAACTTGCCAGAGGGCTCGAGGGGAAGCGACTCGACTACTTCCACAGTGATCTGAGCCTCCTGAGTGACGATGCGGTTACAACATGCCTCGACCTCAACCAGCGTCGTGCAGCTGAACCCTGTGCCAGGGATGATCCGAACCGCAATACGTTTCAGTGTTTCCTGGACGATTTGGAACTGCCCTATGCCGGAGATCTTCCCGATCTTCACAACCAACACTGAAGGGAGAATGCTGCGGCCGCTGGGCAGCCTGATCGGGTCAACGAGGCGGCCCTCAACCAGCCCTATCAACGGCAAACCCCGCCCACACTGGCACTGTGCCTCACTCGAAACGCCAACGTCTCCCGTACAATACCTTATGAGAGGCATTGTGTAATTGTTGAGATTGGTGACCACAATCTCGCCCTTCTCACCTGGTTTCACGGGCTGATCATCCTTGACGATCTCAACATAGTTGCTCTCGATTCCCACGTGATAACCACGATGTTGCTCACATTCATGAGCAATATCACCGACTTCTCGGCAACCATATCGATCAAAAACGTGACACCGGAACGCTCCCTCAATCAAAGCCCGCTGACTAGGATACATGATCTCCGACGTGGACTGTACTGCCGCGAATGAAATCTCGTCGAGTTCACGCTTTTGCACAAAATCCGCAAAGACAGTCAGAGCTGAAGCATATCCTATCAAGACTGCAGGCTTGCGCCGCACGATCCTTTCGGCAAACTGTGCCATCCGCATCTCCGACAGACCGAAAGCATCAACACGGAAACTGTTCATTATCCAGTCGGTCACCCGTGCCTTCAAGAACGACCGCCAAGAAGGATCTGGGGCCGATCCCATAATGTAAGCATGAGGTTCGCCAAACCGCCAACCGCACCAAGAGAGATAACGGTACATGTCAGCAATAGCATGGTCCCAGTAGTTATTACCTTGGTAGAAGGTCACAGGAACTCCAGTTGACCCGCTGGAGGAATTCACCCTCATCCCGCGTCTGCGATCTGGATCTGTGGTTACCAGCGCTCGACTGCCGTGCCTAAGTTGCGCCTTCGACAACAGCGGGATCCGCAGGAATCGACAAAAGTCCCGATCTATCGCCTGTGGAGTCAGACCAATGTCATCAAACACTTTGCGATAGTAGGGGACACTGCCGTAGGCATGCTCCAGGAGTCTCAAAAGCTTCTCGCGCTGTAGACTGCGAAGTTCGTCCACAGGCAACCACTGAGTCTTCTCAAGCGTTTCTACGCAGTCTAGGATGCGCCGTCCCTTCATGAACCGATACGCCTTCAGCGCATTCCTTTGCCAAGATGGCAACCCCAACGCCCTCTTCGTCATCCTCTCCTCCACTCAAGCTGGTCACGACCCGTACGGGTCACCCCCGACACTCACAAGACCACGAGCAGTTCCTCATAGACACCTAGGAGGCCATTCAACAATCTATCCAAGGAGAATTCTCGCTCAACCCAATTGCGAGCATTCCGCCCCATCTCACTGGCGGTTTCCTCGTGTTCCAACAGAAAGGCAACCTTCCGAGCCAGGGCTTCCACATCACCATAGGGCACAAGAAACCCTGTCACCCCGTCAACGACAGTCTCCAAATGGCCACCAGAATTGAAAGCGACCACCGGTCTCATCACCGCTCCAGCTTCCAGTATAACCCTACCAAAGGGTTCTTTATACGACGTTGAGACGATCACATCGCTCAAAGCCATCAGAGCTGGGACATCATTTCGGAATCCTGTGAAAATGACGTCGTTCTCCAGTCCTAGGTCTCTGGCAAGTTTTCGTAATTGTTCTTCATAGTCCTTCTCAATAAGGTAATCCATTTGAGAGCCCACTATCAGAAATCTCGCCCGCCCAACTTGCTCCTTGATCCGTGCCGCGCCCCTTAGAAACCAGTGATGGCCCTTCCATGGACTAAGACGGGCGAAAATGCTTACGACTCTGTCTTCTGCGCCCAGCCCCAACTCTGCTAAGAGATAACCTGTATCCTCATCGCCTCTGAACCTGCCCGTATCTATCCCATTGTGAATAACTACCATCTTATGGCCAATACTACCGTTGATGTAGTGATCTCTGACAGCATTGGAAACGCAGATGATCTTGTCTGCAAGAAAGGCAGATCCAAAGAGCAAGAAGGAGACAATCAGTCTCCGCCAGCGCTTCTTCTGAGGGGTATCCTCGATCGTCTCTGTGAGTTCCCTAATATGCCATACTGTCTTCTTCCCAAGCGCTCTTGCCACGATTCCACCAAAGATGTGGGCGCCGAAGGAATTTGTGTGGATCAGGTCGATACGCATTTTCACTGAATAATGCCATAGCTTGAACAGAGAGAACAGATTAGTGGCTATCCTGCATGGGTTTATGCTGAATAGGGTACTGATATCGATGACCTTCACGTCAATACCCTCTATCCTCAACTCTCTGACTAAAGGGCCATTACTGCCACATACTACTATGGGTGTCATTCCATAGTCTCGCGCTCCCCGAACAATGGATAGCAAGCTGAACCTGGATCCTGCTAGGCTTGACCTTTGCTCTATATATAGAACTCTCTTTCCAACGACAGCAGGGTGACTGTCCACGCACTATACTCCTCTCCACCTATACCCACGAAGCAGCTCCACCCCCACCCGTGCCAGTGATGGGAGATGGCAGAGCATATTGGTGTACGCGGCGTTGGCCAGCGGGCAGTGACAGGCGCCGTCTCTAATCGTCTTCCGCACTGCCGTTGCCTGCTCACTGAACCACAGCCGCCGGAAATCGCAATCGACCTCCCGCAAGTTACCTATCGGCTCCGCCCGCACACAGCAGAACCACACGTCTCCCTCAGGCGAGATCTGAGCAGAAGCCCAACCTGCGTAGCAAGGGATGATCTGCTGCTGGCGACGCAGCCAGGCTGCTGCCAAGTCGTAATACTGCGCGCGAAACGCGCCGGCCACCCGCGCGACGCCACTAAGCGGGGTCTCCAGCAAACGCGCGCGCAGGAACTGGATCGCGCGCGCATAGTCTTCCGCCGTGGGCGTGATGTCTTCACCCATCGTATCCAGCTCGACGCGCTCCTCGGCGATCTCGGTGATGTAGGAATCAGGAGCCAGCGCTCGAACGCGCTCGTAGAATGCAGGGATCGCCGCCACGTTGTACCGGGAGATCACTGTGTGGATGCCCAGGGTGAGGTTCGCGGCAGAGATGGCCTTCAGCCCCTGCCAGGTCTCCATCGCGCGCCGAAAATTGCCGTCCACGTTGCGAATTCGGTCGTGCTGTTCCTCCCAGCCATCGAGAGACAGGTTCACCACGACCTGGCTGCCGGGGCAGCGCTCAACGACATTCGCAACCTTTTCAACGATCTGATCGGGGAGCAAGCCGTTGGTGGGGATGTTGATGATAGAGGGTCGGCACCTGACGTAGGCTTGCTCGATGATGTCCACCACGTCGGCGCGCAGTAACGGTTCGCCGCCGCTGAAGGTGAACCAGAACGGCGCGCGTTTGAGGGAGGCAAAAACGCGATCCCATTCCTCGACACTTAGCTCGTCGGACCGCTTCTTCCACACATTGCACGTGCGGCAGCGGGAGTTGCAGCGATAGGTGACGCTGGCCGTGACATTCACGGGCAGGAGTCTGGGCCAACCACACCGCCGAAAAGACTGATAAAGCGGAACCCGAGACAGCACCTCAATCATCGATTGCCTCGCGCTTGACGGCCAGAACGCCGAAATGGTGGGCAAAGAACCGCTTGATCCAGTGCGCCCGGCTCCCTTCGATAAAAGAAAGTCGGTCGATTCGCCGGTGGACCTCGGGATACACCCTGGCGTCAAAGTAGGGCAGGTTGTCCGGTTCCCAGCGGTAGGACGACGGCCTTTTCCCCTTCAGCCGCCCCGACAGGAACGGCAAGAGGTCGGTGACAAACTCGGAGAGGTCGATGATGTCGGGCCACCACGGTGCATCCAGCAGCACCGCCTCCAGAGCCTGTAGCTCGAACTGCGCGAGGAGGTCGATCACTTTCCCAGGCTCCATGACGTCGATGTCGCCGTAGTGCCAGGGCCTTCCCGTGAGCCGGTGGTGCACCCTGCGCGCCAGGAAGCCATAGTTGTGTCGGCTGGGCGCCATCAGCAGGACATATCGGCAGGAGACCCGTGACATCTCGGCGATCATCGCCCGCGGGTTGAAGAATGGCAGGCGATTAAAGTTCCAGACGAGGTCGAAACATCGGGAGGTGAATGGGAGCGGCAGCCCGTTTGCGCAGACAAAGCTCCCTTGGGCTAGACAATCTTGAGCCTCCCACACCCGCCGGGCCAGCGCTATTTCCCTCCGGTCCCGCAAGGCCACCGTCACTTTTGCCCCTCTCCGGGCCAAGGGCACACTGTTAATGCCGGAGATGCCCGCGACGCCGTCTCCGGGGCCTTCCAGTACATCGCGGATCGGGTGGCGATCTATCAGGCATTCCAGCCATCGATAGATCGCAAACCGCTCATAGGTCGTTCCCAGGCCCAGGTCGATCTCGCGTATCGTCGTTGCACCTCCCAAAGGCAGCATTGCAGAAGCCCACACAGACTCAAGTGGGGAGAACACTCAAAGGGGGAGACTACCTCCCTGCTCAGGCGGGCTATTAGCTCCCGCCACGCGCTCATTATGCCATCGATATGGCACTTTGTCCAGCGGCCCCCCCGGGGATGAATCTATGTTCGTAGATATCTTGACGAAGCTCGATTAGGGTGTTAAACTGCCCCCTGGTAGAAACCTCGTTTGGTAACTCGTAGTTTCCACCATTGGGCGGTTCTGCGCAACTTGGACCACCCTTGCAATTTGTCAAGTTCTATGGAGCTCAATAGGGATAAGGCATCGATCTTCTCCCAGCCACCGACAGATCCTACATGCCTGCATTGGAGGAGTTTCGGGAGGTTCCAGCACTGAAGTTTCTCCAGCGCGTTGCAGAGCTCTAGTGTGGCCAGGACATTTACCCAAAAAGTTGCACCAGTAGATAATGTGTGAAGTTGACCTCCTCTGGCAAGTGTGAGATCATACAAATTGCACAGGGGAGGCCAATATGGGAAAGCGATACTCAGCAAAATTGAAGTTCCA
>DAOUDX010000016.1:0-37738 GCA_034430835.1 Anaerolineae bacterium
GGGGCAGCAGCTTGTCAGTGTATAGCACCGGCAACAACAACACGCCCGCCATCGCCTGGGGCGGCAGTTGCGCGCATATCACCTGGCAGAACAAGGGGGCAACACTCGGCTATATTTACTACCGGCGACGTTGCGGGGGAGTGTGGAGTGCCCCAACCCCAACCTCCCTGTTCAGTTCAAATGCTGATACTCCACCCTACAAGCCAGACGTGGCTGCCCAAGCAGACCGAGTCTTTGTCGTGTGGAGTTTTCGCTATCGCACAGATCCCGAAACTTACGCGCTGCTCTATATCCGCTCGAACGACAACGGCGCCTCCTTTCCTGTGGGCGGCTGGAGAGAGGTGGTCACCGACTATGACGCCAGTCGATATAGCGACTTCACTGAGTATGAGCCCGCCGGCGCCGAAGCAACGTACCTGGAACACCTCCAACCGTCGATCGACCTGAACGAAGACGGCTGGCCCGCCGTCGTCTGGCACACGGGCGGCGTGACAGGTACGTACTATAGCTATGCCATCAGCGTCACGACGAATACCGTGGGCTGGAACGGCGCCACGCTGTTGATGGAAAGCTCGTCGGGCGCTGCCTCCGTCGGCTTCGGGGAACCGATTTCCGAGACGGTGCCCCTGCTGCATTTTGCCTACATGGAGATGACGGACTCGGCCTGGGACGTCTATTACGACAGCAGTCAGGTGTACGACTACTTGGGGCACATCTATCTACCGTTGGTTTTGAAGAATGACTAGACAACGTCACATCCTGTCCGCGGTCGGCGATTCGTCGCCGAACCAGCAGGGTCCAGTGGAGAATGGGCTAGATGGCCGGACACTCTAGAATACGTCGCTTTCTCGCAGCAGGTGCAATCCTGATCTCCCTGACAATGGTCGGGGCAGTGGCCTATTCGTGGCTGGCCGGAACGACCGATCCGTCCCAGGCAGAAACGCTGGCGCCAGGGTTGGCCGGCAGCGAGATAAGGGCTCATCGGGCGCTTGCACCTGCCACACATCTCGCCACACAGTGGCAGGCAGACGCCCGCCTGAGCGGCGTCTCCGGTCAGCAGTTGGAGATAAACCAGCCCTCGGAAAAGGGCATCGTGTGGACGTTTCAATTCTTTTCCCCCTCGACGCAACGGCTGGCCATCATCGCGGTCGAGGACGGGACGGCGCGCATGGTGCGCCCGCCAGCCTTGAGCCCTTACCCGATCTCTGTCTTTCCGGACGAGACGTGGCAGGTAGATAGCGACACAGCCCTGCTGGAATGGTGGAATCGGGGAGGGCGCAACATGGTGACCAAGTATCCAAGAGTGGACTTGATGGTTCAGTTGCGCCTATCCCAGGAGAGCAACCGCCCAACCTGGATGGTAGCCGGTGTGGCCAGTGGTACAAACACGTCCTTCGCCATCCTGGTGGACGCGACCGACGGTATAGTATCCATGCCGTAAGGGAAACAAAAGGAGAGGCAAAATGAATGGACAGGAAAGCAACGACAAAAGCCGCGGTCAAAGCGTCGTGGAGATAGCCATCGTCCTGCCAGTGCTCTTGATCCTGCTCTTCGGCCTCGTGGAGGTAGGATTTGGGCTGAGGAACTATCTCCTCGTCGCCAACGCCAACCGTGAGGCTGCCCGCTTTGCGGCCCGCGCCCGCTTCAACGACGCAGAGATCGCAGCGCGGATGCTGGCCGCCGGCGGCACCGAGACCGTCTCCGGCAAAGTCGTGCCTTTCCTGCGCACCGACTTCCCGGAGGACGCCGGTACAGGCGATCCCATCTACGAAGCCTCCCCCAACACGGCCATCATCATCACGCACGTACCCATGGACACAGACGGCAACGTCGATCCCGCCGACGTCACCTATTATATTGCGGGCGTCTATCCGTGTGGCGCGTGCACAGGCATCGATCCAGTGCTCATTCTCACGGACGGGCTGCGCTTCGCCAACGCGATCTCCGATTCAAAGATCGTCTTGGCCGATGTCGTGACCGGGCACGGCCCCGCCACGGAGCAAATCAATGATCTGCGTTTCGCCAGCGACTTTCCGGAAATGGAGAACAACATCATCGTGGTCGAGACGTTTTTCGCGCACGAGCCCCTGGGGGAGGGCCTGTTGCCCTCTCCCTGGATCATGTACACGCACACCGAGATCCGGGCCATCGGCGGGCGCCAGCAGGAGTAAGGCGGACCATGTGAGGCTAGATGAAACGACCGCTTGCTCTCAAGGTGTGTGACCGGAGACGTTTTATCGGTAATCAGCAGGCCACCCTTTTGCAGGTTCGAAATGGGCAAGATCTCATCGGATCAGGGTGCGGAATGCGCTTCTTGTTGCAGACCGATTCCAAACCCGCGGGAGGATAAGCAGTTGCTTGCCGGACAAGTACCGTACTGGAGGGAAAAAGAGATGAACGAGATACGAAGACGATGGACAAGGGAAACACAACTCGACGAGAATGGATCGCGCGGCCATCAGCGCGGCCAGAGCCTGATCATCGTCGTCTTTGCCTTCATCGGAATCCTGGCATTGGTCGGGCTGAGCATCGACCTGGGGCTGGTCTACGTCGAGCGCGTGCGCGTGGGGCGCGCCGCCGACGCGACGGCGCTGGCCGCGGTGGCCGAGCTGCCCCTGGAGCAGGCAGCGCAAATGCGCGCCAGAGACTACCTGCGGGACAACGGGTACGATCCCAATGGCCCCAATACGCGCGTCGTGATCAACCCCGGCGCCGATGACGTAGTGATAGCCGGCCCCGAAGAGGTGGACGCGAACACTGTCATCTGGATCGATACGGCCTTCTCGCGGGATACGAGCACCCCATACCCAACGAACCTGAACACGTCGGACCGCATCCGCATTACAATCAAGAAACAGGTGCGCATGACGTTCCTGCAGTTTATCGGCTGGCACCAGCTCCCGGTCCAAGCGAGCGCCGAGGCCGAGAACATCAGCAACCTGGACGTCGTCATCGTATACGATCACTCCGGCTCGATGGAGTTCGACACGCTGTGCTACGAGTGCTGGATACCCCAAGGGAATTACCCTGGCACCTCCGACGACTGTACTGACTCTGATGGCTGCATCCATCCGCTGCAGTGGGCCCAGAGCACGACTTCCCCGCCGGCCACGCCGGACCACTGCGCGGGTTGGGATCCCGCCACCGGCATATTCAATTGCGGTTCCTACACGTCCACCGGCGCCCCCAGCGGCTATCAGAGAAACAACTGCAACTACCGCAACACCAGCGACGGCAACCTTTACTTTGTCATCGAGGCGGAGGAATACTCCTCCTACAGCGAACTGGCGGACTACCACGACTGGGCCTACTCCCCCTACCGCACGTACTGGGTCATCCAGCGCAACGATGGGGTTAACTCAAGTGGGCGGGACTCGCGCGGCGCCTACATCTCCCACCACCCCTACGCCAATTACGAGGACGTCCAGGGCAGCTTCGGCGTCTCGTGCCAGTGGAGCGCGGTGAACGGCCCGGGGGCAAACTGCCGGAATGGCCTGTCGGGCGGCCCTTTTCCCGCCCCCAGGGTTGACTACAAGTTCCAGGTGCCGGCCTCGACCACCTACTACGTGTGGCTGCGGGGACAGGGCGGCGGGTGGGGTGGAACGGCAGACAACCACATCTTCTGGGGGCTGGACGGCTCCGTCCTGGGACAAGAGGATGGCTTCGATGTAGGCGCAGGCTACGACGGCGCTGCTTGGGGCAATTGGGACTGGCGGCGGCTCAGCCTGAACGAAGGCCAGGGCTACACCAACGGCGACTATGCGGTCTATTTGCCGGCGGGCACGCACACCCTCCACCTGTGGGGTGGCGGTGCGGGCTTTGACGTTGACCGGATCATCATCACCACAAGGAGCAACACTTCCTTGCCGTCGTCCATGACCCCAGCCGGAACCACCCTGCAGGCCAACAACGCCCGCACCGACTGGGCTTGCGAGCCGTGCGACCCGCGCTTCGGCGGGTATCCCGGCGGGGAGCATCTTGCCAACAACTGGTGGCTTCCCGACTGCCACGTGGGCGCCAATCCAGACCAGCGATTGGATCCGATCTACGGAGGCGAGCAGCCCATCCGGGACGCGCTGAGCGCGGCCATGAATTTCATCGGCAAGATGGACTTTCGCCTCGACCAGATCGGTTACGTGAGATACAGCGGAAACTCAGAGACCCGCAACGAGCTGGAATGCCTGCGGCGCCCAGGGTGGGGGCCGGAACTTTGCCCTGTGGACGACGACGGGGATGGCGTGGCGGACCGGATCGAGGACACCGTGATCACTCAATTGAACGCCACCGAGGCAAACGGCAGCACCAACATCGCGGGCGGCATGGAGGACGGCATCGCCGTGTTGAGCACGCAAGGCGGGCACTTTGGACGGCCGGGGGCGGCCCACATCATGGTGCTGATGACCGACGGCGAGGCCAATGAACGCCCCAATAACTATTGCGATGATGAAGACCTGTGGCCAGATAACTCGGGCTCCGACAGTGAGAACCGCGCCAAGGACTGCGTGATCTACTACGCCAACGAGGCCCGCGACAACGGCATCGTCATCTACACCATCAGCCTGGGGTACGGGGCAGATCTCGAGATCATGGAGGAAGTGGCAGACATCACCGGCGGGGAGCACCGCTGGGCGCCCAATCCCACAACCCTGGATGCTATCTTCGACGAGCTGTTCGAGCGTATCTTCCTGCGCCTGGTGGATTAGGCCGCCAGCCGCCAGCGATACACACGCGCAAATCAGGACAGGACAGAACGAGGCGATGGGTCTACGTCTGCGCCTCGTTTTGCCTTGCCTGAGTCGAGTACCGCGACTATTGGCTTTCGCTCTACGGGCCAATTCCGGCACAGGCAGGCTGCAGAGATGTGTGAAAAGGCTTTCTCTGTGCGCTCTGTGCCCTTGCGGTGAACAGACACAGCATGATTATGTTCATCTCGCAATACGTGGGTAATCACCAGGTGAGAGGCGCTTGACATTCCTGTCTAAACAGGTATCATTAAATCAAAACTTATGCACGCCGGGTTGCCAGACTTGCAATTCGACGGGAGCGATAGATTTTCGAATGACTGTTATGTATCTTGGGCGCGCAGCGATCCACGCCTCTCGAGAGCAGATACGCTTAGACCGTTGGCCGCCGCGCACCACCGGCCGTTGTAGAGCATTTGCAGGCCATCAAACGCTCAAAATGGACAAGCGGGCATCCTGGGAGAGTTTGGCACGCCCGTTCACCGAGTCGATTATCGAGTAAAAGGAGGCAACATGCAAGGCGGACGAACCCTCATCATCGTTGGAGCTGTCATACTGGTTTTGGTGGTCATTGGCGGAGCAGCCCTCCTCCTCACGAGCGGCCTACTCTCGCGACCCGCCGTCACACCAACCCCTGAGCCTGAAGACGGCAACGGCGAGGTCGTGATCGGCGTGCCAGAGGGTATGCAACAGATCGTCGTGGCAGCACAGAAAATCGGACGAGGCATCCGCATCATTGAAGGAGACAACGCGGTGCAGTTAATCGCCTGGCCGGCAAGCTCAATACCCGAGGGGGCACTGACAGAGCTCAAAAGCGCATACGGCCGGATCGCGCGCACGGACATCGCGCGGAACACGCCAGTCCTGGAGGACATGCTGACCGATACCGCTGGCGATATGGCGGCACTGGGCTCGGACGCGGCGCTGCTCTTGCCCTCCGGGAAGGTCGCCTACGCCATGCCGGTGGCCCGCTGGTCCAGCGTGGCCTGGGCCATCCAGCCAGGCGACCGTGTGGACGTACTCATCTCGCTGCTGATCGTGGACCTCGACGTGGATTTTCAGACCGAGATACCCAACGTGATGGAGTTGAGACTCATAGGACCCGAAGGAGAGGAAATAGCCATCACGATGGACCTCGGGCGCATGGAAGCGCTGCCCGACGGCACGCTGATCATGGCCATGCCCAGCGAGGATGCGCAGCGGCCCCGCCTCATAACCCAGTTGGTCGTTCAGGATGCCATCGTGCTCCGCGTGGGTGACTGGAAGGAGAAGGAGGAAACACCAACACCAACGCCGCCAAGCGAAGAGGAGGCACAGGCAGAGAGCTCAACGCAGACGGAGAAAACTACCCTAAAGGTCACCCCTGGTTTCACGTCAGTAACACTGGGGGTCACACCGCAGGATGCAGTCGTCCTCAAGTACCTCGAAGAGCTGGGAGCCAGCATAGATCTGGTGCTGCGCTCGGCCAGCGATGCCGGCGACAGCCACACCACAGAGGCCGTCACATTGGACTATGTCTTCGAACGCTATGCTATAGAAGTGCCGCCCAAACTCCCCTATGGTGCCACACCACCGATCAGCAGGCTGCACCCACTGAAGCTCCCGCTAGACATCAGCACCATGGAGAGAGGACGCCGAGGAACGGACTTTACTACCGAAGAAATGACCATCGAGACGACAACGCAAGCGCAGACAGGAGAATCGACACCGGCGTATTAGCAGAACCGCATCCCCAAAAGGGCGAGAAACTCACAGACAAGAATGGTACGGAAGGCTTGAACTAACGTGCTACCCACAGAACGCATCCGGGTGCTCATCGTAGACGACATCGCCGAGACGAGGGAGAATCTGCGCAAGCTCCTCTCCTTCGCGCCTGATATAGAGGTCGTCGGCGCGGCGGCGTCGGGCGAGGAAGCCATCGCCATGGCGAAGCAGGCCCAGCCGCACATCATCTTGATGGACATCAATATGCCGGGCATGGACGGCATCGCCGCCACGGAAGCGATCATGCAGGAGGTGCCGATGGCCCAGGTGGTCGTCCTCTCCGTGCAGGGAGAGAGCGATTACCTGCGGCGGGCGATGTTGGCGGGCGCGCGGGACTTTCTCACCAAGCCGCCCAGCGGCGACGAGTTGATGGGCACCATCCGCCAAGTCTACGAGACGGGGAAGAAACGCGCAGCGATGATCATGCCCGCGCAGCAGGCTGTCACCATGGCAGCACCCACCGACGTGGAAGGGTCACGGAACGGGAAAATCATCACCGTCTACAGCCCCAAGGGCGGCGTGGGTTGCACGACCATCGCAGTCAACTTGGCCATCGCCATCCAGCAGCAAGTCGGCCCCTCGAAAAAGATCGGGCTGATGGATGCCAACCTCCAGTTTGGAGACATTGGGGTGATGCTTAACCTGCCGGCAAGCCGGAGCATCGCGGACCTGGCCGCTCAGATCGACGATCTGGACAGAGACATGTTGAGCAGCGTTCTATCACCCCACGGGTCAGGAATCAAGGTGTTGCTCGCCCCACCCCACCCAGAGGCAGCGGAAGCCCTGATGAGCCCGTCAAGTGAGGGAGGGGGCAGCCAGTCGGCGCTCCGCTCGATCATGCGGCTGATGCGTCAGGAGTTCGACATCATCGTCATAGACACGTGGAGTTGGGTGGACGACGTCGTGTTGACTATCCTCGACAATTCAGCTTTAGTCGTCCTCGTCGTGACACCGGACATTCCGGCCATCAAGAACGCCCGCCTCTTCCTGGAGGTGGCAGAAAAACTGAACTACTCCAACGACGAGATGGCGCTGGTGCTCAACCGAGCAGACCGACAAAGCATCCGGCCAGAGCAGATCGCACAGGCGCTGATCCCGCTGGCAGTGCAAATCCCGCAGGATGGCCAAGCGATGGCAACCGCTGCAAACCAGGGTGTGCCGTTCATCATGCGTGACCCCAGTCGGCCTGTTTCCCAAGGCATCCTCCAGTTGGCCGAATATGTGCTGGAGCGAGTCCAAGAAGAGGTGACCGAAGAAGAGGACGAAGATTCCGAGGCAGGTGGACTTCGGCTGAGTCGGCTCTTCCGCTAAAAGCAAGGGGGAGACGTTCTACGGGCCACAGGCTTTGCGCCGAGGTCCTTGCCAGGAGGTAACAGGGTGTCATTATTGAGACGAATTGAGCAGGAAAAGAGGACGACCACACCGCAAGCTCAACAACAAGTGAGCGAGCTGCAGGTGCGGCGTCGCGCAGCACCGACCCGCGACGCGTACATGGATCTCAAGACGCGCATCCAGAACAAGCTGATCGCCGAGTTGGATCCGACGATGGACGTCACCAAGACGGATGAGGTGCGCAAGACCATCGAGGACTTGTTCGATAACATTCTGGCAGAAGAAGCGCGTGTCCTTAGCCGGGCAGAGCGACAGCGGCTGTTCGAGCAGATCGTCTCCGAGATCCTGGGCCTGGGACCGCTGGAGCCATTGATCGCCGATCCTACGGTCACTGAGGTCATGGTGAACGGAGCCAGGAATATCTACGTCGAGCGTGAAGGTAAAATCATACGTACGAACGCTATCTTCGAATCGGACGAACACCTGATGCGCATCATCGAGAAAATCGTCGCCCCCCTGGGACGGCGCATCGACGAAAGCTCGCCCTACGTAGACGCGCGTCTGCCGGACGGCTCCCGGGTGAACGCCGTGATCCCACCCATCTCTCTCATCGGGCCAGTGCTGACGATCCGCAAGTTCTTCAAGATCCCACTCACTGTCGAGCGATTGATCGAATTGGGCAGCGTGACGCCAGAAGCGATGGAGCTGCTCAAGGCCAGCGTGGTAGCCAAACTGAACATATTGATCTCTGGAGGTACCGGCACAGGCAAGACGACTTTCTTGAACGTCCTCTCCGCCTTCATTCCCAACGACGAGCGCATCATTACCATTGAGAACGCTGCCGAGTTGCAGCTACGTCAGGAACACGTGGTGACGCTGGAATCTCGCCCGCCCAACATCGAAGGACGTGGCGAGATCACGATCGAGGACTTGGTCGTCAACAGCCTGCGGATGCGGCCAGACCGCATCATCGTAGGTGAGTGCCGGTCATCTGAGGCGTTCGACATGCTCCAGGCTATGAACACCGGTCACGAGGGCAGCATGACCACGGTCCACGCCAACACCACCCGCGACGCACTGGCCCGCCTGGAAAACATGGTCCTGATGGCCGGGATGGAACTCCCCCACCGGGCCATTCGCGAGCAGATCGCCGCCGCCCTGAACATCATCGTCCAATTGGAGCGATTGCGGGACGGTTCCCGCAAGGTCGTCGCCATCACCGAGGTCCAGGGCATGGAAGGCGATGTCGTCACACTGTCCGACATTTTCAAGTTCGAGACCGTCGGGTACGAGGAAGGGCGCGTGATCGGCACGCTGCGCCCCACAGGGCTGCGTCCCAAGTCCATACAAAAGATCGAGGCATCCGGCATTCACCTGCCACCTAGCATTTTTGGCATGGTAGGACAACGCGGGCGATACTAGACAGCAATCACCAGATAGTGTGAACGGAGAGAGCGATGTTGTGGGCATTAGTGATACTAGGTCTCGTAATCGCCGTGGGAATCATTCTGGCAGGCTTTATCATTTCTCGTCGGGCCGGTCAGTCATTCATTGAGCGACGGCTGGGTATCGCCGAACCGGAGAAAGCCGCGCAGGCATCAGAAGTGTTCGACTCAGGCAAGTCTGTTCTGACGGACGCGCTGAACCGCGCATTGGCCAGCCGAGGTATAGGGGCCCAACTATCGACACAACTGGCGCGGGCCAATCTCAAGTTCACGGTAGGGGAGTTTATCGCCCTCGACATCATTCTGGTCATAGGCTTCGCTGCCATAGCCTTCATTCTGAGGGGTGCGGACATCATCGTCATCGTCATCGCGTGCCTGGCGGGTTTCTTCGGTCCCTGGATATACGTCACGCTCTCGCGCAACCGGCGACTGCGGGCATTCAACGACCAGTTGGGTGACACGCTCAACCTGATGGTCAACAGCATCCGCGCGGGCTACAGTATCCTGCAGGCAATGGAAGCCGTCTCGGAAGAAATGGGGCCGCCGATCTCTGTCGAGTTCGGAAGAGTGGTCAGAGAAGTACAGCTCGGCCTCACAGTAGAGCAGGCGCTCGACAATATGCTGCGCCGCATCACCAGCGACGACCTGGATATGATGGCCACCGCGATCAAAGTGCAGCGCG
The DNA here is from genome assembly GCA_034430835.1 of Anaerolineae bacterium. Lineage (GTDB taxonomy): Bacteria > Chloroflexota > Anaerolineae > B4-G1 > B4-G1 > JAFGED01. The sequence goes on from DAOUDX010000016.1 coordinate 9,966, forward strand.
AGGTGGGCGGTAACCTAGCCGAGGTGCTCGACGCGATCAGCTTCACGATTCGCGAGCGCATCCGGATCAAGGGAGATATCCGGGCGCTCACATCCTATGGCCGTGGAGCGGGACAGTTGCTGACCGCCGTTCCAATCATCCTGTCGGTGATCATCTACCTCATCTCGCCCGACTTTATGTCGCAGCTATTTCAAGATCCGTGTGGATGGATAATGATCGGCGCCGCGGTCTTGGGCATCATACTGGGATACATAGTCATCAGTAAGATTGTGAACATCGACGTGTGATTTTCGGGAGGTACAGGGATGGGGACCACAGTGTTGATTCTCTTGCTGGGATTGCTTCTGTTGGGAAGCGTGGGGCTGATCGTTTATGGTCTGAGAAGAGCAAAGCAGCCCAGCGCTACCCTTGAGGATCGCCTGGCTCAGTTCGGGACGCTTGAACGCCCCCCCACGCTGGAAGAGCTCGAGATGTCTCAACCCTTCGTGGAGCGCATACTGCTTCCCATCCTGCGAGGGGTGGCACAATTCGTCTCGCGCTTCACGCCCAAGCGGAGTGTAGAAGGCGTCCAACATCAATTGGACCTGGCCGGCAACCCCTACAACTGGGGGCCTACGGAGTACTTGGGAGTTCGGGCCGTCGTGCTGGTCCTGTTTTCAGCGTTGGGTATCTTTATGCTTGTGGCAGGGAAGGTCTCTCCCGTGCAGAAATTCGCGATCGCTGGCGCGTCGATTGGAGCAGGTGCCCTAATGCCGATGCTATGGCTGAAGAGCAAGATCTCCAGACGTCAAAAATCCATCGTCAAATCCCTACCCGATGCGCTAGACCTGCTGACCATCTGCGTGGAGGCAGGCCTGGGCTTTGATGCCGCCATGTCCAAAGTGGCCGAGAAATGGGAAGACGATCTGAGCATAGCGTTCAGACGGGTCATCCAGGAGGTTCAACTGGGAAAGCTACGCCGCGAGGCATTGCGCGACATGTCGGATCGCATGGACGTTCGAGACATGGCGACGTTCGTGGCAGCCATCATCCAGGCAGACCAGTTGGGCGTCAGTATTGCCAGGGTATTGCGCATCCAGTCAGACCAAATGCGGATGAGGCGACGGCAACGGGCCGAGGAGCAAGCCCGGGCCTCACAACTACGCATACTTCCCCCTGTCGTCTTCCTGATCTTTCCATCCATCCTCGTCGTCCTATTAGGCCCGGCAGTCATCACCATCAAGAACATGTCAGGCCTCTTTGGCTTCTAGGCGGCAGGTCGGTGTAGAATTCAGGGACGTTCCTTTGCCCATATCGGTCGTGTCGATCATAGAGCCACCCGCGCGGCACTGGCGCCGCTTCCGCGATCAACTGCTAGACCTATTGCTTCCACCGCGCTGTGTCGATTGCCACCGGATTGGCACATGGTTGTGTCCAGAGTGCCTGAAACGGATTCCCCGTGTTGAGCCTCCCTTTTGCACCCGCTGTGGAAACAAAGTTGAGACCGGCGGCCTCTGCGGTCGATGCCGGACCTCTCCCTCAAGAATCGAATGCATCCGCTCTGTCGCCTACTTCGAAGGAACGCTTCGGGAAGCGGTGCACCAACTCAAGTACCACGGGCGCACGGTACTGGCCGAACCCTTGGGCAACCTGATGGCCACGTACTGGGCGCAGCACGCGATGCCCGCCGACGTCGTGGTGCCTGTCCCGTTGCACGCCTCCCGCCTGCGCTCACGGGGATACAACCAGGCCGCCCTGCTTGCCCGCGAAATGACACGGCAGGTGGGGCTGCCCTTGGACGAACGGACACTGGTGCGGCAACGCGCAACTGCCCCACAGGTCGAACTCGACGCCACGCAGCGCAGGGAGAACATGCACGACGCTTTCTGCTGCACCAGCAACGCGCTGACCGGAAAACAGGCGCTTCTGATCGATGACGTTTGCACGACAGGGGCTACGCTAGAAGCTTGCGCCGTCGCTCTTTATGCCGGAGGGACACGCGGTGTACGCGCGCTGACTTTGGCTCGCGCACACTGATCACAAAACGCCCAGACGAACTACTCTCATTGGGCACCCATCTCTTGCCAAATCTATCGCCAAGGAGAAAAATCTATGGAAGTCTCAGTCTTTGCCCGCAATATGGAACTGACCCCTCACCTTAGAGAGTACGTGGAACGGAAGGTTGAGAAACTGGATCGCCATCTGCCTGTGGTCGAGGAGGCGCGGGTCGAGCTCAAAGTGGAGAATACCCGCAGCGCCGATCACCGACAGGTCGCCCAACTCACGGTCCGCGTGCGAGGCACCATCCTGCGGGCCGAAGAACGCACCAACGACATGTTTGCCTCCATCGACACCGTGATGGACAAGATGTACCGCCAGATCGCACGGTACAAAGGGAAACGCCAAGATCGGTGGCACGCAGCCATTGAGGAGCTCCCGATCGAGGAACCGGTGGAGCCCCCCTCGGGTGAGATCGTTCGCGTCAAGCGCTTCGAAATACGCCCCATGTCGCCGGAGGAGGCCATCGAACAAATGGAGCTGCTGGGCCATCGCTTCTACGTCTTTCTGAACGCCAATGCAGACGCCGTCAACATCGTCTACAAGAGGGATGACGGCAACTATGGCCTGCTACAGCCGGAACTGGCCTGAGAAAGTACAAGACGCGACCGAATCGCCCGGAGACTCCTCGCGCCGGGCCTGGGTTTTCGGGATATTTCTTCAGAGGGCTCGGCTATGTCGGGCCCTTTGCACTTTGGAGGCGTGTTGACAGGGGAAGTGACGCTGCTTCTCCTCGTTGGAGGATGGGGAAAGAGCGCCGTAGAAGGCGCGCTGGACGGGGCGCACCGAGCCGCAGCGCGCGATCTGCTCGACATTCTGCTAAACGCCGAAACGATCGGCCGGGCTATCGTGGCCACCGACGACCCCGCCTGGCACGACACGCTGGACGGCCTGCCCATCGTAGTAGACACTGATTCGCCAGGAGAACCCTTCCATTTCGGGAGGCGACTGGCCGGGCTGATCGAGAAGTACAACGCGCAGCGCGTGCTCTACAGCGGCGGGGGTTCGGCCCCACTGCTGAGCGCCGAGCGCTGGACAGAAACGTTGAGCCGATTGGGAGAGGCAGAGCGGATAATCGTGACCAACAACGTGCACTCCTGCGATTGGGTTGGGTTTGCCCCTGCCGCCGACGTCATCCCGTTGATCGCCCGGCAGACGAGCGACAACGCGATCGCCTGGGTGCTGGCCAAGGAGGCGGGCCTGCCGGTCGAGAGCCTGCCGCCATCGGCGGCGACGCGCTTTGACCTGGACGCCCCGGTAGATCTGCTGATCGCTCAGCGCCACCCGGCCACCGGTCCCAACCTGCGCCGCTTCCTCGACGGGCTGGACTGGGACGCCCCTCAGTTGGACGGCGTGTTGGCGGAAATGACCCGCGAGGGTGGGAGCCTGGTGATCGCCGGGCGAGTATCGGAAGCAGCCTGGACCGCGCTGAAACGGGCAACCCAGTGCTGGGTGCGAGTCTTTGCCGAGGAGCGGGGCATGCGCGCAAGTGGGCGGCAAGCGCAAGGCGAGGTGCGCTCGCTGCTGGCGGACTACCTGGAGATGGTTGGAGTGACGGGCTTCTTCGACAAACTGGCAAAGCTGGCGAACGGCGTGCTGCTCGACAGCCGCGTGATCCTGGCGGCGCAAGGGCTGTGGCCCTCCAAGGCCGACCGCTTCAACTCCGACCTCCTCCGCTGGGACAGGGTGAAAGACCCCTTCCTGCAGCGCTTTACCCAGGGTGCGGCAGAGGCACCGGTGCCGGTCGTGCTGGGTGGGCACTCGGTAGTAGCCGGAGGGCTGATGGCGTTGGTCGAATCATTGGGCACGAACCACGAGGTAGCGTAATGCCAAGAATACTCGTCGTTTGCACAGGAAACCTGTGTCGCTCCCCTATGACGATGGCACTGCTGCAGGCAAAGCTGGCCTGCGACGAAGCACGCCGCGATTGGCTGGTGGAATCGGCCGGCATCTGGGCCAGCGCAGGCCGGCCGGCGAGCGCGCACGCCGTCGAGGAGATGGCCGAACGCCAGATCGATCTGGCCGAACACTCCGCCCGCCCCGTCACCAGCAGGCTTCTAGCCCAGGCCGACTTGGTGCTCGTGATGACGCACAGTCACGCCGAGGCACTGGAGACGGCTTTTCCCAACCAGGCCCACAAGGTGCACCTGCTCAGCGAAATGATCGGAAAGGATTATGACGTCCACGACCCGTACGGCGGCTCGCGGACAGAGTACGAATGCACCGCCAGGGAGTTGGAGGAGTTGATCGAGAACGGCTACGAGCGCATCGCGGAGCTGGTCGAGGCAGCAGCCAGCGGCTGAAAACTCGCCAGCGCCTGCCTGACCTCTTCCACCAGTCCACCGGTCGCCACCACCTGCCGTTCCTCAGCCCAACGCGCCTTCAGTTCGTATCCCTCTGCCGCCACGCTCCGCTTGCTCACCGTGATCCGCACGGAGCAACCGATCATATCCGCATCAGCGAACTTGACCCCGGCACTGACGTTCCGATCGTCGTAGAGCACGTCGAGACCGGCCTCCCGCATCCGCGCGTAAGCAGCGTCCGCTTGCTCCCGCACCGCCTCGTCGATGCCCAGCGTCAGCAGGTGGACCTCGAACGGAGCCAGGGCAGGTGGCCAGACGATGCCGTATTCGTCGTGATGGGTCTCGATCACCGCCGCCATCAGTCGCCCCATCCCGATCCCGTAAGAGCCCATCACGATAGGTCGCTCGTTCTCCTCCGCGTCGAGATACGTCGCGCCCACCGGCTCGGCGTAGCGCGTGCCCAGCTTGAAGCAGTGACCCATCTCGATGGCCGACTCCACAGATAACGTCCCATCGCAGCATGGGCAAAGCTGGCCGGCTTTGGCTTGCGCCACGTCGGCCAGGAGAGTGACGGCGAAATCGCGCGGGTAGTTGACGCCGGTGAGGTGATAACCTGCCCGGTTCGCCCCGGCGACAAAGTTGCCCCCGGCCTCGACGGAGCGGTCGGCCACGACCAGCACGCCCGGCCCATCCAGCGCCTTTCGCACGTTCAAACCCACCGGCGAGGCGTAGCCTGGCTCGGCACCGGCGGCACGGATCTCCTCATCAGTCGCGGGCCTCAGCTCCGCGCCGTCCAGGAGGTTCTGCAGCTTCACCTTGTTCACCCCCAGGTCACCCCTGATGATCACAAAGACCAACTCCTGAACCTCCCGCACGTCTCCAACCTGCGGGAGGTTAGCCGTGTAGAACACCGCCTTAAGCGTCTGAGCTGTCTCCACGCCTACGAAGGCAGCTACGTCGCCAATGGTCTCGCAGCCGGGCGTGGCGACGGGCCGCATCTCCTCCAGCGCCGACACCTCGACCGACGACAGCCGAAACTCGGCACGCTCGACGTTGGCCGCGTAGCCGCAGGATGCGCAGCGGACGACGCGGTCCTCGCCATCGGGATGGAGCAACATGAACTCGTGGGAGTCGGCTCCGCCCATCATCCCTGTATCGGCTTCAACGGGGATAGGGCGCACATCGCAACGGGCAAAGATGCACTCGTAGGTCTCGACCATCCGGAGGTAGAAAGCATCCAGATCGGCGGCATCAGGATGGAGGCTGTAGGCATCCTTCATGCGGAACTCACGCACGCGCAGCAGTCCTCCGCGCGGGCGCGCCTCGTCCCGCAGCTTGGTCTGGATGTGATAGATCACGCGGGGCAGGTCGCGATAGGATGCGATCTCTCGCCGCGCCAACTCCGCGACTACCTCTTCGTGCGTCATCGCCAGTGCATAGTCACGGCCGCTGCGATCTCGCACCCGCACCAGCGCCGGGCCGACGCTATCCCAGCGGCCCGTGGCCTGCCACAGCTCCGCGGGATGGAGCACAGGCATCAGCATCTCCTGCGCGCCGATCGCCTCCATTTCCTCTCGCATGATAGCTTCGATCTTGCGCGCCACACGCCAACCCAGCGGCAGGTAGCCATATATGCCAGCTCCGAGGAAGCGCACCAACCCGGCGCGCAGCGATAACTGGTGGCTAACCAAATCGGCGCCGGACGGGGTTTCCCGCAGCGTGCGACCAAAAAGCTGTGAAATCTTCATTGCTTGCCTCCCCACAACCGGGCTAAAACAAAACCAGCCTTCCGGTGATCGGAAGGCTGGCAAGCTGACGAGCGGTGACCACCACCCACGCAGCGCTAACCGACTCCCCGGAAAGGAAGTGGTCGGAAGCTGCTAGGGGCGGGCAACGTGTAAACCATCATCATCACGATCCTCAATGCCCAGCATTTTAGCACAGGATCGAGCGCGCGTCAATTTGCGATTCGTCGCACCTGTCGTATAATCCGATGAGTAGAGAAGCCAACACAGAAAGGGGAGGCGAATGCTACAAACCGCCATCGAGGCAGCCCGGCGGGCCGGACAACTGATCGCCGAGCGCTTCCCAGCGCCGCGCAACGTCACCGTCAAGGGCTACCGCGACATCGTTACCGAGGTCGATACTGCCGCCGAAGCCGTCATCCTCCAACTCATCCGTGAACGGTTTCCCGGCCACGCGATCCTCTCCGAAGAGGCCGGCGGCAGCACTATCGACGATGGCTACACGTGGGTGATCGACCCGCTGGACGGGACGACCAACTACGCGCGCCGGTTGCCCATCTCCAGCGTCTCCATCGGTGTGCTGGAGCGAGGCGAGCCGGTCGTTGGCGTGATATACGACCCGCTGCGCGACCAGTTGTTCGTAGCCGAGCAGCGCAAAGGGGCCACGTTGAACGACGAGCCGATCAGCGCCAGCGAGATAGCGAGGCTAGATCACGCCGTCATAGGCTTCGACTGGGGACACAGCGACCAGGACCGCGAGAAGACGCTTCAACTCCTCTTGCGGATCGCTCCGCGCTGCGGCACACTGCGCGCCCTGGGGTCGGCGGCTCTGGCGCAGGCCTACGTGGCGGCCGGTTGGCTAGACGGGTACCTCAACCTGATCGCCAAGCCCTGGGACGCCGCCGCTGGCGTCCTCATCGTCGCCGAGGCGGGCGGCACGCACACCACCGTGGAAGGAGAGCCGTACCGCGTGGCCGTGCAGGGCTGCCTGGCGAGCAACGGCCTGATCCACGAAGAGTTGCTATCCGTCATGCGCGCCCCTGATGCCACTCGTCCACGGATTCGCTGATCGAAATTGCGCTCCGCGCCGTTTCATGTACAATAAGCTCTGCGTAAAATGACTCGATTTAAACGGTTGCTCGTGTTGGCCCTCGCGGCCATGATACTTTTGCCCATGACGCTGCCCGGAGCAGGGCGCGCCCAGGAAGACGAGGTCGCGCAGTTGATGGCACAGATGTCTAGCGCTGCCAAAGTCGGCCAGCTCTTCCTGGTCACCTTCCCCGGCAGTGAAGTCACCGATGATGCCCTGATCGCGGAACTGATCCGCGACTACCACGTCGGTGGGGTGGTGCTGCTGCCCCAAAACGGCAACGTCGTCAACGAGGGCGACACGCCCGCGCAGGTAGCCACCCTGATCGGCCAACTCCAGGAGACCGCCTGGATTGCGACTCAGCCGACGACCGACACGACGGCGACCCCGCCAGGCCCCTTCATCCCGTTGTTCATCGCCGCGAGTCACGAGGGCAACGGTATGCCCTTCACCAGCATTGCCAACGGAACGACGCCGCTGCCTTCGGAGATGGCACTGGGCGCCACCTGGAACCCTGCCCATGCCGAGACCACAGGTTGGGTAGCAGGCCAGGAACTGCGCGCCATGGGCGTCAACATGCTGCTTGGGCCCTCCCTGGATGTGCTCGAAATCCCCCGTCCAGAGAGCACCGGCGACCTGGGGGTGAGATCCTTCGGAGGCGAGCCGTTCTGGGTGGGCCAGATGGGGCTGTCGTACATCCGAGGCATTCACGAAGGAGGCGAGGGGCAGGTCGCGGTCATCGCCAAGCACTTTCCCGGGCTGGGCGCCTCCGATCGCTCTCTGGACGAAGAGGTCTCCACGGTGCAGCGCACGCTGGAGAAGCTGCGACAGGTCGATCTGGCCCCTTTCTTCGCCGTAGCCCAATCTGAAGATCCACTGGCCCGCCCGGATGGCGTGCTGGTGTCCCACATCCGTTTCCGTGGACTGGAAGGTAGCGCGTATGTCTCCACCCGTCCCGTCAGTGTCGATGGACAGGTCCTGCAACGATTTCTGGGATTGCCGGAGATGGCCACCTGGCGCACGGAAGGCGGCATAACAGTCTCCGACGGACTGGGAGTGCGCGCCCTGCGGCGCTACTATGATCCCAACGAGGAAAGCTTCAACGGCCGGCGCATCGCCCGAGACGCCTTTCTCGCCGGCAACGACCTGCTCATCCTGTCGGACTTCGCCCTCACCGACGACTGGGAAGCACGGGCCGATAACGTCGAGCAGACGATCGCATTCTTCCAAGAACGATACGAAAACGATGCGTCGTTCCAGGCACTGGTCAACGCCGCCGTAGCGCGCATCCTGCGACTCAAGCTATCCCTTTACCGCAACGGGTTCAGTCTCAGCTCTGTCCGGCCAAATACAGCAAGGGTAAGCGAGCAGGTCGGGATCCATCAAGAGTCGATAGCGCCTATTGGACGCGATGCCGTCACGTTGCTCTCCCCACCCTCGCCGGACCTGGTCCCTCCGCCTCCGACGACTGCGGATGACATCCTCCTGTTCACCGACAACCGCACCTGGCAACCCTGTGCCACGTGCGCTCCCGTCCCTTACATCGACCCGCTTCTGCTGGAAAGTACCATCGAGCGGCTGTACGGGCCTCTCGGGACAGGACAGATCACCCCCTGGCGGGTGAACAGCTTCACCTTCGACGAGCTCGAAGCTTACATGAACGGGCCGCCCCCAGAGGATAGCCCCTCCGAAGCATACGAGACGTACCAGCTGGTCGAGGCAAGGTTGCAGAGCGCCGACTGGATCGTTTTCGCCATGCTCGGCCCCAGCGGGGGATCGGCGCAGCCGAGGATCGTGCGACGCTTCCTCGCCGAGCGCGCCGATACGCTGCAAGTTCCACACATGGTCGTAATGGCCTACGACGCTCCCTACTACCTGGATGCCACAGAGATCAACAAGCTGAGCGCCTACTACGTGGCCTACAGCCGGATCGACCCGTTCATCGAGGCATCGGTGCGGGCCATGTTCGGGGAGTTCGCGCCGACCGGATTCCCTCCGGTCAACGTGACCGGCATCAATTACGATCTGCTGATCCGGACCTCGCCGGATCCAGCGCAGACAATCACACTCCAGTATGAGATCAGCAAGCCAGGGGAAGGACAACCGACGCCACAGCCGACCGAAGAGAATACGCCCTCTCCGGCGCCGACCGGGGAAAGCCAACCCACTCCGGAACCCAGGTTCGAGATCGGCAATGAGTTGAGGCTGCGAACAACCATGATCGTGGACCGCAACGGCCATCCGGTACCCGATGGCACCCCTGTCCAGTTCATCTTCATCTACCCGCAGGAAGCGTACGAAAGCTCCACCACGGCGGCCACGCGAGGGGGCGTGGCCGAGGCGGTGCTCGCACTGAATCGCTCCGGGCAGCTCGATATCTACGTCCAGGCAGATCCGGCACCGCGCGCTATCGCCCTGCAAGTCATCGTCCAGGAGGGGCAGGTAGTCATTCAGACCATCACACCGGAGCCTACAAACACACCGACGCCAGAGCCCACCACCGAGCCACAGCCCACGCCAGTGCAGACCCCAATGGCGACGCCAGTGCCGGAGGATGAGAGAAAAACGCCGTCGGGATTTGGGACGAGCCTGGGAGCACTGCTGGCCGCCCTGCTGGGCATCCTGGCCGTCGGCGGCGCGGGGTACTATGCCGCCCGTTTCGGCAACCAATCGACGGGACACGCGCTGCGCCTCGCCCTATGGAGCACAATAGGCGGCCTGGCGCTCTATCTGGCCTACGCGCTGCGCCTGCCGGGAATCGGTTGGCTACGGGAGCAAAACAGTGGATGGGCTGCCTTGGGGATCGCGGTGCTTGGCAGCGTTGTCGCGCTGGCCATCACGTGGGCCGCTATGCGGCGGAAAGCACCGGATTGATCGCCGACCCCAGAGCGCGGCAAGGCTCACGACTTTACAGGAAAGATACCACCACGGCAACGGCCAGCATCACGCCGGCTGTGATCCACAGGCCGCGGTTTTCGGCCACTGCACGATGCCACTCGCCCCGCGCGGGGACCATCGGGATCAAGGAGGGGGGGAGCGAGCTGGTGTGCAGCATCTCGCGGAACGCCGCTACCGTCTGCGGTCGGGGATCGGGGTGCATGGCAATGGCTCGGAGAATCGCACGTTCCGTGGCAGGTGAGATGTGCGGATTGATCTCCCGAGGGAATTGCAGCGTGTTCGGATCGAGGAAACGCTGCTTGGCATCAGGAGGCGGCTGGTTAGTCAAGAGATGGTAAAGCGTGGCGCCAAGCGAGTAAATGTCGGTTCGAACGTCGGTGTGGCCGGCGTCCCCGCCGTACTGTTCCAACGGGGTGTAGGCCACGGTACCTCTGCCCTGCAGGATAGTGATGGTGCGGGCATCGTCCGTCGCCAACAGCTTGACCAGGCCAAAGTCCACCAGTTTGATCAGCCCACCAGCAGTCACCTTGATGTTGGCCGGCTTGATGTCGCGGTGGAGCACGGGGGGATCCTGGCTATGGAGGTAATCCAGCGCACTGCACAACTGCTCGGCCCACTCGAGCACCTGCCGCTCGTCGAGAAACCGCCCCTGCCGCCGTTCCCCCTCCATCAACTGCCGCAGGTCGGGGCCATCGACAAAGTCCATCACCAGGTATTCGCGGGGGCCTTCACTGAACGTATCGGAGACCTTGGGGAGATTGGGGTGATCCAGCCGCGCCAGCGTGACCGCCTCGCGGCGGAACTGCTCTTTGGCCTGGGCCAGCACTTCGGGCGTGGCGTCGGGGTCGGGACAAACCTCCTTGAGTGCGCAGACGCGGCCTTCCAGGCGCAGGTCCTCGGCGCGGTAAACCGCCCCCATCCCTCCCTGGCCAACAGGCGTAATGATTTGGTACCGTCCGCGCAGAACGGTCCCGGCTTCGAGCAAACGAGCCAAGCTTCTTCTCCTCGGGTCGATCCACGGCCATCATAAGCGAGAAGATTCATTCTGTCAAGGAGGTTTTGATGACGACACGACAAGATATGCCGATGCTCATCGTCTACGAAGGGGACATGGCGGGACAGCGCTGGGTCATCGACCGCGACCGGATGATCATCGGGCGAGGGACAGACTGCGACATATCGATCCCCAAACGGCAGATCTCGCGCCACCACGCCCAGATCGAGCGGGACGACGAGGGGTATCTGCTGCGCGATCTGGAGAGCAAGAACGGGACGTTCGTCAACAGCCAGCCGGTGCGCGACAAACCCCGCCGCCTGAAGGACGAGGACGAGATCCAGCTCGCTCTGTGCATCAAGCTGGGGTTTGTGGCCGCCGACGCCACGCTGCCCCTGGAGTTGACCGGCCCCAACCGAGGGCTGAACGTCGATCGGGCGGCCAGGCGGGTCTTTATCGGAGGGCACGAGCTGGACCCGCCCCTTTCCGTCGCCCAGTACCGGCTGTTGGAGCTGCTGCTCGACCGCGAAGGGGAGGTCGTCCCACGGGACGAGGTGGTGAACACGGTATGGCCCGAGGAAGAGGCCACGGGCATCACCGAGCAGGCCATCGACGCGCTGGTGCGCCGCCTGCGCGACCGGATCGCGGAGGTGGATCCCGACTACACCTACATCGTCACCGTGCGCGGCCACGGGTTCCGGCTGGAGAACCGGTGAGCAATGAACAATGAGGTAATGAAACAATGAACAACGAGCAGTCCAGCGAAGGCTGACGGCCGGCCGCTCGCTTGGAATGAGGAGATAGGCTGGAATCATGTGCCTGAGCTTTATCAACGGATTTCACCACAGAGACACGGAGAGCACGGAGGGTTTTCTGGTTTTCCCCGTGTGCTCCGTGCCTCCGTGGTTACTCTCGCCCCCAAGCACATCATTCGCTACAATGTTGGAATGAGATCGTCGGTACCTGCAACGCAGCGGGAATGGGGTACCACCGGCGGGATGGGGAGGTGGCGGAGTTGGAGGAGGCGCTGGCGGGTTAGCTGGTCCTCCCCCCGCCTGCGGGGGGAGTTAGAGGGGGGCTTCGCGAGCAGCCCTCACCCTCCCCCTGCCCCTCCCTCTCCCAAAGCTGGGAGAGGGAGGGGGTATCGGTAGGGCGGAGGTAGGTGAGGGCTTGAGTCAAGTCCAAGGAAAGAGGGATGCCCAACACAGGCATCCCTTCCCGTTTTCACGCAACGACCGCGTCAGCCCAGCAGCGCCTTGGCCTTGGCCGCCACCAGCGCCAAGCGCGCGGCGGCCTCCGGTGGGGCGTCCTCATCCTCCTGCATCCCGGCCTGCGCCTGCTCCAGCATCGCCACGAACTCGGGCATCACCAGCGGGCGGTTCTTCTCCAAGAGCTTATCGATCTCCGCCTCATCCTCGACGGCCATCAGACGATTGAGGAGGCGCACCACCGGCGGGAGCGTCTCCTCCGTCAGCCGCAGCACCAGTTCATAGACCGACTGCAGCGCCTTGACGGTCTCCTCGTCGCCCGTCTCCTGGGCCTCCTGCAGCTCGGTCGTCAGCACGGTGAAGAACACCTGATCGAACTCGGCGAAGCGGCGCCGCGCCAGATTCTCTGGATCGCTGCTCAGCATCAGGTCTCGCAGGAGACCGGCCCGCTCCTCAAGCGCCACACGCGCATTATCTTCCATCCGATCCCGAATCTCTAATATTTCCTTGCGCAGCGCGGTCAATTGCTTCTTCTCCTTCCCGTCGGTCGTCGCTTCGATGCGCGAGGTGAGCTGCTGGAAAAAGACATAGTCCAGAAGCGGGCGGCCAAACACGATCAACACCCCGCGCGTCGCTTCATCAGACGTTTCGACGAGCAACTCCAGTAGCTTCTCCCGGGTCGGGTCCTCGCGCAGAGCCGCCACAACCTCGGCCCGCGCCTTGATGGTCTGCCCTGTGCTGCTCAACTCCAGCAGCTTGCCGCGCAGCGCCGCGAGCTTTTGCTCCTCGTCGGACCGTCCTGCGGCCCGCACTATCTCCATGTTTGTGGTCAATATCTGGAAGAAACTGGCGTCGATGGCGTCGTCGTTCTCCTGGATCAGCGCCTCCAACGCCTCGTCGGACTCGGCCTCCACCATTCGCCCCAACAGGTTTGCCTTGGCCCGCTGCTCCTCGATCATCTCCGGCGTGATGCCCTCGACCTCGAGGACCTTGTTCACCAGATTCTCCATCGAGAGGAAAACCTGCGGTTGCAGCAAGTACGCCTTCCGCTCCTCGGTCGGCAAACTGTCCATCACCGAGCGCGTGAGATCACCGATGGCTTTCTGGCGCTGCAGATCATCCTGTCTTGCCCCAATCGGCATATAGACCAGCGCCAATTCCTCGTCGGGATCGTGGTAAAAGAACGGCATGTCGAGCGGCCCACCCATCCGGCATTGGGGACAGATGGCCACATTGGCCAGGCCGTTGATCACCCGCTCCTTGGCGCTGGGATCGGCCCTGACGTCCAGGACTTGCTCCACCGGCGTCTGGAACTGGGTTCGACAGTTTGGGCAGGTGACGCGCGCAACCAGTGTTTGAGGCATAATTCGATTTCCTTTCAACCAAGATTTTGTGAACGGGGGAGAGCGAATGAGAAGGCCGCCCCTCCCCCCAGATTGCTCTCGACCCACGTGCGGCCGCCGTGGGCCTCGACGATGGCCTTGACCAGGTAAAGCCCCAGGCCGGCGCCGGGCGTGCTCTGGTGACGCGCACGCTCGCCACGGAAGAACGGCTCGAAGACGCGATGCTGCTCCTCAAGCGGGATGCCAGCCCCTTCGTCCGACACGGTGACGACCACCTGGTCGGGCAGCACGCGCCCACCAATCTCGATGCGGCCCCCGGCGGGCGAGTACTTGATGGCATTCGACAGCAAGTTGTTCAAGACCTGCTCCAGCCGAACCTCGTCCCCCTCGACGGCAGGGAAATCGGCGGGAAAATCGGTCACGATCTCGTGAACGTCAGTCTGCGTGCGAAAGCGGGCGGCGACCCGCTCGGCCCACGTGTCGAGCGCGACCCAGTCCATCTCCAGCGTCAGCGCCCCTGCCTGGAGCCGCGAGGCATCGAGTAAATTGTCGATCAGTTGATTGAGACGCTCCGTCTCCTCCAGGATGACCTGTAGGCTTTCCTGCGTCGTCTTTCGATCCCAGCGGGCGTCTTCGCGCATCAGCGTATCGGTGTACCCCTTGATCAGCGCGACGGGTGTCTTGAGCTCGTGGGAGATCACGGAAACGAACGTAGACTTGATCTCGTCCGCCTCCCGAAAGCGTGTGATGTCGTGCACGCTGGCGATGATGTTGACCAATCCACCCTCGCGGGCAAAGAGCGGCGCGTAGGTGATGCCGACGCTGAGCGAACCGCCGTTCCGCCGCCGCAGGTCTCCCTCGACGTAGAGAGGCTGCGCCGCCGGCAAGGGCCAGCCCCCCGCGACCGCGCCGGTCAGATCTACCTCTGTCTCCAGGCGCGCCCAACGGATCACCTCGTCGTGATGGCGACCCAGCGCCTCGCCCGTCGGCCAGCCGCTCATCTGCGACAGTGCACGATTGAACACGGTGATGTGCTGCGCTGCATCGAGGATGAGCACGCCGTCGGCGCTGTATTCCAAGATCGCGTCCAGCCGCCGCTTTTCCTGAGAAACGGCCTCGTAGAGCTGGGCGTTGTGCACCGCAATGGCCGCCTGGTCGGCGAAGCTAGACAGCATCTGGCGATCATCAGCGGTGAAGCGCGTGCCATAGGCGCGGAACACGTACAACACGCCGATCAGATCGCGCTTGATGGCCATCGGCAGCGCCACCACCTGCTGCAACCGCAACCCCAATTCCGCCACCACCAGCCCCAGCTTCTCCGCCAGGCGGGGAATGCGGAACCGGCTGCGATCTACGTCGTCGGGGATGTCCGTCAACAGCGGCGCAAAACACGGCACCAGGGCGCCAGGCAGGCCGTAGCTGGCTCGGATGACGAACTCTCCGTCCGAACCGCGCAGAGCGATCAGGCCAGCCTGCCCTGCCAGAATCCGCGTCGCCGCCTCGAGTACCAGTCCTAATACGTCATCGAGGTTCAGTTGTGCCGTGATGGCTCGGCTGATCTGCAGCAGGTATTCCCGCAACTGGACGCGATAGTCGATCAACATGCGAGTTTCATGCCAACATCAACCAACGCGCCAGGCGGATGAACACACCCAGAGGACGATCCAGCCAGGAGATGGAACCGAGACTCCACCCGACTATGACGCCGAGAACAGTTCCGACGAGGGCATCGAGCGGATAACGCACGCCGCAACATGCCTGGGCGACGATCCACATGCCGGTCGCCGCGCAGATCCACAGACCCTGACGCCAATTCCATCGCCAAAACGTCGCTCCCAGCGCGAATCCCACCGCCGCCGCCGGGCACCCGGAAGGCAACCCGCGCCAGCACGCCCACCCTTCAACGACCTGCAGTTCGCTCGTCCAACGCTGCCACGCCAGCCCGACCGACACTGCCAGCCCGCCCGCGACGCAGGCCGCCATCAGGCCGCGCAGCACCGCGCGCTGGCCGGTGGCGCGGTCGGCCATCGTCTTCCCCCCGAACCAGTAAACGACCAGAGACATCGCCAGCGCTGTGGGAACCGCATATGGCCCCGCCACGAAGGTCAGCACCTGTTGTACCAGCACAGGCAAATCCTGGTAGAGGGCAACTACAAAGCAAAGAGCCGTCACGTAATAGCGAAGGACACCTTCTACCACACCAGATGCTCCTTGAACCAGTCTGCGACACGCATCACCGCCACGGTATGGGCAGCAGGCGCAAACGAGCAGGCTATCGACATCCTGAGAATATCCAAACCATCCTTGGAGTCCGAGCCTTCGAGGTAGCCGGTGAGCACGGCCACCGGACGCGGGGGGATGCAAGGGATGGCCCCCAGCGCCTCCAATTCCCGCGCCAGCTTTGAGCGTCGCCAGCGATGGGCGCGGCGCCCCGCCTCAAACCACGAAAAGTCGCCCAGCCCGTCCAGCCCCATCCCCGGCCGTCGCGGCGAAAGCACCGGCTCCATCGCCAGAACGGCCGCCACGCCCGGATCCATCGCCGCGCCGCGCAATGCCAAATCGCCGCCCAGCCCCACACCGAGCAAGCCCACCCGCTTGCTGTCGATCTCGGGCCACCGCGCCAGGTGCGAGACTCCAACCGCCACGAGCCCCTGCAGCGTCAACCGGTCGGCATTCCTCAGCGACTGCCAGTCGAAGAGCAACACCGCGACCCTGTCTTGCATCAACGTCTGAATCAACCTGCCCAGATCATCGCCGGGAGCCGTAGGGTCGGGCAAGAGACAAAGTCCCGGGACAGGCCCTTTGCCCTCAGGCTGGTAGAACGTGGCCCGCAAAGGGCCAACTTCGACGGGCTTGCCCTCTTGCAGCTCCAGTCGATGCCGCCGATTCCAGCGCAGCCGCACCGCCGCGCCGACGATCACCACCACCACGGCCAATCCGATCGCGACGAGGATGGCCGCAGCCGAGAGCAGAGGAGATGGCGGCGCAATTAGGAAACCTGCGAGCATTCCGCCGCAGAGGGAGAGCGCTATCATCAGGCTGGCAAAAAGGTAGACCAAGCGCCTGCGACGCAGCCCTAGCGGCCATGCCAGTCCCTCGAGGCCCCCGCGCAGGGCGGCCAGCTCCAGCGCGCCCACTGCCGCCACGAAGGCCAGCGCTGCATATACAAGCACAGACATTGTCGTATCAAGCATCGGGCACATCCTGTACGTCGCCGCCGCCCAGATTATAGCACACCCCGGCCAAGGCTCCAAATGGACCTCTGCGTTGCACTGTCTGCAAAGTGTGATAGAATTGGGCGCACACGGAGGGAATGTGCCACCCAACGTCGTCAGTCAACTGGTTCTAGCCCACGTCGCCGGCAGCCAGGCCAGCGAGCTTACGGACAGGCTGACCCGCAACGGCTTCTACGTCACCCAGATCGACTCCAGCGGCGGCATTCTGTACGAAGCCACGGTCACGCTGCTCGTCGGCCTCGATGAAGCGCGCCTGCCACAACTCCTGGGACACATCCGTGAGTGCTGTCGCACGCACCGGCGGTACGTCCCGGCTCAGGCCGAGACCCCCCTGCTCGAGGTCCAGCCGATGATGATCGAAGCGGAAGTTGGTGGTGCGACGGTCTATGTGCTCGACGTCGAGCGTTTTGTACAATTGTGAGAAGCGGAGGTGCCCCCGTTGAGTGTTGGTGGGCATAACAAGCGAGCGAGGGCTTTCTGAGCGGAATGAAGCGCAGCAAAATGCAGTCGAAGAAGCCTCCGCGAGTGCCCTTCGACTCCGCTTCGCTCCGCTCAGGACGCTCGCTGCTGTCACCAACACTCAAGAGGGAGACTAGCGAGAAGCGAGGTTCCATGAAACTGGTCATCGCCATCGTTCGCGACACAGATGCAGGGGCAGTGATCGAGCAACTGGTGTCCCACGGCCACCGTGTGACCCGCGTCGCCAGCACGGGCGGCTTCCTGCGACGAGGCAACGTCACGCTGCTCATCGGCGTGGAGGAACAACACCTACAAGCCGTCTTCGACATACTGAAAGACACCTGCAGGTCCCCGGAACCCGGCCAGTGCCGGGCCACCATCTTTGTCGTGAACGCCTCTCACTTTGAACAAATCTGAACAACAGGCGACCGCAGTGAAAAAAGGCCAAGCCAGCTCTCTGCTGGCGATCCGCGCGAGACGCGGGTACGCGGTACTCCAGGTGTCAAGCTCTCGGTTAAGACGGCGCATCTGGAAGTTCACTGCCGGAGGCGCTTGGACCGATCAGGCGTCCCAACCTGTTCGCCGAAACCTGCGCTGGTTCTGGTTCGACGGCCTCTTTGCCAACGTCAGCGACTCGATCGTGCTGACCTACTTGCCCCTGTTCATGCTGGCCCTGGGGGCCAGCTCCACCCAGATCGGCCTGACGGACGCCTTGACCAACCTGAGTGCCGCTCTGATCCTCCTGCCCAGCGCCGCCCTCGTCGAGCGGTGGGGCCACCGCAAGCAAATCACCGTGCTCACCGGCGGCGGAGCCGGGCGCGCCATGTTACTCCTGATGGCGTTGGCACCCCTGGCATTCTCCGGCCCGGCGGCCATCTACGCGATCATCGCCCTGGCCATCGCCCGCAGCATCTTTGGTTCCATGGGGCTACCGGCCTGGACGTCCCTCATCGCCGACATCGTCCCTCTATCCTGGCGGGGCCGCTACTTTTCATCCCGCAACATCGCGATGGGCATCGCCGGCCTGGTGACGACGCTTCTGGTCGGCCAGCTCATCGGCCACATAGGAGAGCCCACCGGACACCAATTGGCGCTGGGCTTAGCCTTCGTCGTCGGCGCGATCTCTACGTTCAGCTTTTGTCACATCCACGAACCTGTCGTGCCCACGTTCAGGGGAAAGAAAAGGAAAACGCGGCCTCTGCGCTTCAAGCGATTGCGCGCACATCCCGAATTCCTGGCTTTTTGCGCCACGGCCGCGCTGTGGAACTTTGCAGTCAGGATAGCCGGTCCGTTCTTCTCCCCCTATCAGGTGCAGATCCTCGGGGCCACGCCGGCCATCGTCGGCGTTCTGAGCGTTATCAGCCCGCTGACGGCGCTGCCAGGCCAGCGCTTGTTCGGCGTCCTGGCCGATCGGTGGGGCCCGCGCCGGGTGCAGACGATCCTAGGATTGCTGATTCCCCTGCTGCCGTTGGGCTGGGCGCTGACCCGCTCGCCCTGGCACGCGATACCGGTCAACCTGGCAGGCGGGTTTCTGTGGGCTGGCTACAACTTGGCCAACTTCAACCTGCTGCTCAGCCTGACGCCGGAGGACCAGCGCCCACGTTACACGGCGCTCTACCAGCTCGTCGTGATGATAGCGCTGGCCGCGGGCGCGGCGTTGGGCAGCATGGTCCTCGAGCTGGTGAGTGCGGCCTATACCGAAACGTGGGGGTACCGCACCATCTTCATCCTGTCCGGCTGCGGCAGGCTCGCCGCCGCCCTTCTCTTCGCTTTCGCCGGACGGCGGACGAACTCGCCCCGCACGGTCAAACCATGAGTCCCAGAGATTCGGGAGTCTGCATGCTACCCCCACACGCGGGCCAGCCGCCGCGTCGCCTCGACGATATCTTCCCTGTGGCCGAACGCGCTGAAACGGATGAAACCAGCGCCCGACGGCCCGAATCCCGAGCCAGGCGTGGTGACCACATGGGCTTTCTGCAAGACGTCCTCGAACACGTCCCACGAATCGCGCCCAGCGAAATGCGCCCAGACATAGGGCGAATTCACGCCGCCGTAGGTTGTGACGCCCAGCTCGGTCAGCGCCTGCCTGATGATGCGGGCGTTCTCCATATAGTACCCCACGGTCTGTCGCATCTCCTCCAACCCCTCATCGTCGAGGGCAGCCAGCGCGCCGTACTGGGCAATGTTGGACGCGCCGTTGAACAGCGTTCCCATGATGCGGCCCCAGTCCTTGAGCACGGGCGTGCCATCGTCGAACGCCAGCTCCTGCGGCACCACCGTCCAGCCCAGCCTGACACCGGCGAAGCCAACGGGCTTGGAGAGCGAATTGACCTCGACCGCCACCTCCCGGCTGCCCTCGACCTCGAAGATGGATCTCGGCAGCGCCTCATCCTGCACGAACGCCGAGTAGGCCGCGTCAAAGATGATGATCGACCCGTTCCGTCGGGCAAACTCCACCAGCGCTTCGAGCTGCTCGCGGGTCGAAACCGCGCCGGTGGGATTGTTGGGCGAGCACCAGTAGATCAGGTCGGTCTGGGGCAGGCTTTCCAGATCGGGAAAGAAATCGTTCTCCGGCGTGCACCTCATATAGACGATGCCGTCGAATTGTCCGCTCTCCCGGTCACACACCCCTGTCACGCCGATGATGACGCTGCCATCGACGTAGACGGGATACGCCGGGTCTTGGATCGCTACCGAAACATCTGGCCCGAACAGCACCTGCAGCCTGCCACAGTCGGGCTTGGCCCCATCGGAAACGACAACCTCGTCGGGATCGACGATGCCACCGTACCATTTCTCGGCGATCCGCGACTTCAGGTTCTTTAGCAACGCCTGGCCCCTGGCGTCGTCGTCGTAGCCCGAGTACCCCTCCGGCGTACCCAGGCCGACCACGGCGTTCTTCAGCCCATCGACGATGTGCAGCGTCAGGGGCTCCGTCGTGTTGCCGATCCCCAGGCTGATGACGTGCGCATCGGGATTCTGCTCGAGGAAGGTCCGTCGCCGCCGCCCGATCTCTGGGAAAAGATAGCCTGCGTGCAGCTTGGCGAAGTTCTTGTTCCTTTGCACCATTGTTCTCCTCTACGTCATCAGGTTTCTACGGCACGAATGCCCCCAGCTTTTCGAGATCGAGTGTGGCAAAGTAATCCTCCGGCGTCTCTGCCCGGCGGATCTGCATCACCTCGCCGTTTTCCCGCAACAGCAACTCCGCCGACCGCAGCTTGCCGTTGTAGTTGAACCCCATCGCGTGACCGTGCGCGCCGCTATCGTGAATGGCGACAACATCCCCGATCTCGATCTCGGGCAGCGCCCGGTCGATGGCGAACTTGTCGTTGTTCTCGCATAGGGAGCCGGTGACGTCGTACGTGCGCGTGCACGGCCAGTCCTCCTTGCCGAGGACTGAGATGTGATGGTACGCCCCGTAGAGGGCCGGGCGCATCAGGTTGGCCATGTTTGCGTCCAGCCCGACAAAGTTCTTGTAGGTGTGCTTGATGTGCAGCACCTCTGAGACCAGGTAGCCGTAGGGGCCGGTGATCACCCGCCCACACTCCAGGAACAGCTTCGGTGGATGCAGTCCGTTCTGCGTGATCAGCTCGGCGTAGGCCTCCTTCACCCCCTCGGCAATCTTGTCGTAGGGAACCGGCTCCTGCTCTGGCGTGTACGGTATGCCGATACCGCCGCCCAGGTTGATCAGGTCAAAGTCGATGCCCACCTCCCGCGAGATATCCACCACCAGTTCGAGCAGCATCACCGCCGTCTCGATAAAGTAGCGACAGTCCAGCTCGTTCGAGGCGACCATCGTGTGCAAACCATACCGGCTCACCCCCTTCTCCTTGAGCATGCGGTATCCCTCGAAGAGTTGCTCGCGGGTGAAGCCCCATTTCGACTCCTCGGGATGACCGAGAATGAAATTGCCTTCCCGTGTTGGACCTGGGTTATATCGGAAGGAGACGAGATCGGGCAACCCGGCGTGCTTCTCCAGGAATGAGATGTGACTGATGTCGTCCAGGTTGATGATGGCCCCCAGTTCCCTGGCCTTGCGGTACTCGACGGCGGGCGTGTCGTTGGACGAAAACATGACGTTCTCGCTGACGATGCCCACCCTCTCGGCCAGCAGCAGCTCGGGCAACGAGCTGCAATCCGCGCCAAAGCCCTCGTCCTTGAGGATACTCAGGACGAAAGGGTTGGGCAACGCCTTGACGGCAAAGAACTCTTTAAAGCCGTGGACATCCCCGAAGGCGGCTTTCAGCCGACGGGCGTTCTTCCGGATCCCCCTTTCGTCGTAGATGTGGAACGGGGTCGGAAACCGTGCCGCGATTTCCAGTACCTGCTCTTTCGTGAATGGAAGCGTCTTTGTCGCCATAGCCACCACCTTACAGCAGGCCCATCGTCTCCATCACCGTTCGCACGCGCACCCGGTTCTCGGGCCGCAGCTCGCACATCGGCAACCGGTAGACCTCCTGGCACATCCCCTTCAACGAAAGCATGTATTTGATCGGGATCGGGTTGGTCTCGACGAACTCGGCCTCGAAGATGGGGGACAGCTCCCGCTCGATCGCCTCCGCAGTCTCGAAATCCCCCGCCAGGGCTGCCTGCACCAGCGCCGCCATCCGATCCGGCACCAGGTTGCTGGCCACAGAGACGACGCCGTCGCCGCCCGACCGGATCAGCTCCAGCGTGATGTTGTCGTCGCCGCTGAGAACGCTAAAGTCATCGGGGCTTTGATGGATAACCTCCCTGATCTGGTTGATGTCGCCCGACGCCTCTTTCACGCCGACGATATTGTCGCAGTCGTCGATCAGGCGCATCAGGGTCGCGGTCTCAAGGTTGACGCCCGTGCGGCCCTTGATGTTGTAGACGACACAGGGGATGCCGACACTGTCGGCGATGGCGCGAAAGTGGCGATAGAGCCCTTCCTGCGTCGGCTTGTTGTAGTAGGGATTGACCAGCAGCACGCCGTCCACGCCGACCTCTTCAGCATGGCGCGTCAACCGGATGGCCTCCCGCGTGCAGTTGGAGCCGGTCCCCGCGATCACGGGCACCCGCCCGTCCACGTGCTCGACCGTCAGCTCGATCACGTGGTCGTGTTCCGGGTGGGAGAGCGTCGGGCTCTCGCCGGTCGTGCCGCACGGCACGATGCCGGTGACGCCGTTCTCAATGTTGAAATCGATCAACCTGCGCAGAGTTTCCTCGTCCACACCCTCGTCTTCGGTGAACGGGGTAACGATTGCCGTGAAAACACCTCTGAACATTTCCTTTCCTCCTTTGGTGACCTTCCTCAATGGGATAAGCTCATCTTCGCTCACAGTTTACGCCCTATATCGGCTTCATGGCTGGCCCCCTATTATGATGTCTTTCATCAGATCGTCAATGCCGTAAAAGCCCGCCCTGCCCTGGATGAACTCGGCCGCCATGACCGCGCCTACGGCAAAACCCTCCCGACCGCGGGCAGTGTGCTTGATCTCGATGGTATCCACCGCGCTGTCGAACGCGACGAGGTGCGTGCCGGGGATCGCCCCTCCCCTGGTGCTGGAGAAATGCAGCTCGTGCGGTTCGATCCGGCGATCCAGCATCTCGTGGACCAGCGCCGTCTTGCGATCGATGGCGTCGAGCAATATCTGGCCAATCATCTTGGCCGTCCCCGAGGGAGAATCGACCTTGTTCCTGTGATGGAACTCGTGCCCAAGCACGTCGTAATCCGGCAGGTTGTTGAATATCCGGGCTGCGCTCTCGACGACGCGGAAGAACGCGTTGACGCCGATGGAAAAGTTGCCCGACCAGATCAGCCCCACACCGCTCTCCTCGACAACCTGCCGCACCTCGTCCATGCGGTCGTACCACCCCGTCGTGCCGATGACCATGTTCCGGCCCAGCGCGGCCATCTGCCGGATATCCTCGACCACGGCCGCAGGCTGCGTGAAGTCGATGCACACCTCGGCATCCCCAAGCGTCTCCTCGGTGATGGTGCCAGCGCAGCCCTCGCAGTAGGGGTCGATGATGGCCACGACCTCATGCCCCTTCTGCGTCGCCAGCCCTGCGACGATCCTGCCCATCTTCCCGTATCCAATCAGCGCGATCTTGACCATTCCCTGCCTCCTTTTCAAGTGAGGCCCTTTGGGCCACTACAATAAAACAACAAAACCGGCACTCCGTGACGGTCTGGAATGCCGGTGTGCCTTTCGAGCTTGCAGGCCAACGCGTCTATCCAGACCCAGGGTCCGGCTTCTTGCTGGCCTTCTTGGTGAATAGCTCGAATATGCCGATCATTTTCATCTCCCCTAAGAGCTCGCCGCACAAAAAACAGCTCTCCGACCTTGAGTCTGGAGAGCCGTTGCTGAACGCTTTGCCACCGGGCAACAAGCTATCCAGACCAGACGTCCAGCTTCTTGTTGCCCTTCTTCAACGCATCCAGTAGAGTGTTCCTCATCTTCCAACCTCGCGTACATTATACCCGATGAGAAGGGTTTGTCAAGCGAAACCTGGCCAAACCGCATGCAGCGCTTGACACCCCCGCCCACCTGCTCTATACTGAGCGCGCCCAAGCAACGGACAGGAGAAGCCCAATGACCGAATCCAAAACCGCCCCATACGGCTCGTGGAAGTCGCCTATCACCTCCGACCTGATCGTCGCCGAGACGATTGGGTTAGGACAGATCGCCCTCAATGGCGACGACGTCTACTGGATCGAGATGCGCCCCTCGGAGGGAGGGCGGAACGTCGTCGTGCGCCGCACGCCGGACGGCCAGACAATCGACGTCACGCCGCCCCCGTTCAACGCCCGCACCCGCGTGCACGAGTACGTCGGCGGCGCGTTCCTCGTCGCCGACGGCGTGGTCCATTTCTGCAACTTTGCCGACCAGCGGCTCTATCGCCAGGTGCCGGGAGAAGAGCCGCAGCCACTCACGCCGGAAGTCGCCCTCCGTTATGCCGATGGCGTGCTCGACCGCGAGCGAAACCGCATCCTCTGCGTACAGGAGGATCACACTGACACCGACCGCGAAGCGGTCAACACCATCGCCAGCGTCGATCTCGAAAGCGGCGAGTCACGAGCGCTCGTCTCCGGCCACGATTTCTACGCTGCGCCGCGCCTCAGCCCAGATGGCTCCAGTCTGGCGTGGCTGGCCTGGGATCACCCGAACATGCCGTGGGATGGCACCGAACTGTGGGTCGGCGAGATCGAAGCCGATGGCTCGATAGGTCGGAAGGAGTGCGTCGCGGGCGGCGCGGAGGAATCCATCTTCCAGCCGGAGTGGTCGCCCGACGGCACCCTGTACTTTGCCTCCGACCGGACCGGCTGGTGGAACCTCTATCGCCTGCACGGCGGGCAGGTCGAGCCGCTGGCCGAGATGGAGGCCGAGTTCGGCCTGCCCCAGTGGGTTTTTGGCATGTCCACCTACGCCTTCGAGTCCGTCGAGCGCATCGTCTGCGCCTACACTAAAGATGGGGCGTGGCACCTGGCAAGCTTGAACACGGAAACGCGAGAGCTCGAAACCATCGAGACGCCATACACCTCCATCGGCGGCATCCGGGTCGCGCCGGGTCGCGCCATCTTTCACGCAGGCTCGCCCACCGAGCCGATGTCTATCGTTCAGCTCGACCTCGCCACTGGACAGTTCAAGGTGCTGCGCAGGTCAACCAGGCTCGACATCGACCCCGGCTACCTGTCGGCCCCACGCGCCATCGAGTTCCCGACGGAAAACGGGCTGACAGCACACGCCATCTTCTACCCGCCCAAGAACCGCGACTACGCCGGACCAGCCGGCGAGCGCCCACCGCTCCTCGTCATGAGCCACGGCGGGCCGACGTCGGCCACCTCCAGCGAACTCAAGCTATCGATCCAGTACTGGACGAGCCGGGGCATCGCCGTGCTCGACGTGAACTATGGCGGCAGCACCGGCTACGGACGGGCGTACCGCCAGCGCTTGAACGGCCAGTGGGGCGTGGTGGACGTGGACGATTGCGCCAACGGGGCACGTTACCTGGCTGGGCGCGGCGAGGTGGACAGAGATCGACTGATCATCCGAGGCGGGAGCGCGGGTGGCTACACGACGCTGTGCGCCCTCACCTTCCGCGACGTCTTCAAGGCCGGCGCGAGCTACTATGGCATCGGCGACCTGGAGGCAATGACGCAGGAAACACACAAATTCGAGTCGCGCTACCTCGACCGGCTGATCGGCCCCTATCCCAAGCAGCGTGAACTGTACGTGGAGCGCTCGCCCATTCATTTCACCGACCACCTCTCCTGCCCGGCGATCTTTTTCCAGGGATTGGAGGATCAGGTCGTGCCACCCAATCAGGCCGAGAGGATGGTCGAGGCGCTGCGCGAGAAAGGCATCCCCGTGGCCTACGTCCCGTTCGAGGGCGAGCAGCACGGCTTCCGCCGCGCCGAAAACATCAAGCGCTCCCTCGATGCGGAGCTGTACTTTTACTCGCGCGTCTTTGATTTCGAGCTAGCCGAACCGATGGAACCAGTGGAGATTGAGAACCTGAAACACGAAACGTAGCTACCCCCTCACGCGTTACGTCTCACGTTTAGCGCTTCACGCTTTCACGCTCTCAGTGTAGAATACGGCCCATGCGCATCCGCTACCTCAGCCTGACCAATTTCCGCAACTACAGTCGCCTGGAACTGACCTTGCCAGAGCGACCGCTGCTGCTGCACGGCGCCAACGCTCAGGGCAAGACGACGCTCCTGGAGGCCGTCTACCTCCTCGCCACCGGCTCCTCCCGCCTCACCTCCCTCGACCGCCAGATCGTCAAGTGGGAGGCCGAGGACGAAGGGTTGCCCTACGCCCGCGTGTGGGGTGAGGTCGAACGACGCAGCCGCATCCAGGAAATCGAGATCGTCCTGGAAAACAAGCCGCTCTCGAACGGCACGGCGCGGATGCAAAAGACCATCCGTATCGATCGGGCTCGCAAGCGTCGCGCCGACCTGGCAGGGTTGCTGAACGTGGTGCTGTTCATGCCACAGGACGTAGAGATCGTCGCCGGCCCGCCCGCCGGACGCCGCCGCTACCTGGACGACACGCTGTGCCAGGTGGACGCGGCCTACTGCAGTGCCCTGGAGCAGTACACAGAGGCCCTGCGGCAGCGCAACGCCGCGCTGCGCTACCTGCGCGACGAGGGTGGAGACCCGTCGCAACTGGCCCCCTTCGAGGAAACCCTGGCCCGCGATGGCGTCGTCGTCGCCAGTGGCCGCCGCGGGTTGGTGGCCGCTCTCTCGCAGCGCGCCGACCGCATCCACCAGCAGCTCACCGGCGGGACGGAGTGGCTGCGGCTCGACTATCAGCCCAACTTTGATCCAGCGGCGCCGCCCGCGCTCAAATATCAGATGGGGTTGGGTTTGCACTACGAAGGCCCGCCGCGGGGTATCGGCGCTGACGAACTGGTGGAAGCCTTCCGGCAGGCACTCGTCGCACGACGCCAGGACGCCATCGCGCGCGGGATGACGCTCACCGGACCGCACCGGGACGAGGTGCGCTTCGTCGCCGGCAGCCCGGCCCAGGGCACGCACGAGGTGGACCTGGGAACCTACGGCTCGCGCGGGCAGCAGCGCACGGCGGTACTTTCGCTCAAGCTGGCGGAGCTGGAGTGGATGAAGGAACAAACGCGGGAATCACCGGTGCTCCTGCTGGACGAGGTGCTGGCCGAGCTGGACGGTACCCGGAGGCGCTACCTCCTATCGCAAGTGAACGGCGTCGAGCAGGCGCTCCTCACCGCCACCGACCTGGAGATGTTCAGCGCCGAGTTTCGGAAAGAGGCGGCGGTGTGGGAAGTAAGGGGGGGCATCGTCAAAGAGAACGTGCACCACAACCATATTGACAAAAGTTAGCAAATGTTATAAAATCTTAACAGGAGCAATCACGGGATAGAAGGACCATGGGCAAGGAGATAGACTACATCACCCTAAAGGAAGCTGCGCGCACGTTATGCGTTCACGAACAGACGATCCGCAATTGGGGCCGACGAGGCATAATCCAGTTGGTGCGTTTGCCTGGGAGTGGTTATCGACGTGTACCAACTGCGGAAATCGCACGCCTCAAAGCGCAGATGACACAGAGCAGGCCACAAATCGATGCAAGAGTGCGCATCGAACCACCCACAGGTGAAGCAGATCTGGTCGCCCAGGGTCAGTCACTTGCGAGGGCAATCAAGGAGACCCTGGCTGCCATCGAGCCGACAACCACGCTCGAGGAGATGATGTATTCTCTCCGGGGTCGCTCATGGTCATCATAGATACCGACGTTTTCCTTCTTGAATTCGCCTTTCATCGCGATGCCCGCTATGAGATCAATGCCGACTTTCTGAAGATCGTGCGCAATCAGAAACCAGCCACCACCATCTACAACCTGATGGAGATTCTGGGACAACTCTCCTTCAATCTGTCACCTGAGCGCTTGAATCGCTGGCATCTATGGTTGCAAGAGGCCTACGGTCTCGCCGTGATCTGGCCAGAGTCAGGA
>DAOUDX010000017.1:0-1863 GCA_034430835.1 Anaerolineae bacterium
GGGGGACTGAGGGGGGGGCGCGCTGTTCTCCTCGCCGGGCGCTCCGGCGTGGGCAAGTCCACGGCCAGCGCGCGGCTGCCCTCGCCCTGGCGTGCCCTGGCCGACGACGTGACGCTGGTGGTGCGCGACGGGAGCGGGACATACTGGGCCCACCCCTGGCCCACCTGGAGCCGCTTCTTTGGCGATGAGGCTGGTGACGGCAGTGACACCTGGGACGTGCAACGGGCCGTGGAGCTGCGGACCATCTTTGTCCTGGAGCAGGGGGAGGAGGTTCCGGCCGAACCGCTGGGCCCCGGCCATGCCGCCTGTCTGTTGGCGGAGCTGGCGCAGCAGACCTCGACGCACTTGCTGCGCGGATGGCCTATAGAAGAGATCGCCGCCTTCAATCTCCAGCGCTTCGAGAACCTGTGCGCCCTGGCGGAGGCCGTGCCTGTTTACCTACTCCACGTCAGCCTCGACGGGGCTTTCTGGGAAGCGATCGAGCAGGCTATCCGGTAAGAACCGCCAGGCGCAGGCAGCGCCAGGAAAGGCGCAAGAGAACCGCGAGATGTGACCGCCGAGGTGAAGGTATCCGCACAGTCGTTGCGGCCCACGTATCATTGACAATAGACTTAGCCGCTTGTATAATACCTGTGGGTAGCGTCCGGTCGATAGGGTATGCGCTTCCCACCGTGGGCCTTGACGAGCATCGGTTCGCGCGAGTGCAAGAGAGGCAGAGACTATGACCCATACAGAGCGATACCTGGCGAACCCGGACGTATCCTGTCGAGAAGAGGAGCCAAGCGAAGGCGCGATCCTCTTCAACCCCGACACGGATGCCATACTGGTGATCAACCCCACAGGCCTGCTGATCTGGCGGGCACTGGAGCAGCCCCGCACACAGGAAGAGATCGTGTCTTACCTGATGGAGGCCTGTGAAGGCGTCCCGGCTGACCAGGTGGCAGAGGACGTGGATTCGTTCCTGCAGTCGCTGCAGCCCGGCGGGTTCGTCGGCGAAGTCCTGGAAAACGCCGTGCAGTAGGATGAGTGCAGGCATGGCATCCGTTTCATCTCGTTCAGTGCCTCTGCCTCGCTCGGTGGGCATTGCAATCACAGGGCGCTGCAACTTGCGCTGCCATTACTGCTTCTATGCCGACGAGATGGTGGCGCTCGACGATCTCCCCACCGAGCAGTGGCTGGCATTCTTCGCGGACTTGGGTGAACTGGCCATCCAACGTGTGACACTGACCGGCGGAGAATTCTTCACCCGCCCAGACCGCTTCGAGCTGATCGACGGCGTCATCGCCAACAAGATGCGCTACTGCATCTTGAGCAATGGCACGCTGATCGACGAAAAGGTCATCGCGCAACTAGAGGCCGGCAAGCGTCGTATGCGGATGGACTATATCCAGATTTCTATCGACGGTTCCTGCGCCGAGATTCACGACCAGAGCCGCCCGAACAGTTTTGACCGCGCCGTGCGTGGGCTGCGCTTGCTCAAGGAGGCCGGTTTTCCAGTCACAGTGCGCACCACCATCAACCGGCACAACCTCCACGATCTGGAAAACATCGCCCGCCTGCTGCTGGAAGAGATCGGCCTGCCGTCCTTCAGCACAAACGAGGCGATGCCCATGGGCGCCGGCTGCCAAAACCAGGGGCAGGTCACCCTCACCGACGCTGAGAAACTGGCGGCCATGCACATGATAGACCGGTTGCTGGAACAGTATCCTGGTCGCGTCGAGGCTCAGGCCGGCCCTCAGGCTAAGCTCAAGATGTATGCAGAGATGGAGCAAGCTCGGCAGACCGGCGAGCGGGCCTCCTCATGGAAGATGGGCTACCTCAGTTCGTGTGGTGGGGTGTTCTCCAAATTGGACATTCTACACG
>DAOUDX010000018.1:0-7612 GCA_034430835.1 Anaerolineae bacterium
CCCCGCGTACCTGCGGAACCGCATCGAGATGCAGGACAAGTATCTGGCCGAGATAGACGAGACGTTCGGTGAGGACGTGCTGACGCGCGTGCCCGAGTTCGAACGGGACATCACCGGCCTGGAGATGATCGGCAAGGTGGCCGACGCGCTGTTTGGCTCGGCTGAGCCTGTCGAAGTCGGAGGTGAGGCATGACGATCGCACAGACGACCAGAGAATTCCTGCTCCAACACCCGCAGATGAAGTACCTATTCTTCGGCGGCAAGGGCGGCGTGGGCAAGACTGTCATGGCTGGCGCGGCGGCGCTGTGGATCGCCCAGCAGGGTAAGCGCACCCTGTTGGCCTCGACCAACCCGGTGCATTCCCTCAGCAGCCTGCTCGACCAGGACGTGTTCGGCGCGCCGACCCCGGTGGCGGGCGTGCCCAATCTGGAGGCCTACGAGATCGACACCAAGGACACCATCGAGAAATCGAAGGTAGAATTGACGCAAAAGATCGAGTGGTTCCTCAAGTACGCCGACATCAAGACCAAGGCCGACGAGTTCGTGGAGTCGGCCACCATGAACCCGGCCTTCGAGGAATCGGCCATGTTCGAGAACATGATCGACCTCATGTTCGAGGACAAGTACGATGCCTACGTGTTCGACACCGCGCCCACGGCCAATGCCCGGCGACTGCTGGGCATGTCGAGCGTGTACGGCATGTGGGTGAACAAGATGATGCAGAGCCGCGAGGAGGCCAAGTCTCTGCGGGAGATCCTCTCTTACAGCAAGAAGAAGGAGCGAGATCCATTGATGGACTACCTCATTGGCTTCCGCGAGCGGATGGAACGGGCCAAGGAGTTGCTCACCGATCCCGAAAAGACCGCGTTCTTCTTCATCACCTTGCCGGAGGCGTTGCCCATCGCCGTGATCAAGCGCTTCATCAACTGGTTCCAGGAATTTGGCATCCCTGTGGGCGGCGTAGTGGTGAACCTGGTGATCGACAAGCAGGGAGTAGCCGAAGACGCTCCCGATTTCGTGTGCAACCGCATCGCCATGCAGGATGCCTACATGGAGGAAATCTGGCGCAGCTTCCCCGATGTGCGTGCCATCGTGCCGCTCTTCGAGACGGAAGTGCGCGGCGCAGAGATGTTGAAGCGCACTGCCGACTGTCTGTTCGCCTAAAGGTCCATGCGCATGCACCCATCTCTCCTGATAGCGTTCGTCGGTTTGCTGTATATCCTGGGATTTGGCGTCCTCTCCGTCGTGCGCCGTCAGAGACTGTCCGATCGTTTCATCTTTGAAGGGCTGATCGTCACCGCGGCTGGCGCCGCAATAGCCGTCACCTCCGTACCGCTGCATCCTGCCGTGTTCCTCATAATCCTTTACCTGATCACCATGCGCGTGCGACTGTTGGTGGACCTGGGGAACTTTTTCACTTCCAGGCAACGATATGGCCAGGCTCTGTCGCTCTTCCGCCTGGCCCTGCGCTTGTGGCCTGACCCGATCAGCCGCCAGATTGTGCTCGTCAACCGTGGGGTAGCTCAACTGCGCATGCAGGAACTGGAGGCAGCGTATCTCACGCTGAAGGAAGCCCTGGCCGACGAGGAGGTACGGCAAGGTGCCAAGTACTTGGCCGCAGGTTACTACAACCTGGGCCTGGCCAGCCGCCGCACGGGCCGCGAGGCTGAAGCCATACGCCACTTCAACGAGGCAATCAATACCCTGCCTCACTCCATCTACGCCCACGGCGCCAGGCAAGCGCTGAAGAAGAAAGGCCAATCCGACGAGAGGCAAGCGGGGACCAAGGAGGGGTAATCGCAAGACGAGTGACAGGGTATTGAACCGTCGCCAACCGGACGGATAAACAACTGCGCCAGTCGCAAGCTAGGACACGCGAGGCTAAAGCGCACGGCACCAAGCAGCGTTGCAGTACCCGCCCTCCAGTTGAGATGTGGCGGATTGTTTTGTGACGTGGTGCTGTCCTAGGCAAAAACCCTCATCCGTTTGAAAACTGTGCCAACAACCTTGTTTGTAGTACAATTTGCCCCCAAAATCCCAATCGGAAAGATGCGCCATGAACCTGCGATTCTCCTCCCTCATCCGACGATGTGCGGATGTTCTGTGCCAGGCTGTCAATCGACGTCTTCGCCAGTGGACGAGGCCAGACAATCATACCTTGTTCCTCAATGTCGCCGCAGACCTCACATGCAGCAAGTCGGAACTCGTGCTGGAAAATGCTTTCCTGCGTCAACAACTCATCGTCCTACAACGCCAAGTCAAACGCCCAGCGCTGACCCCGCGCGACCGGGTGTTGCTTGTTTTCTTGGCCCGCAAGCTTCGCTCATGGCAGCAGGCTGTCCTGGCCGAATAACACATCCGTTCTAGTTTCAGGCGTGATGGAAGTGAAATCCCTTGTTGCTGGTCGTGCAGGGAGCGGAGAATCAGTGGGTACAGCTGCTCAATCGAGTGGCTATCGCTATCTTCCAACAGCTTGAGGCCGGTTGAGTGCATATTCCAGCGCCGGTCCTGATCTGGTGCAGGTCAAGTCCAGGGCTGTATTCAGAACCAGAGTATCGTTGATGGGCTTTGCCCATTGGCGAAACCACCGTTTGACAGCTTGCCAAAGAGAACCTATACTTTGAGCGAAGAAAAAGAGGGGCAAGTTCATGGCCTGCCTTTCAGTTGAAAGTTGAAGCCGTGATTCTACCACAATCGGCCAACACAAGGAGAAAGAGATGAGAAAACGCAACCCTCGCTTTCTGTTATCTGCTTTGATAGCCGTAGCCTTTCTCTTGATCGCACTGGGTTCAACAAGGACGGTTGCAGCCCCCACCGCAGCGGCGCAGTGTGTCAACCAAACGGGGACGAACTGCGACGCCGCATGCAACGGCTGCTACGCCTCCATCCAGGCCGCCGTCGACGCCGCCACCTCGGGCGACACGGTCCGCATCGCCGGGGGGAGCTACACCGATCCCGGCGGCACGGTCATCTCCATCACCAATCAGGTGACGGTCATAGGTGGGTGGGACCCCACCTGCGACAGCCACGCCCCCGAGATCTACCCCGTGGTGCTCGACGCCCAGCGAATGGGATCGGTCGTCGTGGTCGACTCCGCCGGCGAGGTGTGGCTCTCCTACCTGATCCTCACCGGCGGGAACGGCACGGGCAACTGCTACCCCAGCGGGTGCGGGGGCGGCATTTACGCTGCAAACACCAACCTTTACCTCCACCACGCCACCATCATAGATAACTGGGGCCACATCAGCGGCACGGGCGTCATATCCCCCGCCGGCGCCCTGGGGGGCGGCATCTACGCCACCAACGGTGTGTACAACATCAGCCACAACCGCATCCTGAGCAACACCGCTGGCGACGGCGGCTACTACAGCTATGGCGGCGGTGTCTTCATCTACGGCAGCGCCGTTGAACTGCTGGACAACGAAATCGCAGACAATCTGGGCAGCGTCGACTACTCCGGCTCCGGCGGGGTCCACCTCTATACTGTCTCCTACGCCCGCGTGCTCTCTAACACGATCCGAGACAACGAATCCAACCGCGGTGACGGGTGGAGCGAAGGCGGTGGGCTCAAGATCGATGACTCATCCGACGTCATCGTCGCCGATAACGTGATCGAGGGGAACGTGGGCGGGCAGATGGCTGGGATCGGCGGTGGCGTGTCTGTCATCCAGAGCGATGCTCACCTGACGCGCAATGTCATCGTCAACAACACCGGTGGATCGATGTATGGCCAGGGCGACGGCGTTTCGATCCGGAGCAGCTTGCCGGTCACGCTGAGCAATAACCTCATCGCTTACAACCGTAGCGGTTCCGCAAGTGAGGGCGTCTACGTGGAACTGCTTGGATCACCCCCGAGCACGGCGCGACTGTTCAACAATACCCTCGTCGGCAACGGCGAGCGGGGCGTCGTGGCATCCCAATTCGCCGACGTAACGCTGGTTAACAACATCATCGCCGATCACGAGATCGGCATCGTCCAGACGCACCCCGCCAGCAGCATCATCAACGCCGACCACAACCTCCTCTGGAACGGGAGCAATCCAATCAGCGGGACCAACGCCATCCTGGGAGACCCGTTGCTTGCGTCGACCTACTACCCACGGGGAGACTCCCCCGCCCTGAACGCCGGCGCAGACGTCGTCTGGCTCACCGAGGACCTGGATCACAATCTCCGCCCCCAGGAAGGGAATTGGGACATCGGCGCGTTCGAGGGCGCACGGTGGTACACCTGGCTCCCGTTGGCGCTGAAGGGAGGAGGCCCATCCGGCATCCTCTTCTTCGATGACTTCCAGGACGGCACGCTGACCGGCTGGATGCCCAACCACGGCCTCTGGGTT
Organism: Anaerolineae bacterium; assembly: GCA_034430835.1. Lineage (GTDB taxonomy): Bacteria > Chloroflexota > Anaerolineae > B4-G1 > B4-G1 > JAFGED01. The sequence continues at coordinate 4,338 of DAOUDX010000018.1, forward strand.
AACCCCGTCGGGGAGAATGCAATTGGCTACTACCCCCTGGGCAACGCGTGGAACATCTACGAACCTACAGGCGACAACTTTGCCTACGAGGGCACGGTCAACCTGGTGGATGGCAATGCCGCCGGCCTGACCTTCCGCTCCTCGGCCGATGGCACCTCATCCTACGACGTGATCATCGACGCGGTGGACGGCGCGTTCAAGATCAGCCGCCGGCCGCCCTACCAGATTCTGGACAGCTACTCAATGACGATCCAGCGCGGGCACCCATACCGGATCCGGGTCGAAGCGGATGGGAACATGATCTATGCGTTCCTGGATGGGGCGCATCTTCTGACCGCGTCAGACACCACGTATGCAGCCGGGCACTTCGGCGTCATTCTGTTCCAGGCCACAGCGACGTACGACGACATCATTGCGTGGGAGGTGCCATAGGTCTGTTGTTTAACGGCGACCACCTCGCGGATGCGGTCGCCGTAGACCAGGGCGCGGGGGCGACCTCGGGGCTGGTGGTGACCTGGAAGACGGTTTTTGTTGAGCAGAGGCTAAGAGGCGCCGAGCATTCAGTGACAAGCCCCTGTTGGTGAGGCAAGAAACTGGACTGTGAGTCGGTAGGCTCGTCGCGCGCCTGTTATGGCCGAATAATCCAGCTGTCCTGGAATCAGCCGTGATGGGAGCGGAATCGCCCGTCGCCGGCCGTGTGGAAAGCAGAGAATCAGTGGATACTGCCTGTCAATTGGGTGGCTATCACCTGTCCTGGCCGAATAATACGCCCGTCCCCTGATGGAAAAGAGAAACCGGCCCGGAGATTGTCTCTGGGCCGGTTCATATTCCACATGGCGACCTTACCCCCGTCGCTCCCGTTCCCGCGATAGTCCATCGCTGCGTGTTTACCTGTACGCAGGGATGGCTTTTTCCCCCCGCACGCAGCCACTTACCTGCTCACACTAGCGGGGTATGCAAGCAGAACAATCAGCCACGAGCGACGCTGGAATCACATCGCTGTGGCTGAGGACAAGTGTTCTCTCAGTCTCGCCCGGACCTGTGTCTCAGCATCCACAAACTCGATACCCTGTGTTGCCGCGATCTCTCCTACGAGTAACCTGATTCCTTCTTCATACAATTGCTTCGCAGTGGCACCCAAGCGAGTCTTCCACTGCCGCCAGGCCATGTCCCTCACCACCTCTGCAACCTGAAAGATGTCGCCGGTGCCAAGTTTGTCCTGCAAGAACTGTTGGAGCTCCTTGTGTTCATCCGGTAAGTTCACAGGCGCGGCAAGCAAGACACTCCACAGTTGCTCCATCTTGGACCGCGAGATCGCACACCGCATGCCCAGCTTTTCTGCTACACTTGTTGGAATCATCAGCATGGTGCCCGACTGCCCCAGCAACTTGATCCTGTAGTACAATTCGGTACTTCCATGCCACGTTCGTTCCACGATGCGTTCCACCACACCTGCTCCGCGTATAGGGTGAACAACGGTGTCGCCAGTTGTGAATTTCATCGCTTCCTCCTTGTTTTCTAGTGATAAGCAATGTACCGACCTAATAAGAGCGCGCGTCCGTTCCAGAGCCGTGCATCATGCTGTCCTGCTCTTGGGGGCGCGGCGGCGACGAGAATATCGTATTTGCCGTCGCGAAAACTGTTGATCGCTTTCTCTCGCTGGTTTTGCGAGTTGCTCTGCGGCGCTGAGACGCAGTAGTCGTGTTTTGCCAGGTCGCGCGCACGATGCTTGGTGCGCGTAAAGATCAATGCACCCCACGGCCGTCTGTCGCAACGTAGCCAGCAGAAGCTTTTTCTTGAGGCCTTGAGATGCAGGATAAAGCGCGTGCGAAACGGTTTCTACCGGGGCAATCGTGCCGATCTGCACGATGGCCGGGTCGTCGAGAATCTTGTCCGCCAGCTTGCGGATATCCTTGGGCATCGTAGCCGAGAATAAGAGCGCCTGGCGTTGCGTCGGCAGTGGCAAAGTTGGCCAGGCCAATGTTGTAGCTGCCGTTCTCGGCCAAGACAGTGACGCTTTCGGCCTGCAGCGTGGTGCCGCTGCCATCGTTTTTAATGCCTAGGGCGTTTGTCCCCCCGCGCCCGGTGAAGGAGCCGCCGCGCAGCGTCGCCGCCGCACCGCCGGAGTTGACCAGGCCGTAGTTGCGGTAGCTGCCGTTCTCGGCCAGGGCGGTGACGTCCTGCAGCGTGACGCCCGTGCCGCTGCCGGTCAGGTACACGGCGTAGTTGAGAGTGCCACCTCCCTGCGCCCGCGCCGTGACGCCGGCCACCAGCGTCTGGGTCGTGCCGGCCGTCGCCAGCAGCGCTACGTTTCTAGTGCCCGTGCCGCTGTTGCCCACCGTCAGGTCCCGCAGGCCGACGTTGCGGGTCAGCACCAGCGTGGCCTGAGTGGGGGGAAAGACGCTGCTGCTGGCGGTGCTGCTGATCACCGTCGCCTCCTGCCCCGCCCCCTGCAGGTGCACGTACGGCTGCATGGACACCTGCTCCACGTACACCCCCGGCGCCACCCACACCAGGTAGGAATTGTCGGCGGCAGCGTCGGTGACGCTGTCGATGGCCGCCTGGACGCTGCTGTAGTCCCCCCCGCTCATGGCGACCACGATCACGTTCTGGTACTCGACGCCGTCGGTGTCGTCGGCAAAGCCGGCCGGCACGTCCGCCAGGCCGTCCCAGGGAGCGGCCAGGGCGTACAGGGCATAGGGAGCGGCCGTCAACTCCTGGCGCCCCAGGTCCTCGTAGCCGCTGTCGCCGGGGCAGCTCACCCTGACCTCCAGCCAGCGCGCCTCGCCGTCGAAGGCACTGCCGCCGAAGTCCAGGTCCACGGTGAACAAACTATCGCTGATCGGAACGGAGGTGGTGATGGGGCTCCCCACCTGGTTGCCGTCTGTGCTCTGGTCGTAGAGACGGAAGGCCATGCTGCAGGTATCGTTCACCGGTCCGCCGCCCGTCGTCAGCTGTCCCTGATAGGTGAAGCTGGTGCCCACGGTGGCCTGCGCCGGTGCACCAACCGGGGCCTCTAGCTCCCCAGCCGGGGGCCCGGCGACCGCGGTGCTGAACAGGAGCAAGCCCAGCCCCGCCAGGACGACGCTGATGACGATCCATTTGGCCTTGTCTTTCATTTCCACTCCTCCTGATGTGTGTTATGGGTGCATCTCTGGAATTGTGACTAAAACCCCCAAACTGAGCACGCTTTTGCCGTGCTTTGGATGCCAAATGGCGTCGTGCGAGACAAATTGGCTTGGGTCATGTAAATCGTTCCTTCGCAGCCAAGCAGT
>DAOUDX010000019.1:0-5060 GCA_034430835.1 Anaerolineae bacterium
GTCAAAAGCAGACAGAGTCATACCGATGAGACTTGGGGCTGATTTGGGACGTCGGCTCAATTTCTCGTAAGTGATCATACTGGCAAGTTTATCCAGAAAGTCAATCTGCACAACTGCACCACAAGTCTAATGAGTTTCATTGATTCACCACCGGCTTCATGTCTCAATATGCTTCCTGCCATGCGCGTGGCTCCCGCTGCACGAGGCTGACGTTCAAGACGATCAGCGTTGACTGTGTGTGGGGGTAGTCGCGCATTACCCCTGGCATGTGTCGCTGGCAAATTCCCTACCCTGCGGTATAATCCCCTCGATTCCACGATCAAGGAGCAAGGCATGCGCATTCTCATCACTGGCGGGGCCGGTTTCATCGGGTCCCACCTGTGCGACCGGCTGCTGGGCGAGGGCCACGAGGTGATCGCGATGGACAACCTCAGCACCGGCAGCGTCGATAACATCGCTCACCTGGCCGGGCACGAGCGCTTTCACTTTATCAAGTACGACGTGACCGAATATATCTTCCTCGAAGGGCCGCTCGACGCGGTGTTTCACCTGGCCAGCCTGCCCAGTCCGGTCGATTACCTGAACTTTCCCATCCAGACCCTCAAGGTGGGTGCGCTGGGGACGCACAAGACGCTAGGGCTGGCGATGGAGAAGGACGCGACCTTTCTGCTGGCCTCCACCTCCGAGGTCTATGGCGATCCGTTGATACATCCCCAGGGCGAGGACTATTGGGGCAACGTCAACCCCGTCGGGCCGCGCGGCGTCTACGACGAGTCCAAGCGTTTTGCCGAGGCGCTGACGATGGCGTATCACAACTATCACGGCGTCGATACGCGCATCGCGCGCATTTTCAATACCTACGGGCCTCGTATGCGGATGGACGACGGGCGCGTGGTGCCCAATTTCATCTGCCAGGCGCTGCGCGGCGAGCCACTCACCATCTACGATGATGGATCCCGTACCCGTTCCTTCTGTTACATCGCGGACATGGTGGAGGGGATGGTTCGGTTGCTCAACTCCAACGAGGCGACGCCGGTCAATATGGGCAACCCTGATGAGATGACCATCCTCGAGTTTTCGCGCAAGGTGCTGGAGCTGACGGGTAGCGAATCGCCCATCGAGTACGTCACACCTACCGACGCGCGCACCGCCGACGATCCAAAGGTGCGCTGCCCAGACATCAGTAAGGCGAAGCAGGTGCTGGGGTGGGAACCGCAGGTGCCCTTGGACGAGGGACTTGAACAGACGATTGAATACTTCCGGACCAGGATTGAGTAGTTTCACGCCAAGACGCAAAGGCGCAGAGGATATGAAGGCGCAGGGAGGGGGAATGGCTGAGAACGAGATCGCCCGGCAGATCGTGGATGCCGCCTACAAGATCCACACGACGCTTGGCCCAGGGTTGTTGGAGTCGGCCTACGAGGCAGTGCTGGCATATGAGCTGGAACAGCGAGGATTGCGGGTCGCTTGCCAGCAACCTATCCCCCTGGTCTACGAGGATGTGCATCTGGAAGTAGGATATCGGGCCGACCTGATCGTTGAAGACCGAGTGATCGTCGAAATCAAGTCGGTGGAAGCCGCTGCGCCCGTACACTATAAACAGTTGCTCACCTATCTGCGGCTTGCCGACAAGCGTTTGGGGCTGCTCGTCAATTTTGGTGCGCCGCTCATCAAAGACGGGATCAGACGGGTGGTCAATCGTTTGCCCGAATAGCGCCGGAGCCGTTCATGAGAAAGTCGCTCGCGCCAGGACACAAAGATGCCAGGTTTCTGATTTCCTTTGCGCCTTTGCGCCTTTGCGTGAGATATCTCTCCTGGAATGGCCCCGTGATCACACTCCTCGGGCTAGTGTTGGCCCTCGTCGCGGGGCTGCTGCTGATCAAGCTCACGCCGCTGGGCGGAGCGCTCTTCGTCCTGCTGGCGGTCGGCAGCGTGGCGACGGCGGTCGAGCCGATGGTAGGCTTGGCTGTCATGCTCTTCCTCGGCCCCCTGTGGGCGTACCTGCGTGCGGAGGTACCGCAGGTGCCTGCGCAGATTGCCCACGTTTTCTTCGCACTGACGATGGCCGTCTGGCTGGCGCGGGGTTTGGCGCGGCGGGATCTAAGGTTGGACGAGCACAAGGTATCGCTTCTACAGATGCCGTTGTTCGTATTTGTCGGGGCGACGCTGTTGTCGCTGTGGGACGCGGTCGAGTTGCCCGTTTACGGCCTGCCGGAACTGATCAAGTGGGTGCAGATCATGCTGCTGTCCCTTTTCGTCGGCACGTATCTGACGCCTCGACGGCTGCCGTGGTTGGTGGGAGCACTGCTTGCAGTTGGGGTCTTCCAGGCCGGGGTGGGGGCGTGGCAGTTCGGGCTGCGGGGCGAGGGACCGGAGCACTTTGCCATTTTGGACGAGCGCTTCTACCGGGCCTACGGCACCTTCGAGCAGCCGAACCCGTATGCAGGTTTCCTGGGATTGATGCTGCCGCTGGCTTTGGGCGGGGCGTGGGGTGTGTTCGCGTCGTGGTGGAAGAGTAGACGAGTGGGCAAGGATAAGAAGCAATGGCCTCTTGTTACTCAGCTACTTGTCTACTTGGTGCCTGCCGTTTTGATGCTCACCGCGCTCGGTATGTCCTGGAGCCGTGGCGCATGGATGGGCTTTGGAGCGGCTGTGACGGTGATGGCATTTGCACTGCCGCGCAAAGCGCGCTGGGGAGGGATGGTGGTCGTTGTGCTCGTCGTCGGCGGATTCGCCCTGTATTCGACCGGCCTGATGCCGGCGTCCGTCGAGGCTCGCCTGACCGGCTTTGCCGAATACGTGCGGTTCGAAGACGTGCGCGGGGTGGGGATCAACGATGCCAATTATGCCGTGATCGAGCGGCAGGCCCACTGGCAGGCGGCCCTGGAGATGTGGCGCTACAACTTCTGGACCGGAGTCGGCTTCGGTTGCTACGAGCCGGCCTACCGCGACTTTGCGCTGATCAACTGGCCCATTCCTCTGGGGCACGCGCATAACTTTTATCTGAACATCGCCGCTGAGATGGGCCTCATCGGTCTGGTTGCCTATCTAGTCCTGTGGGGCGCGGTCTTTTGGCAGACCTGGCGGGCAACCCGGCGGGCCAATGGTCTCCTGCGCGGGCTTGCCATCGGCCTCCTGGGTACGTGGACGCATCTTAGCGTGCACCATCTTTTCGACAATCTGTACGTCAATAACGTGCACTTGTACGTCGGCGTTCTCTTTGGGCTGCTGGCTTACATCGTTCGGCGAGTGAGCGAATCAGCGAGTGAGCGAATGAGCGGATTTGCGAATGGATGAATCCATGCCGACTGTTCTCTCTCGTGTCAACGGAAAAGAAGCGATCCGGTTTCTCAAGTTTGCCGTGGTCGGCACGTTTGGCGCCGGGGTGGATTTGGTAGCCTTCAACGCTTTTATGGCGCTTGTCTCTCTACCGGGTCGGATTGAGCACCTGCAGGATGAAATGGCTATCGCCATCTCGCTATCGACGGCCATCGTCAGTAACTTTATCTGGAACCGATATTGGACGTATCCAGATTCTCGATCCAAGCTGTTGCTCAAGCAGTTTGTGCAGTTCTATCTGATCAATATCTTGGCCTACATCATTCGTGCGCCCATCATCAATTGGACGAAGGAGCCGTTTGCCCAACTGGCCGGGAATCTACTGCCGATTGAGGCAGAGTTGGCTGTTGCTGTGGGGTATAACATCTCCTGGGCTTTGGGTGTGGGCATCGCAATGTTCTGGAATTTCTTCATCAACCGCATCTGGACCTATTCGGACGTGGACAAGGCAGAGCAGGAAGGCGATGCGGATCGGGATTGACTACACCGCCGCCGCCCGCCAGGGCGGGGGCATCGGCCGCTACACGCGCGAGTTGGTTACGGCGCTTCTGAAGCTGGCAAGCCCGCATCAGTACACAATCTTTGCAGCCGCCGGGGGGTTGCTACGTGGAGATTGGAGATCGGAGATTGAGAGCCGAAGCGTTCGGTTCCGCACGATCCCCCTCACCGACGATTGGATGGCTCGCCTCTGGCAGCGGCTGCGAGTGCCGATTCCCGTCGAAGTGATCACTGGCCCCATCGACGCCTTTTACTCGCCCGACTTTGTCCTGCCGCCAACCCGTCGCAGAACGCGCACGCTGCTCACCGTTCACGACCTCTCGTTCCTCCACTATCCCGATGCCTTCGTCCCATCGCTGCGGGCGTATTTGGAGCGCGTGGTACCCCGCTCCGTCGCCCGCGCCGATCGGGTGTTGGCCGATTCGGAGGCTACCCGCACCGACCTGATCGCGAACTACGGCGTGCCGCCAAAGAAGGTAGAGGTGCTTTACGGCGGCGTGGACCTCCGCTTCCGCCCGGAGCAGGAGCCAGGCGAAAAAGGGTTGCTGCGTGCCCGCTACAGCATTGGTGACCGGCCCTACGTTCTCTCCGTCGGCACCCTCCAGCCGCGCAAGAACTATGTCCGTCTCATTCAGGCTTTCAACCAACCAACCGACCGGCCAACTAGCCAGCTTGTCATTGCTGGCGGTCGCGGCTGGCTCTGCGAGGACATCTTTGCCGAGGTGGAGAGGCACGGCGACCGCGTGCGCATCCTGGGTTTCGTGAATGACGCCGATCTGCCCGCGCTGTATCGCAACGCGGCGCTCTTTGCCCTGCCGTCGCTGTACGAGGGCTTTGGGCTGCCGGTGTTGGAGGCGATGGCCTGTGGCACGCCCGTCGTCTGCTCGAACGCCTCCTCGCTGCCGGAGGTCGCGGGCGACGCGGCACTGATGGTCGAGCCGTTCGACATCGATGGCCTGGCAGAAGCGATGGCCCGCACGCTGGAGGATGCCGGCCTGCGCCAGCGGATGATCGCCAAAGGATTGGCCCAGGCAGCGCGGTTCACCTGGACGGGGTCTGCTCGACAACTCCTGAGCGTGTTTGGCGCCCTCTAGTGGACTGTAGCTGAAATTTGGCAAGAAATTGACTTCTGTGATAGAATCCGTCCATACCAATCACGGGAGGATGCCCATGCGAGGTCGGAAGCCACGCGGTGTGATGTTGATGCCGGAAGATGAGGTCGA
>DAOUDX010000020.1:0-14962 GCA_034430835.1 Anaerolineae bacterium
GGCCTTGGTGGCAGGGCTAGCGTTTCCCATCGCTACGCCCAGTCCGGCCCAGGCGACCATCGGCGCGTCGTTATCCTGGTCGCCGATGGCCATGACCTCTGCCTGCGGAATGTCCAAATGCTCGGTCAGTCGCCGTAGCCCGTCCCCCTTCGACACCCCCAAGGGGTTCCCTTCGACGATCTGCGCGTGGGAGCGAGTCAGTTCCATCTGTGTCCCAAATCGCTGCCGCAGATCCTCCAGAACCGCCTCTGCCTCGCGCGGCTCGACAAAGATGATGAACTTGACCGGTTTGTGTTCTTCGAGCACGGCGGCGAGATCGTCCACCACGATCAGGCGCTTGCCCAACATGTCGCGGTAGAATTCCTCGGGGTATCGCCATTCGTCGAAGAAAACGGCGTCGTCGGCGTAAAGCACGAGTTGCCATTCCTGCTCGGCGCGCCATTTCAGCACATCGCGCGCCAGCGCCGGGTCCATCGTCGCCCGGTAGATCGGCGCGGCGGCGCCGGGGGCCTGGATCAGCCCGCCCTGGTAGCAGATCAGCGGCGCGGTGATGCCCAGATCGTGCGCGAAGGGAAGTGTGTAGTCGAGCATGCGGCCCGTGGCCAGCGTGACCACCACGCCGCGTTCCTGGGCAGCGGCGATGGCGCGCCGCACCCGGCCGCTCTTGATGACCATATCGTCGTCCATGAGCGTGCCGTCCAGGTCCAGGGCCAGGAGTCGGATCATGTGCTTATCTCCAGCACCCGGTCGCGCCCGGCCAGGTCGGGATGCACGCGCGCAGTGGCCTCGGGGAAGTAGGTATGGGCCAGGCGGCAGGCTGCGTCTCCCTGATCGGCGCCGATCTCGATCAGGATCCCCCCTCCGGGGCGCAGCACTGCCGGTGCCTGGGCCAGCAGTTGCCGCACGATCGCTAGGCCATCCGGTCCGCCATTGAGCGCCAGCCGAGGCTCGTGATTGCGCACGGACGTGGGCAGCGAAGCGCAGTCGCCCGTGCGGACGTAGGGTGGATTGGAGACGATCAGATCGGCCGGGCCTGCCCTGAGCTTGTCGAATGGGCTGGGGCGTGGGTTGAGCACGTTGCCAACCATCAACCGCACCCGGTCGGTGACGCCGTGGCGCTCTACATTCCGCCGCGCCACCGCTAGCGCCGCCGGTGAGATCTCGATGGCGCAGACTGTCGCCTCAGGCAAGTTCACGGCCAGCGCCACGGCGACGCAGCCAGAGCCGGTGCCCACGTCCACGATGGCCTCAGGCTGGCGCACCAGCGCCAAGTCCACGAGCGTCTCCGTCTCGGGGCGGGGGATCAGCACCTCGGGGGTGACCTCGAAATCCAGGCCGTAGAACTCGATGCGGCCCGTGAGGTAAGGCAGTGGGTGGTTGGAGGCGCGTTGGCGGACGAGGGCCTGGTAATTGGCCAGTTGGCTAGTAGTGAGCAGGGTTTCAGGATGTGCTATCAGTGTAGTGCGCGAGCCATCTAGCAGGTGGGCGAGAAGCACCTCTGCCTCAAGCAGTGGGTGTTCCGTGACGGCATCCAGTTCGAAGGTCGCCCAGGCCAGGGCCCACCCGACACTTGGTGCTTGATACTGGTTTCTAGTTGCCGGTATCAAGCTTCCAGCGTCGAGTTTCCGCCCCTTTTCCTTTTCTGCTGCCAGGACTGCAACCACGCTGTTCTTACTTGCCCTTTCCCAAGGCCTGCAATTGCCTCGCTTGCTCCTGGGCCGTCATCTCTTCGATGAAGGGATCGATCTTGCCATCCAGCACGTCGGGCAGTTGGTACAAGGTCAGGCCGATGCGGTGGTCGGTGACGCGGTTTTGAGGAAAGTTATAGGTGCGGATCTTTTCGCTGCGCTCCCCTGTGCCCACCTGCGACCGCCGCGCCTCGGCGACCTCGGAGGCTTGCTTCTGCATTTCCTGCTCGTAGAGCCTGGCCCGCAGCACGGCCATGGCTCGTAACCTGTTCTGCGTCTGCGAGCGCTCGCTCTGGCAGGTGACGACCATCCCCGTCGGCTTGTGTGTGATGCGAATGGCCGTGGCATTCTTCTGCATGTGCTGCCCGCCCGGCCCGGAGGAGCCGTAGGTCTCGATCTCCAGGTCGCCCGGGTCGATGTGGACCTCCACCTCGTCAACCTCAGGCAGGACGGCTACGGTGGCAGTGGAGGTGTGGATGCGGCCGGCGGACTCGGTGACGGGCACGCGCTGGACGCGGTGAACGCCGCTCTCGAACTTTAGCCGGGAGAAAGCTCCATGTCCCTGCACATCGAAGATGACCTCTTTGAAGCCGCCGACCCCGGTGGTGTGCTCACTCAACAGCTCCGTCTTCCATCCCTGGCGCTCGGCGTAGCGGGTGTACATCCGGTGCAGGTTGGCGGCGAAGAGACCTGCCTCATCACCACCGGCCCCAGCGCGGATCTCGACGATCACGTTCCTGGAATCGTGCGGATCCTTGGGGAGCAGCAACTGCTGGAGCCGAGTTTCCAGGTCCTCCAGCCGGCTCTCGAGGGTGGCGATCTCTCCTTTAGCCATCTCCCGCAACTCAGGATCGGCGTCGTCGGCGAGCAGCGTCTTCGCTCCCTCCAGTTCCTCGGCGGCATCCTGGTACTCGCGGTAGGCGCTGACAGTGTCTTCAAGCTCCGACTGCTCCTTGGCGTACTCCGCCACGCGCTCATAGTCCTTCGCCACGGCCGGATCGGCCATCAGGCGTGTCAGCTCTTCGTATCGTTCTTCGATGGCTTTCAGTCTTCCTAACATGTCTCCTCTACCTACGCAGAGAGGCGGCCTGGGCAGGCCGCCCCGCGTGCCGGAGGTATTATAACAAAGCAGGACGCGACGTCAAGTATGCCAGCGGTGTGTTGGGGTTTGGCAACGGGTTGTGCTATAATGAGCACATCCGTTGCTCCTGTTGGAGGTATCATGCGATCTCAGAGATTGTCTCATACCGGCTGCTTGGTCGTTGCCCTGCTCTTGATTCTCACCGGATGTGATTTGCTTGCGCCGGCATCGACGCCAATGCCTACCCTGCCGCTTCCGACGCCGTCGCCCATGCCCCCCACGGAGGAACCGTCGCCGACCTTGGAATCGCAGCCGGCGCTCGTCATCCTCGAGCTATGGCTGCCCGAGGAACTGGACCCGTACGGCGATGCACCGGGTGCGGATGTCCTCGCACAGCAGTTGACCGATTTCAATCAGGCGCACACCGATCTTCAGGTGGAGGTGAGCGTGAAGAGGGCCCACGGGCGGGGCGGAATCCTCGACTATCTGCGCACGGCGCCAGGAGCTGCTCCCTCCATCCTGCCCGACTTGGTGGTGCTGGACACGGCGGACCTCGAACCTCTGATCAGCGCGGGCCGTATTCAGCCGCTCGACGACCTCCTCCCCCCCGACGAGGCGAACGATCTGTTTTCCTTCGCCGTCCAGATGGCGACAGTGGACGATCAGATCGCGGGCTATGTCATCGGCGCCGATATGCAGCACCTGGTCTACCGCCCGGACCGGCTCGACGCTCCCCCGGTCTCTTGGACCCAGGTCATCACCCCTCCCGTCTCGTTCATTTTCCCCGGTGGGGGAAGCGGCCAGCAGGTCAACGACGCCACGTTGATCCAGTACATGGCTGCCGGCGGCAAGGTGACCGATTCGGAGGGCAATCCGTGGCTGGACGAGCAGGTCATGGTGAGCGTGCTCACTTTCTACAGCGACTGCATCGGTACCGGCGCCATCTCGCCGGCGGTGGTGCTGGGTATCACGGATGCGGATCAGTCGTGGGAGCGGTTCAAGGCAGGGACGGGCGATGTGGCCGTGGTGCAGGCCAGCAGCTATTGGCGAGAGACTCTCGCTGACGGCTCTGCCGAAACTGCCGTCGCGTCGGTGCCCACGCCCGATGGATTTCCCTTCACCATCGCTCGGGGAGCCTGGGCGATAGCCATGGTCACCGATGATCCGAATCGGCAGGCGCTGGCGATGACACTGCTCAATTGGCTCGCCGCGTCCGACCGCAATGCCCAATGGACGCAGGCAACGGGCTATCTGCCAGGCACGCGCAGTGCGCTGCGGATGTGGGACGTATCGAGTGCGGACCGGAACGCGCTGCGCGGCATCCTGGAGGCTGCTGTCCCTGCCCCCCCGTCGGACGTGATGGCAGTCGTCGGGCCGGCGATGCAGGGAGCTGTGGAGGCGGTGTTAAGGGGAAGGGCCACGCCTGAGCAAGCCACCGCCGCGGCTGTCGAGAGCCTGGGAAGGTGACGCCGTGCCACGAGGCGACCTGCACGCTGTGGCGGTCGAGCTGCAACGTGCTGCCCTGGCCGCCGTCGAACCGTCAGCCGCCGTGCGACGACACGTTCGGTGTGACGGGGATGTCCTCGCCGTCGCCGGCCACCACTATCACCTATGTGACTATGCGCGCGTGTTCGTCGTCGGCGGGGGCAAGGCCGCCGTGCCGATGGCCGCCGCCATCGCCGCCATTCTGGGCGACCGGCTGACCGAGGGAGTCGTCGTCACCAAGTACGGCCACACAATTGCCCAATCTCCAATCCCCGATCTCCAAATCATCGAGGCCGGGCATCCGCTGCCCGACGAGAACTCCCTCCGTGGGGCGCAGGCCGTTGTCAGCCTGGTGGAGCAGGCGACCGGACACGACCTCGTCATCTGCCTCATCTCCGGCGGCGGCTCTGCCCTGCTGACGCTCCCCGTTCCTGGCCTCACCCTGGCCGATCTCCAGACCCTAACTGACGCACTGCTCCGCTCCGGCGCGACCATCAACGAGATCAATGCCGTGCGCAAGCACCTTTCGCAGATCAAGGGGGGCCACCTGGCTCGCCTGGCCGCCCCCGCCGCGCTGGTCGCGCTCATCCTCTCCGATGTGGTCGGCGACCCCCTCGACGTCATCGCCTCCGGCCCCACCGTCCCTGACCCCACCACTATCGCCGATGCCCGGGCCGTGCTCTCTCGATACAACCTCCCCCCCCTTGGGGGGGATAGAGGGGGGGCGTTCCGCGAAACCCCCAAGCCCGGCGATCCCATCTTCGCCCGCGTGCAGAACGTCGTCGTCGGCTCCAACCGGCTGGCGGCGCAAGCGGCGGTGGAGAAGGCGCGCGAGCTGGGCTTCAACACGCTTCTCCTGAGCACCTACGTCGAGGGTGAGGCGCGGGAGGTGGCGAGGGTGGGGGCAGCGCTGGCCAAGGGCGTGCGCGCCCACGGCGACCCCCTGCCCCCACCGGCGTGCCTCGTGTGGGGCGGCGAGACGACGGTGACGGTGTGCGGGGAGGGGAAGGGTGGCCGCAATCAGGAGCTGGCCCTCGCCGCCGCGCTGGCCCTCGATGGCTGGCCCGGCGTGCTGGTGATGGCGCTGGCGACCGACGGCGCGGACGGCCTCACCGATGCCGCGGGAGCCGTCGTCACTGGCGAAACGATGGCCCGCGCTCGCGCTCTGAGGCTCGATCCCCACGCGGCGCTAGAAGCCAACGACAGCTATGCCCTCTTCGACATGCTGGGCGACCTGGTCCGCACCGGCCCGACGGGAACGAATGTGAACGACTTGCTTTTCATACTGGTGGGAGAATGAGCCAATCACGTCTCGAGCAGGAAATTCTGGAACAACCGGCGGTGCTACAACGCTTGTTGGAGAGTGAGCGCGGGGCCGTCGAGGCGGTAGCCTCCGCTATACAGGAATGTGCGCCCTGCTTCATCGTGATCGCCGCCCGAGGTACGTTGGACAACGCCGCCCGCTACGGCCAATACCTGTTCGGTGTAGCCAACAGGTTGTCGGTAGCTCTGGCCACGCCTTCCCTTTTCTCCCTGTACGGGAAACCTCCCTGCCTGGACGGGGCGCTGGTGCTGGGTATCTCTCAGTCCGACCAGTCGCCTGACATCGTGGGTGTGCTGGAGGAAGGACGCCGCCAGGGTGCGCTGGCGGTGGCAGTCACGAATACCCCCGACTCTCCCCTCTCCGCTGCCGCCGACCACACCATCCGCCTCCACGCTGGCGAAGAGCGCGGCATCGCCGCTACCAAGACTTACACGGCCTCACTCATGGCCCTGGCGATGCTGAGCGCTGCCCTAGCCAAAGATGCCGGGACGTTCGAGGCCCTCGAGGCATCGCCTGCCCTCGTCTCTGGGATGCTGGCCTCGATCCAGACCACCGTGAAGGCCGCTGAGCGATACCGTTATATGGATGCCTGCGTGGTCGTCAGCCGGGGCTACAACTACTCCACCGCCTTCGAGGTGGCCCTCAAGTTAAAGGAATTGGCCTACGTCCTGGCCGAGCCCTACTCGTCGGCCGACTTCCGCCACGGCCCGTTGGCCCTGGTCGAGCAGGGGTTCCCCGTCGTCGCCATCATCCCCGAAGGGGAGATGGCTGCGGAGATGATGGGCTTTCTCCGGCAGCTCAGGGAGCGAGAGGCAGAGCTCATAGTCATCTCTGCCCTGAACGAGGCACTGGCACTGGCGCAGACGCCCCTCCGGATTCCGCTCGATATCTCGGAGTGGCTGTCGCCGATGGTGACCGTGGTGCCGGGGCAGATATTCGCTCTGGGGCTGACGCTCGTCAAGGGGTTCGACCCCGACCATCCCCGCGGCCTGCGCAAAGTCACCCTGACCCGGTAGCGGGCGGATGGTGTCCGCGTCTGCTTTCTCACCAAACGGTAAAAGCGGTAGTCTCTCTCTTGAGTGCTGGTGACAGCGGCGAGCGCCCTTCGACTGCATTTTGCTGCGCTTCATTCCGCTCAGAAAGCCCTCGCTCGCTTGTTATGTCCACCGACACTCAACGGGGAGACTATCATAAAAGCGGCTGCTGTGAAAACAACCGCTTTTGCCTTGGTGCCCCTGGTGCGATTCGAACGCACGGCCTTGAACTTAGGAGGTTCCTGCTCTATCCAATCTGAGCTACAGGGGCTTGACTTGTCTGGATTATAACATGCCCCCCGCAGCGCGACAAGCAGACTCTGACTACGACAGTATTCCTATCTTCTCCTGTAACCGCTCCGCCTCCCCCGCTATCTCTGCCTCGTCGGGGCGCAGCCGCGCCTGCATGCGCTTGAAGGCCAATTCCGCGCACAGGCCGTGCAGCCGCTGCGTCCGCCGCCAGGCGCGGAAGCCCTCACGCCGCAGCGCCTGCCACTGCGCCCGCGCCCTGCCGCCGGGCGTCACCACGGCGCGGTAGACGGCGTCGTCCACCACGCCCACCAGCTCCATCTTCAGGCACTGATGCTGTCGCTTTAAGGACGCCGCGGCCACGATCCCGATCAGGATCACGCCGATCACCGTCGAGAGCACCGTGATCGCGTTCAGCCCCAGCAGGTTGTACGATAACACGTTGTGCAGCGCGTGGACGATCACGGCCAGCGCGAACCCTCCCAAGGGGAACACCCACCGTTGCCACTTTTCCTGCGCCAGCCGGCCCCATCCAAGCCCCGCGCCAAAGACCGCAGCGTAGAAGGCGTTGTTGAGTGCGTAGATGATGCCTTCGACGATGGCCGTCCCGTTGAGTCCCTGGAACCCCCACAGGAGAAAGCTGCCGGCGTAGCTGATGAGATTGCCCGTCATCGCAAAGCCAAAGCCCACCATGGCCCCGTAGATGATGCCGTCGAGGACGTTATCGAACTCGCGCCGGTAGCGCCGCGCGATAAAGAGCACCACCACGCCCTTCAGCGCCTCTTGCAGCACCGGCGCGACCAATCCCAATCGCACTGCCTCCAGCGCCTGGGGACCGATCAGATCGGGCGGCAGGCTGAAGAACAGCTCCACCACCAGCGCCATGACCACCGCCGGGATGGCACCCCACAGGAACGCCGCCGCCAACAGATTCTTGGGCTCCTTTTCGTACCGATCGGTCCAGTAGAGCGCGCCGACGTAGACCAGCGAGGGCACCACGGCCGCCAGCACGGCCAGGAGTAACCCCGCCACCACCTGGTGCGCCGGGAGGATGGAGCCGATCCAGACCAAGTCGGGCGCATCCCACGTCGCATCGATCGTCTCCGCCTCCGACGGTTCCAACGCGAGGCTGGTGTCCGCGATCTCCAGCCGCGCTTCACCGCTAGGGCCCAGCACCAGGATCGCCCGGCCCGACTGCCCGAAAGGTACGCCGGCAAAACGCATCCTGGTCACCTGCTGCGCGCTGCCGTCGGGCCAGACAGCGATCACGTCTGATTGGGTCTCGGGCGGCACGGAAATCCCGGCCACGACGCCCATCCCTGCCGGTGGATCGGCGTGCATAATGGCCAGGTTGCCCAGGTTTTCCATGTCCAGTGTCTGACTGTGCTCGGTCGCCAACCCAATCTGGGTCTCGTCCGGTGCCGTGCCCGCGACCTCCACGCGGAGCCGGTTGGCGTACCACACGTCGGTATCCAGCGGCTGGGCCATCCCCCAGGCGTAGGGGGTCTCCCACTGCTCGCCCTTATCGGCCGGGCCTAATGGGCCGCCGAAATCGCTCTGGCCTGCCAGCTCGCCCCAGTGGCCGCGGAAGGGCAGCCACTCCGCGCCGGGCCAGTCTTCTGCGTCCATCGCCACCACTTCCCGTCTGGGGATCAGAATCACCTCGGGGATGACGCGCCCGGCGGCGCTCGTGCGGTCCATGATCTCGATCCGCGTGTTGCCGACGTCCTTGCCGTTGGGGTAAACCTCGTCCCCCACGAAATAGTTGGCGTGGGAGCCTCGGGCGACGTAGGCCACCGGGTGAGTGGAGTCCTCCACAGATGCCTGCGCCCACGGACGGCGCGTGCCGCCGTGGTGCTGGCTGAGCACCACCCACTGCGGCTCGCCTTCATCGGTGAGGATCACCTCGATCATCTCCCAGTCGCCCTCGTGCTTGTTGAACCAGTCGTTGTAAAAGTAAAAAGCCCAATATTGGATGGTGATGACTCCCTCGGCCTCATCCCGCACCACGTGGGCGTAGACGGCCACGGGCGGCCCGCCCGCGTCCGGGCTGAGCACCGCCCGGTAGTAGGCCTGGTGAGCGGAGTAGTTGGTGTAGGCCGAGCTGCCCCCATCGCCGTACCAGACGTCGAGGAAGTGTGTCTTGTCGGTTTCGAGATCGAGTAGGTCAGGCACGCCGAGGCTGAGGAGGACGTTGGTGTCGAACCACAGCCTGCGGCTCTGGCGCAGGCGGGCCTGCTCGACGATCACCTCCACCGGCTGGGGGCGGAAGACCTCGTCGGGGTGGAAGTAGAGCACGGGGGCGTAACGGCGGGCCAACTCGAGATCGTCCTCGGGAAAGGAGTCGTCGGCCCGAACTGGAGCGATGCAGGCCAGCAGCATCGCTGCCAACACAGACAGCACGAAAAAAACCTGTCTTCTCATTGTCTTGTCTCCTCGCTTGCGTGCATTGTACGCCAACTGCCCCTTCGGTGCAACCGGTTTTTCAATCCACTTGCTCCGCTTCTCAGGAAGGGAACAGGCATCAGTTGTGCCAGCGATGCCATGGGTCTATAATGAGAGCGTTCAATGGCTACTCCTCTCCTGAACACCAAACTCTACATGCCTTCACCCCGGCCTGGGCTGGTGGTCCGCCCTCGTCTGATCGAGCGGCTGGACGAAGGGCTGCACCTGGGACGCAAGCTGACCCTCGTCTCTGCGCCGGCGGGCTTTGGCAAGACGACGCTGGTCAGCGCGTGGGCAGCGAGCAGCGGCCGGCCCGTCGCCTGGCTCTCGCTGGACGAGGGGGACAACGACCCAGCTCGCTTCCTGGCCTACCTCGCGGCCGCGCTGCGGACGGTGGATGTGGAAACCGGGGAGAATGCGTTCGCCGACGCCAGCACGCCTGCTGCAGCAGAGGCGTCCCTGACTGCGCTGATCAACCAAGTCGCCGCTGCGCCGGAGCCCTTGATCCTGGTCCTCGACGACTATCACCTCGTCATAGCTCAGCCGGTCCACGATGCCCTCACGTTTCTCCTCGACCACCTGCCAGACAACCTGCACCTGGTCATCGCCACGCGCGCCGATCCCCCTCTGCCGGTGGCGCGGCTGCGCGGGCGGGGGCAGTTGACCGAGCTGCGCCTGGTCGATCTGCGTTTCACGCCTGACGAGGCGCAAGAGTTCCTGGGCCGGGTGATGGGGTTGGCGCTCTCAGCCGACAACGTCGAAGCGCTGTCCTTCCGCACCGAGGGGTGGGTCGCTGGCCTGCAGATGGCGGCTCTCTCACTTCAGGGGCAAGACGACGTTTCCAAGTTCGTCGCCGCGTTCACCGGCTCCAACCGCTACATCCTCGACTACCTGCTGGAGGAGGTCCTGCGCCGCGAGCCGGAGTACGTGCAGGCGTTTCTGCTGCAAACGTCGATGCTGGATCGACTGTGTGGCCCTTTGTGCGACGCTGTGCGATTTGACGAAGCCCAATCGCCAGTCTCCAATCTCCAGTCTCAATCTGTCTTGGAGCATCTCGAGTCATCCAACCTGTTCATCTTCCCGCTAGACAACGAGCGGCGTTGGTACCGCTACCACCGCCTCTTTGCCGACCTGCTGCGCCAGCGGTTGCACCAGAAGCACCCGGATCGCGTGCCGGGCCTGCACCACCGGGCCAGCGAGTGGCTCGAGCGCAACGGGCTGACGGCCGAGGCGATAGACCACGCGTTGGCGGCAGAGGATCTCGACCGGGCGGCAGATTTGATCGAGCAGAACGCCGAGGCGACCCTGATGCGGGGCGAGGTAGCCACGTTCCTGCGCTGGATCGGCGCGCTGCCGGACGATTTGGTGCGCGCCCGTCCGACGTTGTGTGTCTTGTATGCCTGGATGCTGTTGTGGCAGAGCCAATCCCTCAAGGTCATCGAATCCCTCTTGCAGGATATAGAGGAGGGAGATGAACGTGTTTCCGGCCGGGTGACCGCCCTGCGGGGCCTGATGGCTGGTCTCCGAGGGCAGACGGGTCCTGCCATCGAGCTATCTCGCCGTGCACTGGAGCAACTGCCGGAGGAAGAGCAGTTCATACGCATGTTTGCCACCTGGATCCTGCGCACAGCTCAGTTGGTCAGCGGTGAGGGTGTGGTTGACGATCATGCCCTTGACGAGGTATTCAGCATGAGTCAGGGGGCGGGCAACGTGATGCTTTCTGTCATGATCACCTGCAACCGCGCCGAGCTCTTGATGCGGCAGGGCCGGCCCCGCGAGGCAGCGGCTGCCTACCAGAGAGCGGTGGATCTGGCAACCGACGCGCAGGGGCGGCGAATGCCTATCGCCGGTCAGGCGCTGATCGGCCTGGGAGAGCTATCGCGGGAGTGGGGCGATCTCGACGCGGCGGAGCGCTATCTCTTGGAAGGTATCGAGTTGACGGAGCAGTGGACGGAGGTCGGCCCGTTGGATGCCTACATCTGTCTGGCGCGCGTCCGGTGGGCGCAGGGGGATATGGACAGCGCCTGGGATGCGCTCTGGAAGGCGCAGGAACTGGCTGTCAAGTTTGACCTCACCGACCTGGACGATCTCTCCGTCGCGATGTTCCAGGCGTGGATGTGGGTCGCGCAGGGAGATCTCGAACCGGCCCGGCGCTGGGCGGAGGAGCGCGATCTGTTCAAGTACATCGACACACCCTTGCAGGAGGAGGCCAGGGACTCATACGACCTTCGCATGCGCAAGTACGAGCTGCTCGTGTTGGCGCGACTGCTGATCGCCCAGGAGCGGCCCGGCGAGGCGCTGAAGCTGCTAGAATCCCTGGTGCCGGTCGCCGAGTGGCGCGGGCGTCCGGGGATGTTGGTAGAGATCTACGTGCTTCAGGCGCTGGCTTACCAGGCGCAAGGCGATCCCGATCGGGCGATGGATGCTCTGGAGTATGCCCTTTCTCTTGCCGAGCCGAAGGGGTACGTGGGCACCTTTGCCGGTGAGGGCGAGCCGATGGCGAGGCTGATGCGAGAGGCGGCGAAGCGCGGGATCGCGCGCAATATTGCGCCGGAGTATGTGGGTGAGCTGTTGACGGCATTGGGCGTGGAGGAGCGAAAAGCCCCTGCGGCCCCTCTGCCCCCGCTCCCGTCTGCTCTCGCAGAGCCGCTCAGCGCGCGCGAGCTGGAGGTGTTGCGGCTCCTGAACACCCATCTATCGAGCACCGAGATCGCGGAACGGCTCTGCATCTCGGCGAACACCGTTCGCTTTCACATCAAGAACGTCTACGGCAAGCTGGGCGTCCACAGCAGGTCGGATGCGGTGCAGCGGGCCAGGGAGCTGGGGTTGTCCTAGGGGTTTCCGAGGACGTGGCCCGTAAGGATTCGAACCTCGGACCAACCGGTCTGAAGTGCCTTTCCTGTTGGGCTACGTTTTTGCATAGCCGCGCTACTGCAAAATGTGCCGTGTTAAGTTGCCCTGGGTTTCGCTTCGGGCCTCCGGCGCGCCTCAACGCAGCCTACCTGACTAAACGAAAATCCCAGCATTTGCTAGGGCTTTTCCCTTTCCTCCTGCAAGGGATTTATATCCTGTGGATTGCTCGATGTTTCTCGCAAAGCCAAAGGATATTTCCATCGCGCGTCACTGTCTTGTGCAAGCTACACCAGTCTTCCTCGGGATCTGCCTCTTTGAGAAAGCTATGCAGTAGGCGTAGCGCGGGGCCTGTGGCCTCGATTTCTTTGATGTGCCCTTTTGCGCCCTGCATACGCTCTGGTTTGTCGTGGGCGCCAGATTTTTCTGGTATGCTGTCAAGGATGGTCTCGAAAACCTTTAGGCTGGCCTGGATGTCTTTGGCGACTTGGTCGTCGTAGAACTCGCTGATGACACCCACCTTGGGGATATAACGCAAGTAACGCATCATTTTCTCAAGCCACGGCGTGAGTTTCGCCCACCATTCATAAGATTGAATGACAGTATAGCCTTTTTCTTCCCTGACGACGTGCGGTTCGCTTGGGTGTTGACACATCAGATGAAGGGTATATTTGCTTCCAAGAAGTTCTTCTAGATTGGAGGGCTTCTCCCAACTGGGGACAAGTATGAAGGTGTTGGGACATTCAGCGTCGATGCTTGCCATTTCATAGTTCCAGAGGCGGGTGAATTCCCGCCTAAGCAGCTCGAACCCTTGGGAAAGCTCAACAAGCCTGTCTGTGATTTCTTCGTGTCCTTGCTCGATAGCTGAGTGGATCTCATCTAGCTTGGCGGCGACCTGATCATTTGTGGAGTAATGGATGCCATACAGTAACACAGGTACAGATACTTCTTGGAATGACTCGTCACATTCAGCGGTCAGCTTGTTGTGCTGCATCCGTTCAACCAGGCGCTCGTAGTCGTGATAATAGGGACAGGGAATATCTTCTTCCTCTTGGCCTAGGTGGCAGTTGCACGGCACCAAGCGTTTGTATGCTAGGCCTTCATAAAATCCTAATATTCTGTCATTTATCGTATGGTGCAAGATGCTGAAAAAGTTGTAAGGTGATGGTCCGCGCACGCGGAGGCATAACTCGTGCGTGCTGGGGTTGAGAATGGCCTCTGCTTGATGACCATCGTACTGTAATCGCACACCATCCCGCCAATGTATACCTTGGGTGTAGGGATGGGTTAGCACGATGAACCAACTCATAAGTCCTGGCGGGGTGAAGCCCTGTAATTGAAAGACCATATTGATTTCGGGTTTGTCTGGTAGAATATCTGACCAGTGTGGCATATCCTGCGGCACGCTGTGAGGTAGCCTCAGTGGCACGAGGCTGTGTGTTGCTTCTTGACCGGGAGCATCTGCAGGTAGCTTGTAACTGATGAGGAATTTCTCCATTAGTCGAAGGAAACGTGGATAGAGGGCTCGATCATAATTCCCCCAGATGCGAGAAAAGTCCTCGTGGGCCAGCAGGCCGCCATTGGTTCGGACGATTTTATCGTCGAGCACTAGACTGATGGCCTCGGTGAGCCAGTTGGGCTTGAGAACGACAAAGTCGCAGAGCACGTCGTCTTCTTGATAATAAAGGATTTTGCCCAGGTCGTGCAGATACCCTCCTAGGGCAGTCTGCGCGATTTCCGCCTTGACACCTTGTTGAACGCATACTTCTATGTAATCGGCTTGCGAGAGATGGTAGGCGCTGTGGGCGTTTAAAGCTTCTTCGGCTTTACACCAGGTTGCGGGCCACTGTTGTTCCATCAGGGGAAGCTTTACTGCTTCACGTGCAATGATCTCTTTTAGTTCTTCAATGCCTACTCCTGTTTTGTTGCTCACGCCAATGTGTCCCACCAGTTGGGGGTAGGCTGTCTCAAAACGGTTGTAATTAAAGTCCGCGGGGCGCTCGTCGATGTGGGTTGCTACCAGCAAGATGGGAGCCTCGGGAGCAAGGATCTGGATGTTTCTAAGCCAGTGATCCAGCCTGGCTTGGTCGGTGTCGAGTCTGGCGTTCCATACAAGCAGGTATAGAGAGCGTTTGGTCATAAAAAACTGGTGAGTGGTATGATAGATTTGCTGTCCACCAAAATCCCACACGTTGAGCGTTATATACTCTCCCGGTTTATCAGGGTGAAGGAGGCAGTAGAGCTTGGTGTCAATGCCGTGTGTGGTGGAGAGTCCCTCGATGAAGGGATCGCCTTGCAGAGCGCGCAGAAGAGACGTTTTTCCTGTTCCTCCCTCGCCAACTAGTAACAGTTTGGCCTCGTAGCGGGTAACTGAGCCTGCGATCAAGTCGCGCAAGAAATCTCTTACATCCTCCCAACCTCGTGCGGCGATTTCTGGGGGAGGGGTGCGGAGGGGATTGTTGCCAAGGTGAAACAACTGCAGGTTGGTCAGTTGGACGATCTCGGGCGGCAACTCGGTCAGCTGGTTGTTGTCGAGCCAAAGCGTCTGCAGGTTGGTCAGTTGGCCGATCTCGGGCGGCAGCTCGGTCAGCTGGTTGTTGCGGAGATGGAGCGTCTGCAGGTTGGTCAGTTGGACGATCTCGGGCGGCAGCTCGGTCAGCCGGTTGTTGTCGAGCCAAAGCGTCTGCAGGTTGGTCAGCTGGACGATCTCGGGCGGCAGCTCGGTCAGCCGGTTGTTGTCGAGGGAAAGCGTCTGCAGGTTGGTCAGCTGGACGATCTCGGGCGGCAGCTCGGTCAGCCGGTTGTT
>DAOUDX010000021.1:0-16850 GCA_034430835.1 Anaerolineae bacterium
ATTCTGGCGGGAGCCCAGTACCTTGCCGTCCTCGCGGTACTTGCGCACGAACCAATCCCCGTCCCATCCATGTTCCTGGATAGCCCGATCCAGCTTCTCTATCTCGGCCTCTGCCCAGGCGGCCTCTCCCGGCCTATCCAGGAGCGCGGCGATGTCGGCATAGACCACCAAGCCGTAGCGCAGTTGAAAGGCGACGAAGAGGCTCTCTCCGCTGCGGCCCAGGCAATCGTTCCAATCGGAGCGCAGGCTGTTGGACAAGCCGTGCGGGCCTTGGCGCTCGATATTGAACTCCAGCGCCCGCCGCAGGTGGCCGAACACCGTATCCTTCCCCTTGTCTGCGTAGGGCAGCACCTTGTCGTAGAAGGCGATATCGCCCGTCTCTGCCACGTAGGCCGGCACCGTGTTAAAGAGCCACAGGCTGTCGTCGGAGCGATACTCCTCCGGCGGCGTCGGCTCCATCTGGCCGGGTTTGTGGCCAAAGACCTTGACCAGCGGGGAAGCGCCGCCGCTCGATTCCTGTCCGGTGATCATCAGCTCGAGCCGTTCCAGCGCCTCTTTGGTGACCAGGGGGATCACGCCGAGGATATCCTGCACAGTGTCGCGGTAACCAAGGCCATCTCGCTCCCCGCCGTAGATCAGGCTCGCCGCGCGGCTCCAGTAGAATGCGATCAGGGCGTTGTAGGCGTTCCAGGAGTTGACCATGTGATCCAGATCGGCGTCCGGCGAGTGCACCACGAAATTGCCCAGCCGCCCGTGCCATTCCGCCTTGAGCTTTTCCAACTCCTCGGAGGCGCGCTCTAGACTGCCAAACTCGGCCCGGGTCTCGACGCCTTCGACCTCCACCTGCCCTACGCCGAGCAGCACCAGGAACTCTTTCGTCTCGCCGGGGGCGAGATCGAGATCGATCTGGACGCAGCCGCAGGCGTTGTCGCCGTAGGCGGTCGAGTTCCCACAGGAGCCGCGCTCTACGGTGAGGGGGTTGTGGTAGCTGCGATAGGGGCCGATGAATGCCTCGCGGTCCAGCTCATAGCCCACCACCTCTGCTCCGACCGGAGCCAGCCAACATATGCTGGGCAGACCGCCCAAGACCGTCGGTTCGTTCTCGCGGCTGGCGCAGTAGACGAACCCATCGCGCCAGTCACTCTGGGTGATGTAGGCGCTGTATTGGCGGTTGAAGGTATCCTGGTAGATATTCCATTCGCTGGTGAACTCGCAGTAGGTAAAGACGCTGATCTCCCTCGGCGCGTCGCCCAGGTTGGTCACCGCCAGCCGCCAATACTCGAAGCGCTGCCCCAGCGGCACAAAGTAGGCCGATTCGGTGCGGATGCCCGCATACTCGCTCTCGATGATAGTGTAGGACGTGCCGAAGCGACAGATCGTCTCGTATTCGTCAAGCGGTTTGCCGACCGGCTGCCAGGAGGCGCTCCAATAGTCGCCGCTCTTCCTATCCCGCAGGTAAAAGTAGCGCCCCGGCTGATCCATGGGGATCGCGTTGGGCTGCAGACGCAGAAATCGACCCACAGTGGCCGAGCGGTAGAACGAGTACCCTCCGGCGTTGTTGGTGATGATCGCACCATACAGCGGCGATCCCGAATAGTTGCTCCAGGAGCGCGGCGTATCGGGGCGCTCGACCACGTATTCGTAGTGCTCGTCGTCAAAATAGCCGTAGCGCATTTTCCTTTCAACTCCTACGGATGACTTTGTCGTTCTGCCTTACATGCGACTGGCGCGCCCTAATATACCCCAACACGCCATAAATGCAAACGCCTTCCGACAGAGCAAGAACATACTATACACCGACTGGGACTTGAGCTATATTGGTTCTGACCTGACACGAAACCGAAAGGAGCGCTTATGAAGTGTGTGATGATTATAAACCAGGATCTGCCGGTAGGGCTAATAGCCAATACGGCGGCTGTCTTGGCACTGACCATAGGTCACAGAGTCGAGAGCCTCATCGGCAAAGACGTGAAGGACAATGATGGCCAAGTTCATACGGGGATCACCCAGGTGCCGATCCCCTTGCTCAAGGGCGATAGTGACCTGATCCGGTCGATACGCGCCATGTTGTTGGATGTGGATACCGGGCAGGTTTTCTTCGTCGATGTGTGCGATGCCGCACAAGAGTCAAAGACTTACGCTCAGTACGAGGCACGGCTGCAGCAAACCCCGGTCGAGCAGTTGACCTATCTCGGCATCGCGATCTGTGGGCCCAAGAAGCAAGTCAACGCGCTGACGGGCCACATCGGGCTCTTACGCTAGGGCGCGCTTGGAAGGGGATGTCACTGGTTGGCCATTTGATACTGGCGAGGCGTCGTGCCAACGAACGTCTTGAACCGCTTCGTGAAATGGCTCTGGTCGGTGAAGCCAGTATCCAGCGCCACCTGGACGATGGGAGTTCCGTCTGCCAGCATTCGCTTGGCGAGATGGATTCTCTGCTGAAGATGATAGGTGTGGGGAGGCATGCCAAAGGCGGCACGGAACCTGCGCAAAAAGTGATACGGGCTCAGGTTGACGTGGGCAGATAGCTCTTCCAGAGAAACGCTGCACGAGATGTTTTCCAAAAGATATTCCTGAGCCATCTGCATCAGTTCGGAGGAATCATCGAGTGACACCGGTAGCGTGCGGCGGGTGGTGTGTTCCGACACGAGCCTGGACAGCGTGTTGTAAAGGCAGACCTGTTTCTCCAAGCGATCGCTGGGGCCTGACATCACATTGTAGAGGCAGGCAAACCCATGCCACAGGAGAGAGTCCTGAACGACCGAGCGGGCGAAACGTGGGGGATCTTCATCTCGGCCAAACACGTCGCAGGCGATTTCCCGCATCAGGTCGGGCTCGACGTAGAACATCCAGTACGTCAGCGCGTAACCGGGCCTGGGATTACAGGCGTGGACCTGCTCCGGGTTGATGAGCGCGATGTCCCCCGCCCCAATCGCCCTCGTACTGTCATCACACCAGAAATCGGTGACGCCCCGCCTGACCAGGCCGATGGCGTAGGTATCATGCGTGTGCTTGCGAAAGACCCGTTCACGGTAGCGCGAGAACCTGGCCTCGACCTGGGCCAGGTCCGGGTCGCGCACGAACGTCACTTGGCTGTCTTGGTGGTTCTGCATGCTTTCCCCTAACGGCGCCTGTGCCTCAACCCGGACGATCTAGCAAGGGCGGAGCGCGGAGCAACGGATCGCCATCGGCGCTCAGCCCTCCAGCTTTTTCGCCATCTGCAGGCAGGGGTTCTCCGCTCCCCAAAGGCCAGCGAACTCTTCGAACGGCCTGAACCCCAGCGCCAGGTAGAACGCTCTCGTGCGCGCATACCCCTCGTCGGGATGGGCCGAGCTCAAGGTCTTGACCTGCAGGTACTCGACGCCCTGCTCCTGTAAGTACGCCTCCGCTCCGGCCAGCAGGGCTTGGCCCACACCTTGGTGCTGCATTTCCGGCAGCATGCCCATCACGTGGATCTCGGCGGCGTATTCGGTGTGCTGCTTGAGGGTGAGGAACCCCACTGCCTCGTCATCGATCAGGGCGAGGAACGTGGGAAGTACGTCGATATCCTGAACGTATTGGCGGGTGGCCTCCTCGATCCCGAACCACTCGGGCAAAGCACGCAGGATCGGCTCGCAGACGGCAGACTGGCCCAAGATAGAGCCTTTGATAGCGATGTCCATCACATCACCGGCGGATAATTTGTGTTCTGCGCGGGATCGCCCGGCAGGTAAAGCACATACATCGGCTGGCCCACTTGGTGCGTGAAGCCCACCGGGCGCAAGGTGGTGGTCTTGCCCTCGTACTCCTGGCCGTCAACCACGAAACCATAGGTGATCGTCCAGGGATGGCGCCCGTTGACCTCTACGGCCACATTCTCGTGTATGTCCACGATGGCGCCCAGCACCGGCTCGCCCATGCGTAGCACGTTCAGCGTCTGCTGGGCCTGGTTATAGCGCCAGATCAGGATGGGGATGCCCGCGCCCAGGAACAGCAGTCCCAGGGGCACAAAGATGATGCCGACAAAGACCAGGATCAGCGGGATGCCGATCAGCGTAAAGATACCGCCTATGAGCGTGAACACTCCTGCCGCGATCGCCCATCCGTCTGATAGCAGTTTGCGCCAGATAAAGCTGTTCTTGAACTCGCGGGGGGCCGGCGGCGGCTCTGGGATATCAGGGACAGAGGGCGGAGCAGCGGCCTCCTCGCGGGGCGGCGGCAGTGGCCCTCCACAATTTTCGCAGTTGCTGCGAAACGTCTCATAGCTCGTACCGCACCAGGGACAGGTAATCATCTCGATCTCCTAGAGGTCTTGCTACCCATCACCCTGAGCGAAGCGAAGGGTCTCGCCATCTCCTGCACGAGATTCCTCGCTTCGCTCGGAATGACGGAGTCAGGTGGGCAAGGTGTAAGCTTCTTGGTCCGAGAAGTGTTTTTTCGCGAACGCGATGATCCTCTCCGGATTCGCACAGACGTAATTGTACGCCTCGAACCGCTGCATCTTGCCCTCGATCCACCACATGTCCTTAGGCCCCGCCGAGGCATCGTAAAAGCCCTGCACGTCGCTCGCCTCGAACCAGGGGTCTTCCCTGGCCTGGATGTACAGTGTAGGCACCCGGACGTCTTTGGCGTATTCCAGTGGGGACATCTCCCTGAAGGCGAACCCACCGCGCCACTGGACGAACCGATCGACGATGGGGATCAGGTATAGGCTCAACGGCGTGTACACGTTGCTCATGTAGCGGCGGAGGAACACGCCTACCGAAATGGGCTGCACGGCGACCAGGAACTTGACCTCCTCGACCAAGTCTCCGCCCTTACTGAGCGCGACGATGGTGGCGTTGGCCCCCATGCAAAAGCTGGCGAAACCGATCTGGGGCGTGCGCAGGGACGGGCGACTTTCGACATACTCGATTGCCCCGAGCACGTCCTGATACTCGGTCAGGCCGACGCCCGTCAGCCCGCCCTCACTCTCGCCGTGGTTGCGGAAATCGAACATCAGTACCGAGCAACCTGCTTTGTGCAGGGCCGGCGCGATCTGGAGCAGATCGACGTCCGTCTTGAACAACGGCAGCCACCCCTGGTTCTTGACCAGAAACCCGTGGCGGTTGAAGGGGAACGGGTGGGTGAGGATGACCACCTTGTCCCGCTCACCGGCTGGTTCCGTGAGGATGAACCACCCTTTGATGGTCAGCCCGTCGGTGCTTTGGAACTCGACATCCTCGTACTCCAGCCCATAATCGGCAGGGGTGGTGACGACGGGCTGTCGCAGGGCATGCAGGACGATGCCGGAGAATACGTAGCTGATCGCTATGGAGATGACGGCGAAAAGAACGAGCGCGATAATTGGGACCCAGTAGAGTGGCACATGCCCTCCTATCTATCGACTTGTTGTGCCCTTGCGTCTCAGCTTGCGCAGGAACGTGCCCGCGCTTACGCTCCGCTCCAGGTGATAGCTGATATAGTGCTGCATCACCCGTTCCACCTCGGCGTGCAGGGTGGGCGAGACGTGTATCTGGCGTAACCGCGTTGTGTACGGCCCTCGCTGACAATCCCGCAAGAACGTGTAGAGTCCATTAGGCGAAAGGGCTGCCACCTCTGGCCGCCGTTTCCGTGCCTCGTAGCAGTCGGGACACAGCGCCCCGCCATGCTCCGGGTCAAAGCCGTAGGGCAAGCAACCGGGACGGTCGCTGCGATCTTCCGCCGCCGGCTCGCGCGGCCGGAGCGAACCCTCCTCGCCGTGCTCGCCCACGCAGGCGAACAGCTCCGGGCGAAAGCCCGCCAGCCCCAGCAGGTGCTGCTCGTAGAAGCGGGCCACCAGGTCGAGATCGTCGTCTGTGCACAGCCAGGTGAGAGTCTGGTCGAGCAGGTCGAACATGGCCTGCCCACCCTCCCCCTCGGCGAAGAAGCGGTCGAGAAGCTCGACGGCGTAGCGGGCGTGCGTCCCACGAGCTGCACGACCGGGCGACGACGAAGCTGGAGCGGCAGAAGAGCTCAATGTGGCCCGCCTTGCGGCTGCGCACTTTGCGCGCCCCCTTGGCGATGACCTCAAGCTTGCCCAGGGGGGTGCACAGCACCAGCACGCGGTCGGCCTCGCCCTGGTCGCGGTGGCGCACGACGCTGCCCTCGGTGCAGTACAATCGCTCGCTGCTCACCTTTTCCTGCCTCGTGGGGCATTATACCACAAATAGAAGCCTCCCGCAGGCGAGAGATGCGAGAGGTTTTGAGAGTCCGGCTGCCCGCCGGGCAATCTGCCAGAAGCGCGGTCGCGGATCGCAGTCGCCGTCCCTCAGCCGCAGATCCGCTTCACCTTCACGTGGAATGGCAAGGCGATCCCCCTCGTCGTGCCTCCCACCTACCTGCATTGGAAGGAAACTGACCAGCAGGTCCAAGACCTGATCGCGGAGATTGTGGGCGCGCAGGGATACCGCGTGGTACAGGCCGCGCTGCTGGAGAAACTGCTGGCCGTGCACAGCGGGCTGGGCGCGTATGGCCGCAATAACGTCTGCTACGTGGACGGGCTGGGGAGTTTCCACCGCCCGGTGGGCCTGGTCTCCGACCTGCCGTGCCCAGAAGATACCTGGCAAGAGTCCCGGGTGATGGAGCGCTGCCAGACCTGCCAGGCCCGGCTGCGCGCCTGTCCAAGCGGCGCGATCACGGCGGAGCGCTTCCTGATCCACGCCAAGCGCTGCCTCACGTTCTGCAATGAGAAGCCCGGCTCTGTGCCCTTCCCAGCGTGGGTAGACCCCGTGTGGCGCAATTACCTGGTCGGGTGTATGATCTGCCAGAGGGTCTGCCCAGAGAACAAGGAGTTCTTGGGGTGGATCGAGGAAGGGGCAGAGTTTTCCGAGGAGGAAACCGCCTTGCTGCTAAAGAGGATCCTGCCTGACCAACTTCCCGCCGCACTGATGGAGAAGCTGGCGCGATGGGACCTGGTGGATTTGCTCGACGTTCTTCCGCGCAACCTGAGTGTCTTTCTGCGGTGAACGACAGCCAGTCACCCGGCTGTTGCGCTATTTGCTGGCAAACGAACTTGCAAGCCGGGCGGATGGCTGCTGGCGCCGCACCTGCTGGCGATTGTGGACGAACTCAACGTCAACCACCCGTGCCCGACGAGAGACAACCCCGCTCCCCTCAAAGAGCCGTTTCACTTGATTGACGAGGACGGACACAGGTACGAGCTGCGCTTCGACCGCACAGCCTGCGAGATGGAGGTGTTCTTCTAGGCTTCCGCCCTGCGCATTGAACCACCGCGCTGCCTGAGGGTACTCATGATCAGGAGGTCGCGGCAACATGTCGGGCGCTACGGTGGAACTGGCCATTCGAGCATTCGCGATGCCCTCTTCCCAGAGCACAGACGAGCAGTTGATCGAGCGCATGGCGTGCGGTAATTCCAGAGCGCTGACGCCGCTCTACGACCGCCACGCACGCGCCATCTTCACGTTCCTATGCCGCCTCACCAGCGACGAGGCCGTCGCCGAGGATCTCCTGCAGGAGACCTTTCTGGCCGCCTGGCACAGCGCCAGAACATTCCGCGGACGCTCGTCGGTGCGCACCTGGCTGTTCGGCATCGCCCACAACAGGGCCGGTCACTGGCTGCGCTGGCGCAGGCCGGAGCCGCTCGACGAGGACGCCGAGATTCCGGCCCCCGGCCCAGCCGTCCCCGATCTGGCCGATGCGGCCTGGGAGCGGGAACGCGTCACGGCGGCGCTGGCACAGTTGCCCCCGGCGCAGCGCGCGGTGCTGGAACTGACCTTCTTCCACGGCCTCTCGTGCGCGGAGGTGGCCGAGGCGCTCAATTGCCCCGTCGGCACCGTGAAGAGCCGCGCGCACCTGGCGCGGCGGCGGTTGGCTCAACTGCTGGCCGATCTGGATGGAGACGAATGATGGACGAGCATGAAAAGTGGCGCGAACTCTTACCCTGGTACGCCAACAGAACGCTAGACGAGCGTACACAGACCGCGCTGGAGGCCCACCTGCGCGACTGCCCTGCCTGCCGGCAAGAACTGATCACCTGGCAGCACATCTCGACGGCCGTGCGCGCCCAGCCAGCCCCTGCGCTCCCGCGAAACGCCCGCCATCGCCTCGCGGCCCTGGTCCGCCCGCAACCCTGGAACGATCCGCGTCTGATCCCTCTGCTCCTGCGTTCCCAATTGCCCGTCATCCGGGGCGAGATCTGGCCTGCCTCGACGCTGGTGCTGGCCCTGGGCACGTTTGTCGCCTGCGCGGCGCGCTCCGCCGAGGCATTGCCGTTCGTGTTGATGGCCCCGCTTGTTACGGCGGTCGGTGTGGCGTTTCTCTACGGCCCGGCAGTGGACCCGGCGCTGGAGATCGAACTGGCGACGCCGGTTTCGCCGCGCCTGATCCTGCTGGTGCGACTGGCGCTGGTCTTTGGCTTCGACCTGGCGCTGGGGTTGGCAGGTAGCCTGGCGCTGGCACTGCTGCGTCCCGACGTCTCGCTCTGGCCGCTGGTGACGGCGTGGCTGGCGCCGATGACCTTCCTCTCCGCGCTCTCGCTGCTGCTCAGCGTCGCCTCCGCTGACTCCGGGTTGGGTGCGCTGGTCAGCCTGATGTTGTGGGTCGTGCAGAGCATGGGGCGGATCAGCGGCCCCAACAGCCTGCCGTGGCGCATCCCCGATCTGACGGCGGCGGCGGCGCGGCCTTGGCTGTGGGCGCTGGCGCTCGTAATGGGTGCGCTGGCACTATGGATCGGCGGGCGCACGGAGCGCTGGATAGGACGCCCGGCGTGAGCGGAGCTGATTGATGTTTCTCGCGCGATTCAACTTCAAGACCAACCTCCGCCTCGTCGGCTGGCTGCCAGTAGCCGGGAGCGCGCTGGCCATCGCGCTCATGCTGGTACTTGACGCCACTCTCTGGCGCGTTTCACCCCTGCTGGCGACCACGCGCGCTGTGGAGACGTTCCTGCCGCTGATGGTAGGCTTGCAGGCAGCCTTCCTGCTTTCTCCAGAGGACGAGCCGCCGCTGGAACTTTTGCTCACCTGCCGCCGCCCGCTGGCCCGGCCGCTGTTGGAACGCCTGGCTCTGCTGGCGGCACTGCAAGGGGGCGTCGGCGTGATCGGCAGCCTAGTCGTCCGCTGGCTCGGCGGGGACGCGCAGCCCGAACCATTCCTGCTGGCGACGGCTCGCTGGGTCGCGCCATCTGTCTTCATCGCCGGAGCAGCACTGGCGGTCACCCTGCTCACGCGCAAGGGCACCTTGAGCGCGCTGATGGTGCTGCTCCTGTGGGGCAGCATGCTCCTGGGAAGCGATGCCGCCGTCAGGCGCATCTTTTTCCTGTGGCCGGTGCACCTGTTCATGCAGCCCCAGGGCGTCACCCTGGCCGAATATGCCCGCAACCGGGCGGCGCTGATCCTGCTCGGCCTGTGCCTGACGGCGCTGGCCGCGCACGTGGCCGGCGATGAGGAGCGGATGCTGGGCGTGCGCCAGCCAGAAAGTTCGCGCTGGAGTTACTGGCTCAAACTCTCTCTGACAGGACTGGCAGCAGGGCTGCTGATGTTCTATGCGGGCTACTGCGCGTTGTGGGTGGATGCAGAGGCGCGCCCGGTGCACCGCGCCGTGTGCTGTGTCACGCCGGCCGACGCCGGCTTTGACTACGAGGAGGTCTCGTTCACCGCTCCCGACGGCGTGACGTTAGCAGGGTGGTACATCCCGTCTCGCAACGGCGCCGCCGTCATCTTGCTCCACGGTAGCGGCAGCAGCCGGGTCTGGATGATCTGGCAGGCGGTGATGCTGGCCCGCAACGGGTATGGCGTGCTGATGTACGACCTGCGCGGCCACGGCGAGAGCGGCGGGGACATGCGCACGCTCGGTTGGCTGGACGTGAACGACGTGGCCGCCGCGTTAGACCTGCTTCAACGCCGGGACGACGTAGACCCGCAGCGTATCGGCATCATGGGGTTCTCTGTCGGCGGGCAGATCGCGATCCGGGCAGCGGCGCAGATGAACACCATCCGCGCGGTAGCCGCCGACGGCCCCAGCCTCGCCAGTTACCGGGACGTACCGCCCCCAGATTCATTCCTGGATAGAGTGGTGAGTCTCGACAACTGGATCCTGATAAAGTTCTTTGAGCGGCGCACCGGCGTACCCGTCCCGCCTGGCATTACAGACGTGATCGCCGACATAGCGCCGCGCCCTATTCTCCTGATCGCCACCGGGCCAGACGGGGACATGGAGCGGCGTATCGCTCGGCACTACTACGACCTGGCGGGAGAGCCAAAGACGCTGTGGACCATACCGGAGACCAGCCACGGGGGCGGCGTTGCCGCCTGGCCCGAGGAGTACAAGGAGCGCATGGTGAGTTTTTTCGACCAGGCGCTGTTGGAGGACGAAGGCGCAAGGTGAGGCTCTCTCAACTAATCGCCATAGTCCGCTATGAAGTCAAGATGCAGTGGCACCAACAAGGGCTACCGATGCTCGCGCTCGCCTTCGTTGTGGGGTTGTCTCTAATCACGCTGTGGGTCCGAGCGGCCACGGAAGAACAGGTCGCTGAATGGACAACCGACGTGATGATGACTGGCTGGCCGGTGGTGCTGGTGCTCTCGATTCTGGCGATCCCGCCCATCGTGGCAGATGCCATCCCCAAGGATCGCCAGATAGGACTGCGCGAGTTGATTGACAGCCTGCCGCTATCCCCCGGATGGTACCTGACCGGCAAGATATTGGGCGTGTGGGCAGGGGTGCTGGTTGGGCTGATGGGAGTCGCTGTGCTGTACGGCCTGGGAGGATGGCTGTTCTACGGCCCCTACGACATCGGTATCTACCTGCTGCTGTGGCTGGTCGGCATCGTCCCTCTGGTACTCTTTACCTCTGGGATGAGCGCGCTGCTGGCCGTCGGGCAGCCCAACCGCCGCCGGGCGACCTTCGTGGGAATGGCCTTTGCCGCGTACTGTCTGGCGATGTCGGTGACCACGACGGGAACGGTCAGCGACGCCGTGAGCCTGGCCCGCCCCTCGGTCTTTCTCGTCCTGCACGGATACGTGACTCAGAACACGTTCCTTGGGCTGGTAACGAGAATCGGGCTGGCCTCTTATCCCCCCACACAGATCCCCTTGACAATTGGTTTGGGAGCACTGCAGGTTGCCCTGGCCTAGCTGATCGCCTGGCTGTGGATGAGATGGAAGGAGGGGCGATGAAGGCGCTTCGACAGATCGCAGCGATTGTGCGCACCGAACTCCGCTTCGCGCTGCGGCGTGGCTGGCCCGTGGTCGGCGTGGCCGTGATCGGGCTGGCCATCAGCGCCGCCACATTCTATCTGGCACTCGCGAATATGGAGGGTCTGCCTCGTGACTCTGCCGCCGAATCCAGCGCCAGGGACCTGGCGATGGTGTGGCCAGCTTTCCAGTGGCTGGTGCTGGGTGTGGTGCCGATGGTCAGCGCCCCGGCCATCCCGCTGGATCGTCAGTTCGGCGTGAACGAACTGCTGCACAGCCTGCCGCTGACCGGCGCCATCTATCTGTTGGGCAAAGTGCTAGGGACAGTGATCGCTGTGCTGGCGACCGGTGCGGCGACGCTGGCCCTGTACGTTGTCCTGCACCTGGTGCTGCTCGGTCCCCTCAGGACCGAACTCTACCTGGCGTTGATCCTATTCTCGGCGCTGCCGCTGCTGGTATGGGCGCCGGCAGTCGGCGTGCTGGCGGCCAGCGGCCTGCAGACGCGACGCAGGGCCGTCCTGGTGGGTACCCTGGTCGGGTTCGCCAGCCCGCTGTGTTGGGGGCTGCGCTTCCTTCCTCCCGCCGACCTGCGGCCTTTCGAGGGCGCGGCGGCCCAGTTGAGCCACCAACCCATCTCTGACCTGATACTGTACAGGTATGGGCTGCTGCCGCCCTACACGCTACCGCCGACGGAAAGTGACGTGATACGAACGTCTCTACTCGCTCTATCGATACTGCTGGCCGCGAGCCTGTTCGCCCGCCTGCAACTGCACTTGAAGGAGGACTTCCGATGATCTCGGTGACCGACCTGAGCAAAACCTACAAGGGGGACGTGCGCGCGCTGCGCAGCGTGACCCTCGAGATCGACAACGGTATGTTCGGTCTGGTGGGGCCAAACGGCGCAGGCAAAACGACGCTGATGCGCATCCTGGCCGGGCTGCTGCGCCCCACGGAGGGCGAGGCGCACGTGCTGGGCCACGACGTGACCGACCCGCGCGGCAAGATGGCAGTCAAAAGCGTGCTGGGCTACCTGCCGCAGGAGCTGGGCCTCTACCCCGACCTGAGCGGGCGCGAGTTTCTCGACTACGTCGCCATCCTCAAGGGCGTCGCCGGTAAGCGCACCCGCCGGCGGCAAATCGAGGAGTTGCTGGACGTGATCGGGCTGGCGGATGTGGCCGACCGGCGGCTCAAGACCTACTCCGGCGGGATGAAGCGACGCGTGGGCGTGGCGCAGGCGCTGCTGGGCGATCCGCAACTGCTCATCGTCGATGAACCCACCGCCGGGCTCGACCCGGAGGAGCGCGTGCGCCTGCGCAACCTGCTGGCCGATATGGCCGGCCAGCGCACCGTCATCCTCTCCACGCACATTGTCGAGGACGTGAGCCAGACCTGCACCGACCTGGCCGTGCTGCACGAGGGACAGATTCTGTTTCGCGGCACCCCGCGGGCGCTGATCGAACAAGCGCACGGCCACGTGTGGTCCATCTCCCTGCCGCCGGGCGAGCGCCCCGATGATGGGCTGACCGTCGTCTCCACACTGCGGCTCGACGACCGGGTGGAGTACCGCGTGGTCGGGGATGAAGCGCACCACCCGGCAGCCGAACCGGCCGCGCCCAACCTGGAGGACGGGTATTTGTGGCTGATGAGGAAAAACGTGTCGTGAGACGCACTCAGTCACGTTTCCTCGCCAACTCGGTGGCGGTAGTGGAGGATCTCGGCGGGGAGGAAAAAGTAGAGGCACGTTAGGCCGGCGATGATCCCACCCAGATGGGCAAACGACCCCGTAAGACTGTACACGAACCCATACTCTTGGGCCTTGGTCTGCAACCACCCGTGTGCGATGTCCTTTAGCACGCTGTGAAGAATGAATACCCACGCCGGCATAGGTATCATAACGGGAATGGGAAGAGGAATAGGGAGAGGGATACCAAGCAGGACAACCCAGAAAAGCACCGGCATCGTGCGGATGCGTTGTCCAGGGAAAAGGAACAGGTACGCAGCGACGATGCCCATGATCGCGCCACTGGCCCCCAACTCTGGCACCGTGCCCTGCGTGACGGAAAGCTTGAGCATCTCCTGCACGATGCTCCCAAGGCTCGATACGAAGGCGCACGCCAGGTAGAGCAGCCCAAACTTTGTAGGGCCCAACACGTCTTCCAGCTTCCGTCCAAAGAAAAACAAAAAGAGCATATTGTAGACGAGATGGCTCAGGTCGGCGTGAAGAAACGCCGAGGTGATCACACTCAATGCCCCCAACCCCTTGCCTTCGACCACGTCGGCCGGCACGAGCAAGAACGGTTTCACTTGCTCAAGCCATACTTCGGGATCGTCGATCTGTAAGAACAACACGATGTTGACGAGGACGAAGATGAGCGTATTGAGCACGATGATCCCCACCGTCATGTAGGGGAAACTCCGGTGTCGCCCGCGATCGTCCTTGACCGGAAGCAAAAAGACAAGCGAGAGTAGAAAATCGACTCCCCAGGCAAGGTATATCATTAGGGCTTCGAATTCGCTCATCGTCTAGCCTCTCCACATGATCACACCGAGCGCAGCTCCCCACAGCGCAACACCCGGCACGCCCACCAGTGCTTTCTGCCAAAGTCTCTCGAGGCCCGCCTTCCCAAAGATCGCGCGCATGATGTCGTTTCGAGGCACGTCGGTGGCACAAGCCCACAGATAGGAAGCCAAAAACGCTACCGCCAATGCCCCCAACGCTGCCGGGCGGATTTCCCAAGGTGGTATCACCCCCGCATTGACCCACGCCGCCAGCACCGGTAGCAGCATCAGTCCGGTCACCCGGCGGAACGTCTCTCCCCACCCCTGCGCGTGCTGCTCGGATATGCCGGGGCGCAGTTTAGTCAACCGGCGCTGCACCTCTCGCCCAACTGCCGAACCGGGTTTGCTCAGCGCGCCGGCCCGCTCGTACTGCTGCACCGCCTGCTTGCTCTTCCCCAGCCGCATGTACACGTCGCTCAACAGCAGGTGCGCCTCCGCGTGCTCCGGATCCACCTCGACGGCGCGCTCCAGCAGCCTGCAAGCCCCCGAAAGCACCCCCGCCTCGGCGTACAGTTGCGCCAATGCAAAGAGCGCTGCCGAATCGTTGCTATCCAGCCTCACCGCCTGCTCGTACATCGCCCGCGCGTCGTCCGGCATCGCACGCCGGTGGTAGATGGCACCCAGCCGGGCGTAGTAGATCGCGCTTTCGGGATGGCGCTCGATGGCCCGCTGATAGGTGAGCACGGCCAGATCTGTGTGGCCCATTCTCTCGTGCAGCGCCGCCACTGCCTCCAAGACTTCAGGGTCGTCAGGGGCTTCCGCCTCGGCGCGATCGCCAGCCTCCTGCGCCAACGTGAATCGCTCCCGCTCCAGATACGCTCTCGCCAGCCCCAGGTGATAGTGCGCCCCGTCGCGAAAGTCCCCCAAGAGACACCCACACTCCGGGCATACGGGGTGCTCCACTTCGATGTATTCCCCACAGCCCGGACAGGCGACGATGAGAAGCTGATCGCACTGAGGGCACACGGCTCCAGACGAAGGCACGGGCGATTGGCAGCGCGGGCAGCGTTCCTCGGCAACGGGAGCCGGCGGCGGTGCGTGCTCCTCTAGCCAGCGCAACCCCTGCCGGGCATGGGGATTAGCGGGGTTGATCGCCAGGACGTTCTCCAGGCAGACGCGCCGATCCTCGAACGACTCAACGACGCCGCTCAACCACAGCCAGGCCTGTTCGTTCCGCTCGTCCAGATCGGTGGCCTGCAGCAGGTACTGGCGCGCCTCCTCCTTCCGCCCCGCCCTGGCGGCGGCGATCCCGTGCTGCAACAATCCGGTGACTTGAGCAGTATCGTGCATCGGGCTCCCCCCACCCTACAGATTATACGCAGAGAACGGGCAACACGCAAGCCGCTTGACGCCTCATCACACCTATGATAACATCCATCAGTCTATCTCAGCCAAGGGGGGATCATGATCGGCATAGGCACCATCATCAACACCGTCGCAGTGGTGATAGGCGGGACGCTGGGCACCCTCTTGGGCGCACGTCTTTCCGAGAGAATCCGCGAGACCGTGATGCACGGCCTGGGGCTGGTGGTCCTCATCCTCGGCGTTCAACTGTCTTTCGAGACCACCGGAATTCTCATCGTTCTGGGCAGCATACTCCTGGGAGGCATTCTAGGCGAGCTGTTGCAGATCGAGGGCCAACTCAACGGCATCGGACGCTGGCTCGAGAAAAAGACGACGCGGAACAGGACGAATGGGCCTGGCGCTGGCTCGACCCGTTTCAGTCAGGCCTTTCTAACGTCAAGCCTGGTCTTCTGCGTTGGCCCAATGGCGATACTGGGGTCTTTCCAGGACGGTCTGGATGGCAAGTACGAGACACTGGTCATCAAGTCGGCGCTGGACTTTTTCGCGGCGATGGCCTTTGCATCGACGATGGGGCCAGGCGTGATCTCCTCGGCGCTGACCGTCTTGGCCTACCAGGGAGCGCTGACGCTGGGCGCACGATGGGCCAGCGTGCTGCTCACCGATCCGATGATCGCCGAGATGACGGCTACCGGTGGCGTGCTGATGCTGGCAATAGGGTTCGGGCTTTTGGAGATCAGGAGAATCCGAACCGGGAACCTCCTGCCCGCCCTCGCGATTGCCCCCATCATCGCCGCCGTGGTCGCGTGGCTACCGTCGCTGTGGACAGCGCAGTGACTCCATCGATTTGTCCGCCCGCCCGCGCCGTGCTACAATCTCCCCGATGAGCGAATCAGCCAAGCCTTTCCTGAAATGGGCCGGGGGCAAGCAGCGACTCCTCCCTCAGTTGCGTCTGTTCTATCCCCAACAGTTTGGGCGCTACCTCGAGCCATTCGTGGGAAGCGGGGCCGTGTTCTTCGACCTGCACGGACTGGATCGCCTCTCCACCGCCCACCTATCCGACTCCAACGAGGAACTCGTCAACTGCTACCGCATCGTCCGAGACGCTCCCGACGAGCTGATAGCGCTCCTGGCCGAGCACAAACGACTTCACAGCAGGGAGCATTACTATTCGGTGAGGGCGCGTTTCCTGTCAAAGGACCTGACGCTGGCGCAGCGCGCCGCGCGGTTGATCTATCTGAACAAGACCTGCTTCAACGGACTGTACCGCGTCAACAGGAAGGGACAGTTCAACGTGCCTATGGGCCGCTACAAATCGCCCGCCATCTACGACGAGAAGCAGATACGCGCGGCGAGCCAGGCGCTGCAAGGGACGGAGGTCGCCGTGAGACACTTTCGCGAGTGTCTTGAGATCGCCCGGACTGGCGACTTTTTGTACTTCGATCCTCCCTACCACCCTATGAGCGACACGGCCAGCTTCACCAGCTACACCGACGCAGGGTTCGGCGTCGAAGAGCAGCGCGCGCTGGCCGATCTCTTCCACGCCCTCGACCGCAAGGGCTGCCTGGTCATGTTGAGCAACTCGTGGACGCCGTTCGTCCTCGATCTGTACGGGGGACACCGCATCGAGAGAGTGCAAGCGGGCCGGGCCATCAACTCGAAAGCCGACCGCCGGGGAAGGATACGCGAGGCATTGGTGCTGAACTACTAGCAGCCTGTCGGAGAGAGGACTTCTCTCCGAACACAATTGGCGGTAAAATTGCGGTCATTGAACACGTCTAAAACTCTTGGCAAGGGGTGACGTTTATGGCCCGCAAATTCAAAACGGTTGATTACGAA
>DAOUDX010000022.1:0-21748 GCA_034430835.1 Anaerolineae bacterium
TTCGTAATCAACCGTTTTGAATTTGCGGGCCATAAACGTCACCCCTTGCCAAGAGTTTTAGACGTGTTCAATGACCGCAATTTTACCGCCAATTGTGTTCGGAGAGAAGTCCTCTCTCCGACAGGCTGCTAGGGTTCTAGCGGCACCTGAGAAGGCCGCAACAATCACCATCGTACAAAGCGCCAATATGCCAATCAGGATGACGACACGTTTCCATTCTGTCATGGTGTGCCTTTCGTTGTTCCATGGCGGCCCAACTTCGCATAGGCTGTGTGCTAGTCCAAGACAGGATTGTGATTTGCTGTGTTGGAGTACTGTAATGACTATGCGAATTACGCGACAATGCGATCTTGATCCTCACCGCCGGCACGCCGGGCGCGAGCCCATTTCCACACCAGGACGCCCGCGCCAAGGAGAATGCTTATCAGGCTCACCACCCGCGCCACGCGGATCCCTGCGAAAGGCATCCCGGCGGCAAAGACCGCACCGGTCGCGCGCAGGTAATCGATCAGCAAGCGCTGAGTGGAATACAACAGCACATACATCAAGCCAATAAACCCAGCAAACGGTGCATATCCCCGTCTCTCCAGAGTCAACAAGACGAAGACGATCACCAAATTAGCCCCCGCATGCATGAGTTGGGTCGGGTAGAGTACCGTGACGTCCGGGGGCAGCCAGGGCAGGTGCACAGGCAAGCCGTAGCAGCACCCGTAGACGAGGCACCCGATCCGCCCGATCGCCTGGCCCAGCGCCAAGCCAGGTGCTATGAGATCGAACAGCCTCCAAAAAGGAACGGACAGAAACCGTGCGAATACCACTATTGCCAGAAAGCCAAATACCAGAGCCCCCTGAATGATCGTCTCCTGCAGGGAAAAGATCGCTTGCCAATGGGCAGCATAGTATCCCACGTCTGACATCACAAAGAGCAGCCGCGATCCTGCGATGCCTATCAGAATGACAACGAAA
Source organism: Anaerolineae bacterium (assembly GCA_034430835.1). GTDB lineage: Bacteria > Chloroflexota > Anaerolineae > B4-G1 > B4-G1 > JAFGED01. The sequence continues at coordinate 967 of DAOUDX010000022.1, forward strand.
AAGCCGACAAAGAACTTGATGCCAAGCTTCATCCCAGCCTTGCGAAACCGCCACGCGGTGAGGGCGATACCGGCGATCATACCCAGGATGTGAAAGACGACGTTCATTCCCGGCTCCTCAGCAGTACGCGATTATCCCTTGATGACCCCCAGCGGACGCAGGCGCGCCACCTTGCGCGCGATTCCCAGAGCGTGCACCACCTCGACCACGCGGCTCACATCCTTGTACGCCGCCGGGGCCTCCTCGGCCAATCCCTTGTTGCTTCCCGCTCGAACGACAATCCCCTGAGCCTCTAACTCCCTTCGCAACTCTGCACCGTGGATCTCCTTGAGCGCCCTCCTCCGGCTCATCACGCGCCCGGCCCCGTGACAGGTCGAGCCAAAGGTCAGATCTATCGCCTTCTGCGTACCTACCAAGACGTAGGACTCGGTTCCCATCGATCCAGGAACCAGCACCGGCTGCCCCACGCCGCGATAGCTGATGGGCACCTCCTCGCGACCAGGTCCAAAGGCACGGGTAGCCCCCTTACGATGTACACACAGCCGCGCCTGCCGCCCGTCTATTTCGTGCTCCTCGAACTTGGCGATGTTGTGGCACACGTCGTAGACCTGGTACAGATCAAAGTTCTTCACCTTGCCTGCGAGCACCTGCTCGAACGCCTCGCGCACACCCATCGCCAGCACCTGCCGGTTGACGAAGGCATAGTTGACGGCGCACGCCATCGCGCCATAGTAGGCACGCCCCTCTGGAGAATCCAACGGCGCACAAACCAGTTCGCGGTCCGGCAGATGGATGTTATACTTGTGCACCACCGCCTGCAAGCTCTTCACATAGTCGTCGCACACCTGATGGCCGAAGCCGCGCGAGCCGCAATGGATCTGCACCGCGATCTGGTCTCGCCAAAGACCGAAAGCGTCGGCGACGTTCGGCTCATAGATCTCCTCGACCACGTCGATCTCCAGGAAATGATTGCCCGCCCCCAGAGAGCCCACCTGAGGGCGACCTCGCTCCTTGGCACGAGGGCTCACCTGGCCAGGGTCGGCCCCAGGCAGGCAACCGCCCTCCTCGGTGTGGGCCAGATCCTCCTGCCGCGCCAACCCGCGCTTCAGGGCCCACTTGCCACCCTGCACCAGCAGCTCGTCCAGTTCCCGTTCGGAGACACGCTCGCGCCCCTTTCCCCCTACCCCACTGGGGCAAGTCCGATACAAGGCCACCGTCAGATCCTCCAGGTATGGCGCGACCTCGTCCCGTTCGAGATGCGCGCCCAGGAGGCGAACGCCGCAGTTGATATCGTAGCCCACGCCGCCGGGCGAGATCACGCCGTCGTCCGCTCGCATCGCTGCCACACCGCCGATGGGGAAGCCGTAGCCCTGGTGAAAGTCCGGCATCGCCATCGCATACTTGACGATGCCCGGCAACGTCGCAGTGTTGACCAACTGCTCCACCGTCCGGTCGCGGAAGGCTGCATCAAAGAGCTCGGCGTCACCGAATAGCCGCGCCGGAACGCGCATGTCTTTTCGAAAATCTCTGGGCAACTCCCAGATGTACTTTTCCACCTGCCGAAAGTCTTTCTTCTCCGCCATCTTCCATCTCCCTCCTCCTACACATCAAACACGATCGTGGTCTCGTAGCCCCTGCTTGTGGGCCGGATCTCCAGGCCGCCGAACGTGACCGCTTTGATGTGCCGACGGTACTCCTTCACCGCCCCCCCGCGAACGATGGCTCGCAATCGGGTCAGGGTGATCTCGCTCACATCGAAGTCAATGAATACACATTCATCCCGCTCGCTCAGGTAGAGCAACTCCCCCAGCCAGGCCACCAGCAGAGTCTCGGCATCGTAAGCCTCCAACTCAACCGATCGCTCAATGGTCGGCTTCACATCGCCGACGTCGGCCAACTGGCACGCCATCCCGTAAGCAGCATTGGCGAACAGTTCGGCCAGGTCACGCCCCCAGACGCGAACGGCTATGTCGGCAGTGTGCTCGACCTCCTCAAAACCCTCGTCCACGGCAGCCTCATCCTACCACAAACTACAAACAAATCAAGCACGGTTGCGTGCGGAGACTGGTGGCAAGGTCGAGGCAAAGGCAACAGGCAATCGCAGAGAAGACAAAATCGGGTGACCGCACCTGAAGACAACCGGGGATTTGTCATTTAGCCCCTATCGCGCTATAATCGCCGCAATGAGCAAAATCGCACGCTTCGAAGCCCTGGCCGAACGACTGGTGGAGGGAACCTTCGCCCGGCTCTTTGCCGGACAACTCAGCCCACTGGAAGTCGCCACGCACCTCACACGAGCCATGGAGGACCACCAGGTTGTCTCTCCGGATGGCACGCCTCAAGCCCCCACGCACTACTGGGTCTATCTGCATCCGACTGATTGCGATGCCCTGGCCATCTCACAGCCAACACTGGAGGCAGAACTGGCCCATCACGTGACCGAGCTAGCTGTCCAGGCTGGTCTCGAACTCCCGGTGTCGCCAACTATCCACGTCCTGCCCGATCACGGAATGACCATCCACGAAGTGCGCGTCGAGGCCCGCTGGCTCCCGCAAGAAACCCCGAAAATGGAAGAAACGCGAGAGATGGCGGCTGCCGAATTGGAACCAACCGTTCAGGCGAAGGAACCCGCCGAGACACAAGAAGTAGAAAGCGCGATCGCGCCGCCGGGCCGCCCGTTTCTGATCCTTGAAGGCCGTCGCCACGTGAACCTGATTCAGGCCAGTGTGTCCATCGGGCGCGCGTTGGACAACGACGTCATCATCGAAGACCCACGTGTCTCTCGCTACCACGCCCAACTCCGCCGACGATATGGCCGCTACGTCCTCTACGACCTGGGGAGCGCCGGTGGCACGCGGATCAACGGCTACCCGATCGAAGAGTGCGTGCTCCACGCCGGCGACATCCTTTCCTTCGCCGGGGTGCAGGTCATCTACAGCGAGGACCCCCCCACCCCGATCCCACTGCCGAGAACTGAGGACACCCCTGCTATGCCCCCCCAGGAGAGCGAGTCCGACTGAAAATGGACATCCTGCTGCTGGCCCTGCGCATATTGCTCGCCATCCTGCTCTATGCCTTCCTGGCCGCCGTGCTCCTCATGCTATGGCGAGATCTGCGAGAGGCAACAGTCGACCGCGAGCCGACGAGGCGGGACGGGCACCTAATCGTCCTGGAGACAGCAGACGAGACCCTTGCTGCTGGCAAGACCTTTCCACTCCAATCTGTGACCTCCATAGGCCGCTCGCTCAGCAACACCATCCCCGTCCCGGATACCTACGCCTCAGCCCAGCACGCGCTATTGACCTGGCGAGAAGGACAGTGGTGGCTGGAGGACCGGGACAGCCGCAACGGAACGCTGCTCAACGGCACGCGCATCAACGGCCCCACTGTCGTCAGCGGTGGCGACGTCATCGGCATTGGCAGCGCGCAGCTAAAACTGGAGCTAGAATGATGGAACTGGGATTACAGGACAAGGTCGCGCTGGTGACCGCAGCCAGCAGAGGATTGGGCAAGGCCGTCGCGATGCGCCTGGCACAGGAAGGCTCCCTCGTCGCCATCTGCGCCCGAGGGAGGGAGCAGCTGGACGCAACGGCTGCCGAGATCGAGGCGGAGGCAGGCCGCCCAGTGCTGCCGATCCAAGCCGACGTCTCCAACCCGAAAGACACGGACACGCTGATCGAAGCCACCGTCGAGAGGTTCGGGCGACTCGACATCCTCGTCACCAACGCCGGCGGCCCACCGCCGGGCCAGTTCCTCGACCTCACACCTGAGAACTGGGAGACTGCCGCGCGGCTGACGCTGATGAGCGCGGTACGCCTGCTCTACGCCGCCGTACCGCGAATGAAAGAGCAGGGCGCAGGCTCCATCCTCGCCATCACATCGGTCACCGTCAAGCAGCCTCTGCCCAACCTCGTGCTGTCCAACAGCCTGAGACTCGGCGTCATCGGACTCGTCAAGACATTAGCGGGCGAATTGGCCTCATCTGGTATCCGCGTGAACGCCATCTGCCCCGGCTGGACGCGCACTGATCGCGTCGAACAGCTCCTACAAGACCGAGCGCTGCGTCAGGGCACGACGCCGGAGGAAGAGGCAGCCAAGATCGCCATCGACATCCCCCTCGGTCGGATGGGCACCCCGGAAGAGCTTGCCCGAGCCGCTGCGTTCCTCGTCTCCCCGGCCGCCTCCTTCATCACCGGCGTCAGCCTGCTGGTGGATGGAGGGATGTACCGGGGGATGATGTGAGCGAGCACGCGCGCCTCGAGCGAGGCGGCCTCGAACGGGGCGACCGGCTCTGGTTAGCGAGCCTGCTGCTGGTTGGCTGCTTGGCCCTCACCGCCTTCGCACTCAACGCCCGTGCCTTCGCTGAAGGACAGGGTGACACTCTGAGCTTGTCGAAGGGCAGCGTCCCCCTCGACGATGCCTGGATTCACTTCCAGTTCGCCCGCAACTTGGCGCGCGGAGATGGCCTTTCCTTCAATCCTGGGCAACCTACGTCGGGTTCCACCGCCCCGCTGTGGACATTTCTGCTGGCTGCCGTCTACCTGGCGGGTGGACGGTTCCCCATCGCCGGGGAGGTGTTGAGCGCAGTCTGCTACCTGGCCACGCTGGCAGCGACCTATGCACTGGGCAAGCGAGTGACGGGCCGCCGCTGGGCCGCATGGCTGGCAGGGGTGGTCGTCGCCGTCAACGGCCGCATGGTCTGGGCAGGGCTCTCGGCGCTGGAGATTTGCCTCTTTGCCACGCTGAGCCTTGTGGCCATCGGCATGCACCTCACGGACCGCAACGCCCGCCACTACCGCCTACGCACAGCCGCCCTCTTCGGAATGGCAGCCCTGAGCCGCCCCGAGGGCTACCTCCTGTTTGCGCTGGCAATCGCAGATTGTATCTGGAGTTACTTGAGCCAACACGAAACACGGAATACGAAGCATGTGTTACGTATTACATATTCCGTGTCTCTCTTCGCGGCGATCGTGGCTCCCTACCTCATCTTTTCTCTGATGACCAGCGGGCACCTGCTCCCTAACACCTACCATGCTAAAGCGACCTTCAGCCTGCTACCCGACCGCGAGTTCCGCGACTTTTTGGGTGTGGGCGCGACGTATCTCATCCTCGACAACCCTCTCCTCCTGCCCTTTTTCCTCTTTGGTCTCATCCTGCTGACCCGGCACGCTCCGCTGTTGAGCTTGTGGTGCATGGGATTGCCGTTAGCCTATGCCTTCCTCCGCGCCTCGCTCTACCAACACGGGCGCTACCTGATGCCACTCATTCCGTGCAACGCCGTCGTCGCGGCGTGGGGGCTACTGGAGGCAGAGAAGCTGGCCCGCCGCCGGGGATGGTGGCGCTGGCCAGCCCCCCCTGCCCCTGCGGGGCATCCCCCCCGCGAGCGGGGGGGACTGAGGGGGGGGCACACAAGACCGCTGGCAGCGCTGGCCAGCCTGCTCATCATCATTGGGACAGCCTGGCGGCTGCCGGAGCTGGCCAGCCTCTACGCCCGGAACGTGGAGGACATCAATCGCATGCACGTCGCGTTGGGCACCTGGGTCAAAGAAAACACGCCGCCTGACGCCGTACTGGCCCTCACCGCCATCGGGGCCATCGCCTACATCTCCGAGCGGCCCGTGATCGACCTGGCCGGGCTCGTCACACCAGAGGTGACGCCCGCTATGCGCACTCCCGATCAAACCCAGCAGCTCATTGACTTTATGGCCGAGCGAGACGTGGCATACGTCATCATCTTCCCCAACTGGTTCCCTGGCCTGGCAGTCCGCGACGATGTATTGCAGGAAGTGCATCGCATCACGCTGAAGAGCCGCTCAGTCGCCGGCGGAGAGACGATGATCGTGTATCGCACGGACTGGCACAGATAGAGACGGTGAGGTACAATACGTACTGCATCAGGCATGAGGCGTGAAACGTGGAAACGTCGCATCACGTTTCACGCGCTCACACCACATAGACAGGACCCTATCTGCAAAGGAGCACGGACACAATGACTGAGAATCCCGTTCGCATCGGCCCGATTACTATCGGCGTCATCGGTGGCAGCGGCCTCTACCAGATGGAGGGGCTGGCCGACGTCGAGGAATATCACGTCGTCACCCCCTTCGGCGACCCATCGGATGCGGTCGTCATCGGCGCGCTGGAGGGCGTGCGCGTGGCCTTCCTGGCCCGGCACGGGCGCGGCCATCGCATCAGCCCCACCGAGGTCAACTACCGGGCCAACATCTTTGCCCTCAAGAGCCTGGGCGTCGAGCAGGTGATCTCTATCTCCGCCTGCGGCTCCCTGCGCGAGCACCTGCACCCCGGCGAGATCGTCATCCCAGACCAGCTTTTCGACTCTACCAAAAAGCGCGAGGTTACCTTCTTCACGGGCGGCCTGGTCGTCCACATTGGCACCGCCGACCCCTACTGCGCGCGCCTCTCGGCTCTCCTGGCCGAGGCCGTCGAGGAGGCCGGCGGCACCGTCCACCGCGGCGGGTGCTTTATCACCATCGAAGGCCCACGCTTCTCTACCAAGGGAGAGAGCCACACCTATCGCGCCTGGGGCATGGACATCATCGGGATGACCGCCTGTCCTGAGGCGTTTCTGGCCCGCGAGGCGGAGATGTGTTACGCAACGATGGCCCACGTCACCGACTATGACGTGTGGCACGAGACGGAGGAAGAGGTCAGCGTCGATGCCATCATTCAGACCCTCATGGCCAATGCAGCCCTGGCCCAGAAGTCGCTTCGCGTGTTGGTGGCCAGACTGGCCGGCGCAGAAAGGGACTGCGCGTGTGACGAGACGCTGGCGACGGCTTTTATCACGCAGCGCGATCTGATCCCGCAGCAAGTCAAGCACGACTTGGCCCCAATAGTGGGCAAGTACCTGGAGTAGCCGGGTTTCGAATCGCACAAGTCTATTCGCTCTTATTCAAGGAGGCACCCAATGAAATGCCCAAAGTGTAGCCATGAGAACCCCCCTGACACACAGTTCTGCAGCGAATGCGGACAGGCGATGCCGGACCCACGCGCCGCGGCACAGGCACGCCGAAGCGTGCCCACCTGGATCTGGATCGTGGGCGCGGTAATCCTGATCGCAGGGATACTGGCGGTATGCTGCGGAGCGGCGGCGGGAGCGGTGGCGATTTGGCCAAAGCCCACGCCAACCCCGACCCACACGCCGACCGCCACACCCACTGCTACGCCGACTCCCACCCCGACTTCCACACCCACTCCTACACCGGTTCCTATCACGGGAAGGTGGCTGCTCGAATACGACTGGGGGTGCGAGGGCGACCCAAGGGAGACGCTTGTCACGCTATTCGAGGACCACACCTTCTCCACTGGCGAAGACAATCACGGCACCTGGAGCCTATCAGGATCCGACATCACTCTCACCTATCCCAGCGGCACCGAGTACACAGGAGAGGTGTCTGGAGGGGAAATGGAGGGAACGATGGTCAGTTATCAGGGCAAGGAGGGCTGCTGGAGCGCTACACGCATCGGAGATTGAGACCGCTCGCTCGTCTCCAATCTGCTTTCCACCCTCCGGCGAAATATGAAATGCTTAAAGTGTGGTTCCGAGAACCGGCCTGGCGCCCGTTTCTGCAGGCAGTGTGGGGAACCGATGACCTTCGCACCGGCAATAGCGCCGACCGAGCCCACCCTCCCGGCAAGCGTGCACATCGAAGGTGGGGTCAGCGGACAGGTCGCCATCGGCGCCAATATCCTTCAGATCGGCGATGTGAACGGCGGTGTGGTCAACGTGATGATGCCGGGGCAAAAGGTCCTGCCCAAGCCCCGCCCCACCCCGGTCGATCTGCGTCCGCGTCCGTTTCTCGATCTACTGGATCGCGAGGTCGAGATCGACAGCGCGACGACCGCGCTCCAATCCGCCGAGCCGATCGAGTTCCATGGCCAGGCTGGGCTGGGCAAGACCGCCCTCCTGCGTCACCTGGCACACCACCCCGTCGCGTCCGCCCTGCCCGACGGCGTCGTCTACCTTTCGGCCCGCCGCCAGGCGGTGCAGGACCTGCTCCAATCGCTCTACGACGCCTTCTACGAGAGCGACATCCCCTTCAAGCCCACCGAGGTTCAGCTCAAGCACGACCTGCAGAACAAACGAGCGCTCGTCCTGTTGGACGACGTCGAGTTGGCGCGGGAGGACGTGCAGGCAATGATGGATACCGCGCCTGCCTGCATTTTCCTGCTGGGCTCGCCGGAGCAACGGCTGTGGGGCGAGGGAGAGAGCGTCGCGCTGCGCGGGCTGCCGCCGCACGACGCACTCGCGCTGATGGAGCGGGGACTGGGCCGTCCCCTCACGCCCGAAGAGCTGCCTTCCGCCCGATCTCTCTGCGATAATCTGGAAGGACACCCGCTGCGCCTCATCCAGGCGGCCGCCGAAGCCCGCGAGGAGAACCGCCCTCTGACGGAGATGGTCACGCGCGAAGAGATCGTATCCCCCTTGCAGGCACTCGATACACTGCCGCCATCGGCGCGGCAACTCATCGCAGCGCTGGCCGCAATGGGCGGGGCGCCTCTCCACGTCGATCACTTGGCCGCCCTGACGGGGCTGCCCGATGCCGCGTCTACCCTGCAGGCGCTATCGAGCCTCAACTTGGCCCAGGCCCACAGTCCCCGCTACACGCTCACCGGCGATCTGGCGCAAATGGTGCAACAGGTGTGGGACCTGACGCCGTGGATGGAGGGAGCACTGACCCACTTTGCAGCCTGGGCCGGGGACCAGCAGTCGCTGGATCGCCTGCTCGAAGACGCCGACGCAATTCTGCGAGTTCTCGAATGGGCCGTCGATGCGAGCCGCTGGGCCGACGTGCTGCGGCTGGGACAGGCGATAGAGGGCGCGCTGGCTTTGGGCAAGCGCTGGTCCGCGTGGTCGCAGGTGCTAGGCTGGATCCACCAGGCGGGTCAGGCCCTGGGCAACCAAGCCGCCGAAGGTTGGGCGCTGCACCAGATGGGCACGCGGGCGCTCTGTCTGGGCGACGCTCCCACGGCGCGCACGTCCCTGACCCAGGCGCTCAGACTGCGCGAAGCCCTGGGCGATCGCGCCGGAGCAGCCATCACCCAGCACAACCTGAGCCTGCTGCCCGCAGCGCCGCCGACACCGCCCAGGAAACCGCCCGCGCCCAGGGGCCGTCCGCCATTGCCAAAATGGCTGCTCCCCGTGGTCGGTCTCGTCGTGGTTGGCGGCATGCTTGCAGCCATCGTCGGGGCCGCCATCATCATCCCGCAGATCATCCCGACGCCGACGCGGCAGAAGTCAACGCCCCGGCCAGCGCAAACGGTCACAGAACAGCCAACCCTACCACCCCCAGAGTCTCCCTGGATCGTCATCGAGCTCGACGGCGGCTGCGACAGAGAGTACCACTATGGAGACGAAAGCCGCCTCTGGGTCCAGACCGACGTCGGAGGCCCGGTGAAGATATGGCTGGATGGCGAGTCGCCCATCGGCGGGGCCGAGTTGGCTCCGGAAGAAGTATGGGATAGAGACTGGGTATTTGCGAATCTGACGCCCGGCGAACACGCATTCACCGCGCAGTTGATGTCCCCGGAGGGTGAGAGCGCAGCCCAGGCGCGCTGTCCCTTCACCCTCGCGATGGCCTGCGCCGATTTCGAGAACCTGCCAATCGACCGGACCTACACCGACGACGAATCCCTCACCTCCGCAGGGGTCACGGTGCGCGTGGTCGATGGCAGCATCATCGTCGGCAGCGGCGGACACGTCGGCGACAGCAAAGAGATCCTCCTGCAGGTCGAGGCTGCCGAGTTTGCCTTCGACACACCACCATCCGGCCTCACCCTCCGCTATAGCCACGAACCGGTGTCCACGCCCTACCTGAGGCTCGAGATCAACAACGAGGTTGAGAGCGCAACTTCTATGGAAGGGTTCGACGGACTCACCATCGGCGGCGTGCAGGTCACGGCCAAGGACGGCGTGCTCCGCCTCGACGGATCGATCAATTCCCTCGTCATCGGAGCTCGCGATCTGTACATCGACGACGTCTGCCCGCAGTAACGCTAGGGGAACACGGCAATGGCAACTTTCGATCACGGTCACGCTCTCGTCATCGGCGCCGGCGGCGACCTGCCCAACACGGTGGACGACGCCACCGGCCTGGCGGACATCCTCAAGGACCCCGCCAGGTGCGCCTATCCACCCGGCCAAGTACATCTGCTCACCGGCAAGCAGGCCACCCGCGCTTCCATCCTCGCTGCCCTCGACGGGCTCGCCCGGGCTGCCGATGCAGAATCGACCGTCGTCGTGTACTTCTCCGGCCACGGCTACCAGATCGAGTCGCCGGTGGGCGCGTTTTATTACCTGCTGCCCTACGGCTACGACCTGGCGCAGCTCCACCTGACCTGCATCGACGGGATCGATTTCACCGCGCGGCTGCGCGCCATTCCTGCCCAAAAGCTGCTGCTCCTGCTCGATTGCTGCCACGCGGGGGGCGTCGGCGAGGCCAAGGCGACAGGGTTGCAAATGATCAAGTTCCCGCTGCCTCCAGAGGCCCGCAGCCTGCTGGCCGAGGGCAGCGGGCGCGTGCTCGTCGCCTCGTCGCAGGAGGACGAGCTATCGTACGCCGGAAAGCCGTACAGCGCCTTCACCCTGGCGCTGATCGAGGCGTTGAGCGGCGCTGGCGTGGCGAAGCAGGATGGGTACGTGCGCGTGGCCGATCTCGCCCTGCATGCCCGCCAGGTCGTGCCAGGGCGCACGAACGACCTCCAGCACCCCATCCTCCACTTTGAACAGGCCGATAACTTTGCTCTGGCCTACTATGCCGGCGGCGAGACGCAGCCCAAGAGACTGCCCTTCACCGGCAAACCGGAGATCGAGCCGGAGCCGGGTGCGTGGCGCGGCATCGACCAGCGCGGGCAGGTCGTCCATGGGCCGCAGGTGAGTATCGCCGGGCCGGTGAGCGGCCAGGTGGCCGTGGCGGGCGACGCGCCCGTGTTCCAGTTCGGCAACGTCAGCGGGGGCAAGATCGAGGTGAGGGTTGGAGATCAGATTACCAGTACAGCCAAACGCGAAGAGGCCAAAGGCAAATACCAACCAGTGCCCAAAACAGACGAAGAGCTAAGCCGCATCCTGGAGATCAAGAACAAGTTTCCGAGAACTGACAGGCGCTTCCTAGTGGCCGCTGAGCCACAGAGAATCATCATGGAATTCACCAACACAGGAAGTGATATAGTCCATGTTGACCGAGTAAGATACTTCGATAAAGCTCTCGGGCTTCCTTCTTCGGCACTATCCATATCTTATCTGGAAGACAACTATCACCGCATCATTCCTTTTGACACGAACAACTCGGACATCCTCCCAAGGCAAGTATTCACTGTGGAGATGCAACTTGATGTGGTCTACAAACGTGAACATATCGAGGCAAGATGGGGAGAGCTGGGTTATCTCTTCATCGATGTTGTATACAATGGCGAACCAGTCGAACTGCAATATAGCGTCTAGCAGCTCTGACCCAGACTGGCTACCGCAACAGGAGGACATGAAACACATTGACCATACGAGACACCAACCCAACTATCACGCGCGAGCGCGCGCTGCTCATCATCGCCGCCGCCTTTCTCCTCTTCGGCGTGCTCACCCTCATACTCTCCGACACGGTCTCCAATCTCCAATCTCACCTCCCCCTCCTGCTGTTCGCCTCCATCGCCTGGGGCGCTTCCTTCGCCACCGCCCACCTGTTCCTCTCCCACCACCTCCCGGACCGCGACCCGTTCCTCCTGCCGGTGGCCGCGCTCTTGACCGGTTGGGGGTTCCTGCTCATCGGGCGGCTGGCCGTCAACTTTCTCCTGCGGCAATCCATCTGGTTGCTGATCTCCACCGGCGCGCTGATCGCCATCGTCCGCCTGAGCCACGACCTGCGCTGGCTGCGGCGCTTCCGCTACACCTGGCTCCTTGGCGGGCTGGCGCTCCTGGCCGCCACCCTCGTCTTTGGCGTCAACCCCTCCGGCTACGGCCTGCGGCTGTGGCTGGGAGCTTTTGGCATCTACTTCCAACCGGTCGAGCTACTCAAGCTGCTGATGATCGCCTACCTGGCCTCCTACCTCGCCGAACGTAAGGAACTGCTCATCCAGGAAGGGCACCGCATCGGGCGCTGGCGGCTGCCACCGTTGGCCTACGTCGGGCCGCTCCTGGCCGTGTTCGGCCTGGCCGTCGTCCTGCTGGGCTGGCAGCAAGACCTAGGCGCGGCGATGCTGTTTTTCTTCACCTTCCTGGCGATGCTCTACCTGGCGACCGGCCAGTGGGGATACACCGTCGCCGGATTGGTGCTCTTCGTCGGGGTGGGCGCAACAGGCCACTTTCTCTCCGACAAGGTCGCGTTGCGGATCGATAGCTGGCTCAACCCCTGGCCGGAGGCAGCCGACCGCGCCTTCCAGATCGTGCAGAGCCTGCTGGCCTTTGGGGCTGGGGGGGTCTTTGGGCGAGGGCTAGGGCTCGGCAGCCCGACCTACATTCCCGCCGTGCACACCGACTTTGTCTTCGCGGCCATCGGGGAAGAGTTCGGCCTGGCCGGGCTGCTCATCCTGATCGCGCTGTACGGCGTGCTGATGGCGCGCGGGTTCCGCGTCGCGGCCCGCGCCCTGCGCCCCTTCGAGCGCTTCCTCTCGGCAGGCCTGACCGCCGGACTGGTGATCCAGGCATGGGTCATCATGGCCGGCAACGCCAAGCTGGCCCCCATCGCTGGCGTGACCCTGCCCTTCGTCTCCTACGGCGGCAGCTCGATCCTGATCAGCTTTCTCGCCCTCGCCCTCATCCTCCGCATCTCCGACCAGCCAACGAACCAACCGGCCAGCCAGCCGACTACTCTCCTCCGCCTGACCGCCACCCTTACCCTTGCCCTCGTCCTCCTCGCCGCCACCTGCGGCTACTGGTGCATCGCCAGGGCTGAAAGCCTGCGTGCGCGCGAAGACAACCCGCGCCGCGTGCTCTACGAGCAACGCATCGTGCGCGGACGCATCCTGGATCGGGAAGGGGTCACCCTGGCCGACGTGGAGATCGCCCCGGACGGCGTCGTCACACGCCGCTACCCGGTACCGGAAGCAGCGCCCGCTCTCGGCTACGCTTCGCTGCGCTACGGCACGGGCGGCATCGAGACGACCTTCGATGGGGAGCTGCGAGGGGAGGCTGGGCGCACTCCCTGGCAAGCAGCGTGGGATGACCTGCTCCACCGCCCACCCCAAGGGCGCGACGTGCAGTTGACGCTTGATGTTAGGCTGCAAGTTCAGGCCCAGGAGGCGCTGCAAGGCCAGGCTGGGGCCATCGTACTGCTCGACGCCAGGACGGGGGACATCCTGGCGATGGCCTCCAGCCCTACCTTTGACCCGGCGCAGCTCGACGCGACATGGGACGCGCTGCGCGAGGATCCCGCCGCCCCGCTGGTCAATCGTGCCACGCAGGGCCTCTACCAGCCGGGAACCGCCCTCCAGACCATCATCCTCGCCCAGGCGCTGGAGACCGGGGTGGCCGATCTCAGCGTGCCCATCCCCGATGCAACGGTCCCCATCCCGGTGAATGGATCATCGCTGGCGTGTAGCGCACCGCCCGCCAGCCCCAAGAGCCTGGCCGACGCCTACGCCGACGCCTGCGCCGCTCCCTTTACGCTCCTGGGCAGGCAGTTGGGAGCAGATGGCCTGGCCGAGGCCATCGACCGCTGGGGGCTCACCATCACCCCACCCCCACTGGAGGTTCCGACCGAGGCCGCGGACTGGACCCCGGCCACGCTCACGACCACGGCGGCTCTCAAGCTCGAGGCCATCGGCCAAGGGGCGCTGACCGTATCGCCGCTGCAGATGGCGCTGGTAGCAGGGACACTCGCCAACGACGGGACGATGCCCGCGCCACGCCTCGTGCTTCAGGTCGAGGACACGGCGGGATTCTGGCAAGAACACCCTGCCAGCGGCGCACCGCGCGCCGCGCTCTCGCGGAGTCAAGCCGACGAGCTGCTGTCGCTCTGGCCGCGACGTGGAGACGGCATCGCGGGACATCTGGGTCTTGCCATAGCCGGAGAGAACCGCCCACCCCACGCCTGGTTCCTGGGCGTAGCTTCGACAGACACGTCCCGCTATGCTGTGTCGGTCCTCCTGGAACACCCCGACGATCCCGGGCAGGCGGTAGAGATAGGGCGGGCGCTCCTGGAAGCAGTTGAGCGCTGAGCGGAGCTTTTTCTGAGAGGGCCGAGATGAAAGTATACTCACTATCCATACTGCTGGCTGTCACTCTGTTTGGCTGCGCGCTGGTCCCACTGGCGACGACTGAGGCTCCGACGGCGGTGCCCCGGCCTTCCGCCACGATGGAGCCGCCACGCACGACCCTGGCGCCCGTTCTTGACGTCACCTGCACCCATTATGTGGCCCCCAGCGGCAGCGACGACGACCCCGGCACCGAGACGCAGCCCTGGGCTACCTTCCAGCACGCCGCCGACACTGCGCAGCCAGGCGACGTCGTCTGCTTCCGGGGTGGCTCGTATGCCATGGACGAGGCTCATCTATCTCGCTCCGGCACCGCCGACGCCTCCACCACCTTTATCGCTTATCCCGGCGAGGCCCCCATCCTCGATGGCGGGGGCAGCGCGGGAGGGCTGCTGATCCTGGATCCAGGCACGTCTTACCTGCGCATCAGCGGCTTTGTCCTGCGCGATTTCACCATCTGGGGGCTGGAGCTCTCCGGCGAGAACCGGTACGTTCACCTCGATCACCTCGATATCGGCGGGGGCGAGGCCAGCGTCCACTTTACGTACGGCGAGACGGAAGGCCCGCCAGAAGAGGGGCCGGTCGAGCACATCACGCTGGAAGATAGCATCATCCACGGCAGCCAATACTCGGCAGTGGACTGCACCCCCGGCCCTTGCAATCACATGGTCGTTCGCCGGGTGGAGATCTATAACACCGGGCTGGGAGGAGAGGCTTTCTACGGCTCCGACGGCCTGGAGTTCGCCCGCGGCTACCCCGTTCTGGTCGAGGACTGCACCATCCACGACAACGGCGGCGACGGGATCGACCTCAACTCCCGCGACCGGGCCGGGAACGCCACCGGCGTCGTCGTGCGGCGCAACCGCGTGGTGCGCAACCACCTGAACGGCATCAAGCTGTGGGCCGGCGGGCGGATGGAGAATAACGTCGTCTGGGGCCAGGGGAACAGCGCCGTGTGGGTGGGCACCTTTCCCAGTACGGTGGAGGTGGTCAATAACACCATCGCCTACAACATGTGGGATCCGGCCTACAGCGAGCGCAACTGGGCCTTTGTGGCCGGCTACCCAGAGGAAATGGACGCGCCGCCGGTGATGCTGACGCTGGTGAACAACATCTTTGCCTTCAACGCCGACCCTACAGAGGGCGGTCCTGTGGGTATCTACCTGGGGCCAGGGGTGACCCTGGTGCGCGAGGCGCACAATCTCTACTACAGCCGGACCGATGGCGAGATCACGGCCGAGTTTGTGAGCGGGCGTGATGCCGATTTTGCCCGCGCCGAGATCGCCGACGGCACGTGGGCAAGCCTCACCAGCCAGGGCCAGAACGATCTGACAACCGACCCGCTCTTCGTGTCCGGCTGGTCGGAGGTAAACCTGCACCTGCAGGCTGGCAGCCCCGCCGTGGACGCCGGTAGCAGTGAAGGTGTCCCTGCCGACGACGCCGAGGGCCGCCTCCGCAAGGCCGTGCCTGACATCGGGGCGTACGAGCGGTAGAAACCGGTCGCATGGTCGCGTCGCTGTTGGAGATCAAAGCCCCCGATGCAGCTCGATGGAAGGGACGGATGACTCTGGCGAAGGTGCAGCCTAGTCTCCTTCCAGTCGGGTTGCCTCCAGCGCCAGATCCAGGTACTCCTGCTTCACCAGCTCCTGCTCCTGCACGCCAAACAGTTCCAGCAACTCGCCGATCAGTTCGGCCTTGCGCTCCGCATCCTGCCCCGACCAGGTGCGGCTCTTGATCTCCAGGAACACCCCCTCGAGATCCGGCTGCAGCAGTCGATCCAGGTTGATGGAAAAATCGGTCCCGCCGTAGCGCAGGTGGCAGCGCCGCCGCTCCTTGTGCACCATCACCTCGTCCGCTGGCTTGAAATACTCACGATAGAATCGCAGACTGCGCGTCGCCGGCGCATCGAAACGGGAGCGCGAGAGCAACACCGACTTGTCGTACTCCTCATCCTTCTTCTCGCTGGTCAGCGTCAGCCGATAGAACACGTCCCGCACCTCGCCGCCCTCGTCCAACACCTCGTCCTCCCGGTAGCGCAGCCGGCTGCGGTAGGGGTCGTCGAACAGAAAGTATATATCGTACTGACGGCGCAGCGACGGCTTGAGGATCACGAATTCGGGCTTGTCGAGAAAATCCTCGGGCGGCGGCTCGCTCAACAACACCTTCACCTGCACCTCGAATACCTTTTGCTGGGCCACCTGGGCGATGACCAGCAGCTTGCTGAGCACGCTCTCCTCCCGCTGGATGAGAAACGCGTCGATCTTGCGCGCGGTCTGAGTGGCCTCGGCGATCAGCGCCTGCTCGTCCAGCGTCAGCAACCGTCGCTCGCGCATCAGCCAGCGGCCCTGGCACATCACGTCTCGCACGTCGCTCCCCTTGGCAGCATAGACCAGCCGCGCGTACAGCGCCTCCGGATCGCGGGCGAACTCGGGCGCGTTGTGCACGCCACCCAGCTCCACCACGGCGAGGTCGGCCCGCTTGCCCGGTTCCAGCGAGCCGATCAGATCGCCCATATGCAGCGCCCGCGCGCCACCGATGGTCGCCAGCGCCAGCGCCTGCCGCGCCGGCAACGCCGTCGGATCGAAGGTCACCCCCTTGGCCAGCAGCGCCGCCAGCCGCATCTCTTCCCACATATCCAGATCGTTGTTGCTGGCCGGGCCATCGGTGCCGATGCCCACGTTCAGCCCCAACTCCAGCATGCGCGTCACAGGCGCGACGCCGCTGGCCAGCTTGAGGTTGCTGGTGGGGTTGTGCGCCACGCCGACGCCGTGCTGCAGCAGGATTTGCATCTCATCCTCGTCGATGTGGACGCAGTGTGCGGCGATGACTTTGGCGTCGAGCACGCCCTGCTCCGCCAGCCAGGGAACCACCCGCGTCCCGTGCTCCGCCTGGTGATCCTCCACCTCCTGCCGTGTCTCGGCGACGTGGATGTGGAGTGGCACATCGAACTCTTGCGCCATCTGGGCCGCCTCCCGCAGCAGGTCGGTCGTTGTCGTATAGGGCGCGTGCGGACCCACCGCCGGCATGATCAGCGGATGGCCCTGCCAGCGCCGGATAAAGTCGCGGTTATCCCCCAGGCTCTCGTCGTGACTCAGCGCATCGGGCGAGGGGAACCGCAGCACCGTCTCGGCGCACACAGCCCGCAGCCCCGCCTGAGCCGTGGCATCGGCGACCGCCTCCTCGTAGTAGTACATGTCGGCGAAGCAGGTGGTGCCGGATCGGATCATCTCGGCGCAGGCCAGTTGCGTCCCCAGCCAGCAGAAGCGCGAGCCGACGAACTCTCGTTCCACCGGCATCATGTATCCCACCAGCCAAACGTCCAACCGCAGGTCATCCGCCAGCCCCCTGAGGAGCGTCATCGGCGCATGGGTATGTGCGTTGACCAAGCCCGGGATGACGGCGCAGCCGCTGCAATCCACCACCTCGTCTGCTCCATACGCGCCCGCGATCTCGTCGGCAGGCCCAACGGCCTCGATAAGCCCATCGCGCACGACCACTGCGCCAGGGGTGAATAGGTCGAAATCGCCGTTCATCGTAGCCACGCTGCCGCCGGTCAGAATCACGTCAACTTTTTTCATCGCGCTACTCCTTTCGCCCATTATAGCCCCAAGTGAGGCCCGGAGCAATTTCTCAGATAGCCCAATTTCGTATATAATGAAGCCGTCGGCAGCTTGACGAACGACGAGAACCTTTTGTCGATCGTCCCCAGTCTTTCCAATAGCGAGGTGACCTATGCACGCGGTAGACGTTATCGCCAAGAAGCGCGACGGAGGGGAGCTTTCGCGCGAGGAAATCGAGTTCTTCGTCCAGGGGTACACCCAGGGCGAAATCCCCGATTACCAGGCTGCCGCCTGGCTGATGGCCGTGTACGTGCGCGGCATGAGCGACCAGGAGACACTCGACCTGACGCTGGCGATGGCCCACTCCGGCGACACGCTCGACCTGGACGACATCGCCCCTGTTACAGTGGACAAGCACTCCACCGGCGGCGTGGGGGACAAGGTCAGTCTGATCGTCGCGCCGCTGGTCGCCGCCTGCGGCATGCCGGTCGCCAAGATGACCGGGCGAGGGCTGGGCTTCACCGGCGGGACGGCGGATAAGCTCGAATCGATCCCCGGCTACCGCACCGACCTGACCGACGCCGAGTTCAGAGCGCAGATCGAAAAGATCGGCGTCGTGCTCACCGGGCAGAGCGCCGACTTGGCCCCGGCCGACCGCAAGCTATACGCCCTGCGCGACGTGACGGGTACCGTCAGTTCTATCCCCCTCATCGTCAGCTCGATCATGAGCAAAAAGATCGCCGCCGGCGCCGACGCCATCGTGCTGGACGTCAAGACAGGCTACGGCGCCTTTATGAAGACGCAAGAAGAAGCAGAGGCCCTGGCTGAGGCCATGGTGCGCCTGGGAAGCCAAGCCGGGCAGCGGGTCGTGGCCCTCATCTCCGACATGAACCAACCCCTGGGCTGGGCGGTGGGCAACGCCCTGGAGGTAGAAGAGGCGATCAGCCTGCTGCACGAGGGCGGGCCCGCCGACCTGCGCGAGCACTGCCTGGTCGTGGCGGCGGAGATGCTGGTGCTGAGCGGCAAGACCCCGGACACCAGTTCCGCGCTCACGCTGGCCCTGGAGACGCTGAACTCTGGGGCTGCCTGGCAGAAATTCAGAGAACTCGTCGAAGCACAGGGCGGTGACGTGCAGACCGTCGAAGAACCCGAGCGGCTGCCCAAGGCCGGCCTGATCGAGCCGGTGCCCGCGCCACGCAGCGGCTACCTGGCCGAGCTCAACGCCGTCGAGGTCGGCACGGCGGTGGTGGAGCTGGGCGGCGGGCGAGAGAAGAAGGGCGACCCGATCGATCACAGCGTCGGCGTGGTGGTGCACTACAAGGTGGGCGATCTGGTACAGAAGGACACGCCGCTGTTCACCATCCACGCCAACGACGAAGAGAAGCTGGCAGCAGCCCGCGACCGCGTGCTGGCCGCGCACATCTTCAGCGACATGCCCGTCCAGCGGCCGCCGATCTTTTACAGGCGGGTGGCGGAGTAAACAGCGTCTGGACGTGTAGCCGTTACAAGGTCGAGTGAGAGATGCTGGTACGTATCCCCAGCAGGCACACAGGCCCCGGCGCTTGCCGGGGCCTTTTTCAGTTGCGGGGATTTGGTGCAGGCGTTGGAGCTCGCCTAAAGCCTTGACCCAATCTACCCGGCCACTGCACCACACTGAATGAGACACAGCCCTATTGACCTAGTTGCTAATCTGCCTCGTTTGTCTGAGCAAATAAAAGAGTTCTCCACCAGAAAGGAAAAACAGGGGTTCTGAAATGCTTGTTTGCGAGCAGCAGAATCGCGGGCAGCCTCCCTACAATTGGAGAGTAATCCATCCTGTCGAATTGATGGCGTGCTTGAACGTCAAGCCGGAACTCCTCGAAGCTAGCAGGCAACCCGTGGAGCACCTCCATGTCGCCCTCGATCACTTCGCGTGAGTAGATGATTTCTTCGACGTTCTCCGGGGGGTACCAAACCTGGAGGCTGACCCCCTCGAAAACCCCTCGGTAATTCAGGTACAGCTCCTCAGCACCTAACAACAGGCAGAACTCGAACAATATGTAGATGAGTGTAGAGGACGAATCAACATACCCGACAGGCCGTTCGCCCGTGGCTTCGTACTCGATGACTGCCTCAACCCTGTTGGACAGTTCAGGGAGTCTCTTATAGAGCTGCTTCCGTATCACCAAATGCTCAAGAATATCCCGCAACCACCATCTGGCAAAGTCGGTGTGACCAGTCAGTATCAAAGGCCACATGCCAAGGAAAATGTCCATCGAATGGTTATCCAAAAGAGGCTTATGCCTGGCCGGATTAGTTCGGATAGTGTTGACAAGCAGTTCGATTGCCCGTTGGAGATGCTGATCTTTAAACTCGGAATCGGGTAGGTAAATCAAAGCCGTTGCCAGGAGTCCGAGGTTGCCAATAACCTCGAAAGTCCTCATAGGATACTCGACGAGTTCATACGTGCCACCGAACGTCAGGCCTGCCGGAACACACAGGGCCGGCGCGACCTTCTCAGCCCATTCAAGCAGCAATTGGAGATACTGAGAATACGTATGCACGAACTCTTCCACGACCGGACTCTGAAAGAAGTCGTTCCGTCTCATCCATCCCCAGATTAACAGAAGCGCGTACTCATGAGCAACAAGGGCAGGCGATAGATTGTTCAGGTCTTGGCATTCTGCTCTGATCATTGCCAGGGCAAGGCGGATAAAGCCAAACACTCTACTGCGTTTTGATTTCCTCAATCTCGTTACATCAGGCAGGAACTCTCGAACAAGTTGTTTGAAATCACTCAAGTCATAATCGGGAACGTCAAGAAAGACAAGAGCCCTCTTGAGCAGTCTTTGGTGTTCTTTGGGCAAGATTCGCTCGTTCAGCAAGTGTTCGTGAAAAAGCCTTGCAAGTGTCGAGTCCCGTAAAGTCATACCAGTTGCACTCTAACAAGAGTCTCGAAAAGTCGTATCACCCTCGTTGACCAAATTCGCCGATCCGGTACCCTTGTCATGAGGCAACAAGTCTCCGGCAAGGAGGAT
>DAOUDX010000023.1:0-21775 GCA_034430835.1 Anaerolineae bacterium
CGATACCCCGCCCACGAGAGCGACATCCAGTCCGCGCCCAGCCAGTCGTCGCCGATGAGCCAGACGATGTACCGTAGCACCAGCGGCTTATCGATCCCTAGATAGGCCTCCAGCCGCGCGATGTCGGCCTCGCTGATGCGCTGCCGCCGGTCGGCGCTGGCTGCGCGAAGCCCGGAAAGCGGGCCGCCGGGCGCAACGTTCAGCAGTGCATAGATCGCCATGGTGGCGAGCAACACCACCAACATCATTTGAAGGAACCGTCGAATCAAATACCCCGTCATTCTTTACACCTTCGTCCTCTCGTTTACCGATACGCTGAAACGCCCTCGCATCCCTGTCAGGGCGCTTCAGCGTTCCTGCAAACCGCGCAGCCAACAGATGCGGGTTGTATCTAGCAACAGTTGGTGGTGGCAGTGTCTGTTCGAGGCACTGCCACCACCCTTACAGCTAGAGACTCACCTGCTACTCCTGTGTTTCGACGAGGTCAAAGTTCTCGATGTTGAACATCTCGGTGTTGCAGGTCGGATCCATGATGAAGCCGCTAACCTCCGGCCTGGTGGCCGCGACCTTGAGTCGCAGGTAGAGCGGGACCACCGGCAGGTTGTTGGCGAAGAGCTCCTGAGCCTTCAGATGGTTCTGCGTGTACTCGGGCGTGCCCGGTAGCGACTGGAGCGCGGCGTTGCACACCTGATCGTACTCCGCATCGGTGAAGCCGGGATCGTTCTGCCCGGCCCAGCCGTTATCATCGGAGGGGACTTCGGAGGTGATGTAAAGGTTGCAGGGCGGCTCCACGCCGGTCAGCCAGGCGAACTCGCCCAGGTCAAAGTGGCGGCCAAAGAGCGGCCCCTCGGGGCCATCGGCGAACCACTCGTCGGCGGTCAGGTTCTCCAGCGTCACGTCAAAGCCACATTCCTTCAGATTGGCCTGCCCGATCTGCATGACGTTCTTGCGTAGGGTCGCGTCGGTGCTGCCCCACTTGAAGGCCAGCGGGGTGCCCTCTTCAGCGCCTTCCACGCCACAGCCGTTGCACTCGCGGACGCCATCTCCGTCCTCGTCCGTCCAGCCCATGTCGTCCAACAGCGCCTGTGCAGCCGCGGGGTCATAGTTCCACTCCTTCACGCTGTCGTTGAAGAACGGGTGGTTCGAGGGCAGATAGGTGTGGATCACCTCGGAGCGGCCGTAGAACAGCTCGTCCACCATGATCTGGCGGTCGATGCACATGGCGACGGCCTGACGCATGCGCGCGTCCTCGAAAAAGTCGGGCCGGGTGGCGGCGTACTCGTCCACTGGGTTGATGCCAAAGTCCACGTGCTCCCAAACCGTACCGGTGACGATGGCGGCCTTCAACTCGCCGGCCTCATCCTTCTCGATCAGCAGTTCGAGCAGTTGGTCGATGCTGGTATCCTGGGTGATGATGTCGCACTCGCCGGCCAGCAGGGCCGCGACGGCTACGTTGGGATCCTCGCCGATGATGCGGTAGACGATCTCGTCCACCTTGGGCAGTCCCTCGTCGGCGCGGAAGTAGTGCTCGTTCTTGACGATAGTGATGTGATCTCCTGCTATCCACTCTTTCATAGTGAAGGGGCCGTACCCCATCGGTAGCCGCGAGGCCTCCTCCGATTCGACGATCTCGGCCGCGGACATCTTGCCCAGCACGTGCTCGGGTAGCGGGATCCAGATGTTGGTGAAATAGGTCGAGTCGAGCAAGCCCGGCAGGCCGGTCCAGACGATGGTCCGATCATCCGTTGCCTCGTAGCTGGCTGTCCGCTCACCGGCATAGCGGGTGGGGCTGGGCGTGTCGGGGTCCATGTACAGGTTGAAGGAATAGACTGAATCGCTCGCCTTCACCTTCGTCCCATCAGCCCAGGTCATGCCTTCGACCAACTTGAAGGTGACGACCATCTGATCCATCTCGACCTCGCCGCCGGTGTACTCGACGGCGCAGTCGGTGGAGCGGCAGCCTGCAGGCCGGATCATGACGCCCTCGGCCAGCTCAACCGGTTCGCCCGTGTCATCGATCACCTTGTCGCCGGCCGTGGCCGTCGTAGTGTCGATGACCGCATCGCCATCCTCCAGCGAGGGCAGTTTTTCCGTGATGGTCTCGTGGTAGCCGAAAGATGTGTCATCCACAGCACTCGGTGTAGCGGCTGCGTCATATAGCGCCACCTGAACGTGAAGCGCGGCCAGCATGGAGCCGCCGTGGATGTACAACGTGTCCGGCTCCTGCCCCTGACAGATGACCAAGGTCTTGGGCTCGGCCTTTTTCCCGCACTGGCACCCAGATACCACCAGCGTCACCAGGGTCATCAGTCCGAATAGAGCCAACAACTTCCTTTTACTAGACATTTTCCTCCTCCATATGTATTTGCACGTGCAATGTGTCGTTCTTTAGTACACCGTGTCTGACTACAGTCCAACTCTTTTCAATAACCGCACCACCCCCTTTCTAACCTAAGAACCATGCTTGAAAGTCGGCATCCTCTTCAAATCAACTGTATTCGGGCCGCCATCGGGCTTTGCCAGATCGCGTGGCCGATTGAGCGAGATCGCGGGCCCAGTCCGGCCATGACTCGGAGTGAGTGGGGTATGGCGGATAGCAAAGTTCTCGCATCCGGCAGGATGCTCAGAGACTGGCGCCCAATAAAGTGCAGCACTGTTTGGGAGAGGACAACGCTGGAGCGGGATACTCGTTTTGTGCGTTAGAATCACGCCGAAAGTATAACACTTCCTTTTTAGAAATGCAAACCGTGCAAATTCCCTGTAACGGCTCCGTTGGCGGCTTTTCCGCATCACTTGTCGTCGCCGGGAGATTCGGCTGCCAGCCGCTCTAGAGACTCCCGATCCTCGGAGGTCAACTCTGCACGGGCCAACAGGTCTGGGCGGCGCTCAAGCGTGCGGCGCAGGGCCTGCTCGCGTCGCCAGCGGGCGACGGCAGCGTGATTGCCGGAGCACAGTATCTCCGGCACCTCCCATCCCCGAAAGACGGCCGGGCGGGTGTAATGTGGCCCCTCCAACAACCCTTGCGCATGAGAATCCTCGAGCGTAGCACCGGGATCGCCCAAAACACCCGGCAGCAGCCGGGCCACGGCGTCGATGACGACCATCGCGGCCAACTCGCCGCCGGTGAGCACGTAATCGCCGATAGAAATCTCGTCCGTCACCAGGTGCTGACGCACTCGTTCGTCCACGCCCTCGTACCGCCCGCAGATGAGCACGATGTGTGAATGGCGAGCGAGTTCGGCGGCCACGGCCTGGGTGAAGAGCCGTCCCTGTGGGGTCAGGAGAATGACCGGCGCATCCGGCTCCTCCGCTGTGATCGTTTCGACGGCCGCAAAGAGCGGCTCCGGCTTCATCACCATCCCCCCGCCCCCGCCGTAAGGAGCGTCGTCGGTGATGTGGTGTTTGTCTATAGCATAGTCGCGGATGTTGTGTAGAGCTATGGAAAGCAGCCCTTTTTCCTGGGCTCGCTTGAGAATGCTTTCGTCCAGCGGGCCGCGAAATATGTCGGGAAAAAGGGTCAGGACATCAAAATGCATCGCCGAAGACCAAGACTAGCTCGAAGGGTGACAGCAAAGCACGAGTGATAGGAAACCTACCAAGTGGCACAAGTATACCAAGAAACCGGTCGAGTGTCCATGGCCCGTTCAGGTACAGTGCTGCGCGAAGCGAGTCTACTCTGACTATGGCAGCGCTTCCTGCAGCAGCCGCAGCCAGTTGCCGCCCATGATGGCAGCGATGTCCTCATCGCCGCACCCCAGCTCTCCCAGGGCAGGGGCGATGCGGCCCAGATCGGCGATGGTGTCCATTCCTGCCGGGATACTCTCGGCCCCGAAGCCACCATCGAAATCGGAGCCCAGCCCCACGTGGGCCGCGTCACCCACCACCTGGCAGACGTGATCGATGGCCGCGGCCACGTCGGCGATGGTGACTGCCTCCCTGGGATCGTCCTTCGACCAGCCGGGCCGCAGGAAGGCATTGTACAGCACGATCCCGATGACGCCGTCTCGTTCGGCCAGGCGGCGGATCATCTCGTCGGAGAGCTGGCGCGGGCCGGGGACCCGGGCGCGCGGGTTGGCGTGACTGGCGATAACGCGTCCCTCAAAACAATCCATCGCCTCGAAGAAGGCCCTCTCGGCCAAGTGGCTGACATCTAGAATCAGTTCCAGGTCGGCCATCGCCTCCAAGAGCGCGCGCCCGGCGTCGGTGAGCGGGCCGGGGGCGCTATCTCCACCAGCGTAGCGTGAACCTGTCGTCCAGGAGAGGCCTACCAGTCGCACACCCCGCTCGAACCACATCTCGACCTCGGTGGGTTCGCGGATGGGGTCGGCGCCCTCCATCAGCGGGACGATGCCTACCTGAGGGTTTTCACCCTTCCAGCTTTCCAGCGCAGCGTCGAGTTCGGCGCGCCCTCCAATCAGCGCGATCTGCTCGCATTCGTCGGCCAGGCGGTGATAATAGTCGAGTTGCGTCTGGGCCAGGCGATGGGCTTCGTCGGCGGTGGTGTACGTGCATGGGGTGGAGTGGCCTGGACGAGATGGTTCGACAAAGATGGTGCCGCAGATGATGGCTATGTGGCCCTCCAGCCACTCGGGCAGGCCCAACGTGCAGAGACCTTCCCGCAAAGGCATATCGGTACTCTGTTCTAGGCGACGAGTCTCAAGCGCGCTGCGGCGCACATCACGGCCTAGGGCCAGTGCGCCATAAGCGATATCCTCGTGGGCGTCTACGATGCACATACCCCTATCTTTAGGTCTCATCCCAATAAGTTTACCACAAGCGGTGCGTTTGACAATCAGGCGTAAGTAACTATACTAGGGTTCAAACAGATCCCCTCTTGGGTGTTGATGGCAAGCAGCGCTGATTTTACCGCAAAGACGCCGGAGTGCAAAGGAGGCAAGGGTGACTTGGCACTGAGGAAGGTACAGATCACTCATCATCACTCAGCGGGGCGAGCATCC
This sequence comes from Anaerolineae bacterium, assembly GCA_034430835.1. Classification (GTDB taxonomy): domain Bacteria; phylum Chloroflexota; class Anaerolineae; order B4-G1; family B4-G1; genus JAFGED01. Next base: position 4,959 of record DAOUDX010000023.1, read on the forward strand.
AAAACGCGAAAAGGCCGGAACATGGGGCGCGAAGCTCGTGAGTGGGAGGAAGGCGATGATTGACGGTTCGTGGCTGGTTATGAGTCAAGGTCCTCAGCCCGGTCAGACTTTCATGCTCGACCGGGACTGGATTACTGTGGGGCGAGATCCGAGCAACGATATCGTGATCAGCGACCCGCAAGTTTCGCGGCAGCACGCGCGCATCACGCGTCAGGGGCAGGCACTGATCATTGAGGATGTGGGCAGCACCAATGGCACCTTCGCCAACGGGGTGCGGCTGACAGGCTCTCACGTGTTGTCCAACGGCGACGTGATCGGCCTGGGAGATGGCGTCACGCTGACCTACTACGAAGTGGGTGTAGCGGCCGACGTTGCCGAGACGGTCGTCGGGCGGCCGGGTGGCGCCACGGCACCGCCTGCTGCAGCCGATGCTTCTCAGGAACGTTTTGATGTTCCTCCCGCAGTGGCGGCCGGCCCGCCGCCGCCACCGACCGCAGTGCCAGCCGCGCGACCGGCTACCTCGATACCACCAGCCGCCCAGCAGGTCCCACCCGCTTACCCGGTGTACCCCACGCCACTGCCGGGAGAGGCGTCTGTCGAAGGTGGCAAGAAGGGCAAGCCTACCTGGCTTTTCATTGGGTGCGGGCTGCTGGTGTTGCTGGCCATCCTTTCCTGCGCCGCCGCGGTCGCGCTCGACGCGCTCGGCATGCTTCCCGATTTCTTCTACGAGCCGATCCGCTGGCTGGGGCTGGAGCCGTACGTTACCGGCTGGTGAGTGCCCGATCCAGCTTCGGACGCTAGACAAAGATCTGAGTTGCCTCACCTTGCGAGGGCTTGCCCTCGCAGGGTTTTGTTTTCTGCGATAGCTTCCAAGAATTGTTGGGTGAGCGCCTTGGTGCCCGGCTCAACGTCGCCTGCCGGCCCCACGCAACCGGGGCAGCCGTCGGCGCAGGGGCAGCGGCGCGCCACGTCCAGTGCCGCCGCCAGCAATTCCTCGTGAAGCTCATACAGCCGCACGCTCAGACCGGCCCCGCCCGGCGCACGGTCGTACAAGGTGATGGTGGGCAGGCCAGTCTCCGGGGCGCAGGCTTCCACCGCCGAACCCAAGTCGCCTGGATCGCACATCAGGTGCAGGGGGGCCAGGTTCCGCAGCAGGTAGGCCAGGCCGCTCAACGCCCCCCGTGCGCCCCGCGCCCGCTCGACGCGGCGGTGGCAGGCCGGACAGAGGGTGATGAGGTTTTCCAGTCGGTTGGCCAGCTCGTACAGGTCGTTTCCGCCGGGGACGTAGCCGAAAGCGCGGAAGGGAGTGATGTGGTGAACGTCGTGCTGGCGGCCCTCCCGCTCGGGCGCGCCGCACTGGCGGCAGCGGCGACCGTCGCGGGCGCGGGCAGCGTCCCGCTGGGCAAGCCAGTTTGGGCCATACTCTATCAGTGTCGGCAGCACGCCGGCTTCCTGCAATTGCTCCGTGAGTTCCTCGGATAGCGCCACCCAATACCCGGTCGTGCGCAATTCCTGTTCCGGCAGATCGATGGGCGCCCAGGCTAACGTCTCGTGGGTGTAGCGCTTGATCTTGCGATAGCCGGTTGCGCGGGTGGTCACTACCACTTCGCCATAGCCACGCATAGTGCCCCCCCTGTCCCTGCGGGACATCCCCCCCGCCTGCGAGGGGGACTGAGGGAGGGCGTATTCCTCGATGACCTGCACATCCGTCGTTGCTGAGGCCCGCGTGTAATAGTCCAACTCCGCAGCCCGCACGAGGGCAACACCTCTCTCCCAGTCCAGCGACTCGACCACGTAGGGCTCGCCGCCGTGCAGGTAGACGGCCCCTTCGTGGATCAGCACAGGTGCGCTGGGGCGATCCATCTGACCGATCACGCGCGGTGGATCTTCGCTCACATCCTGGATGACGACGTTGTCGGGCGTGCCGGTGCGCAGGGAGAGGCCCGCTGCCGGATAGCCCTCGCCGATCCAGGTGTAGCGTCCGTTCGCGCGGTGTAGCACCTCCTCCTCGGTCAGCGCGTCCAGCATTGCTCCGACATCGCCGATGTTGCCGAAAGGCTCACCGGGCTCGAATGGTAGCTCGAAGGCCGCACAGGCCAGGTGGTTGGCCAGGATCGCCAGGTTGTCTGGATCGAGTAGGGCCTGCTCCACCGCCTGCCCGAAAAAGTAGCGCGGGTGCGTGACCAGATACTGGTCGAGCGGCAAGGCGCTGGCGACGAGCATGGCGGCCGAGACTCCCGCCCGCCGTCCGGCCCGCCCGGCCTGCTGCCAGGCGCTGGCGATAGTGCCTGGATAGCCGGCCATCACGCAGGCGCTCAATTCCCCGATGTCCACTCCCAGTTCCAGCGCGTTGGTCGCGACGACGCCGCGCACTTTTCCCTCGCGCAGTCCCTGCTCGATAGTGCGCCGTTCGTGAGGGAGGTAGCCGCCTCGGTATCCTTGCACAGCCTGGGGGTCTTGGCTGGAAGCAGCGACCTCGTCACGCACGTAGCCCAATAGCACCTCGGTGGTCATCCGCGCACGGGCGAAGACGATGGTCTGCACATCGGCCTGGAGCAACCGGGCGGCGATGTCCTTCGCAGCCAGTGTCGCGCTGCGCCGGATGCCGAGTTGCGGATCGACGAGTGGGGGGTTATATAGAATGAAGTGTTTCTCGCCCTGCGGTGCACCGTCGTCGTCCACCAACGTGACGGGCCCTTCGACCAGTCGCTCGGCCAGCTCGCGCGGATTGGCGATGGTGGCGGAGGCGCAGACGAAGCGCGGATCGGAGCCATAGAAGCGGCACACTCGGCGCAGCCGTCGCAGCACGTTCGCCACGTGCCCGCCAAAGATGCCGCGATACGTGTGAAGCTCGTCGAGGACGACGTAGCGCAAGTTGGAGAAGAGCCGCGCCCAGCGGGTGTGGTGAGGTAGGATACCCGTATGGAGCATGTCGGGATTGGTGACAAGTAGGCGGACATCGCGACGGATCGCGGAGCGGTGCGACGAGGGCGTATCTCCGTCATAGGGGTAAATGAGGATCGGAGATTGGAGGTCTGCAATCAGCAACTTGCAGTTGGCAATCTGATCGTGCGCCAGCGCCTTGGTTGGAAAGAGGTAGAGGGCGCAGGCGGCCGGATCGTTGAGCAGGGTGTTGAGGATAGGCAGATCGTAGGCCAGCGTCTTGCCGGAGGCAGTCGAGGTCGCCAGCACGACGTGCTCCCCTGCCAGCGCTGCCGCCATCGCCTGGGCCTGGTGGGTGTAGGGCTGTTCGATCCCTCGGCCTTTGGTGGCGGCGATCAGGCGCGGATCGAGCTCCGTAGGCCAGGGGCCCGTGCGCGCGGGCCGAGGCGGGATGCGTTCCCACGCCGTCACGCAGCGCATAAAGGCCGGGTCTTGTCGGAAGGCGTCCAAGACGCTGGATAGGCTCATCGCGCACCTCGCCCAGATTATAAGCCTTGGGCCGGAGAGCGCAAACGGGGGATGCAACCTGCTCTCCCCACCTGCGTATTAGGATTCAGAGAAGCTGGCCCCTGCACGCCTGCACGCCAGCGCACTATGCAATATCTTGTACGAGGAGGTGAATGCAAAATGAAACTGCTCATTCGTTGGGTCATCACCAGCCTGGCACTCTTCGCAGCCGCCTGGCTCGTGCCGGGCATCCGCGTCGAGGGCACGGCCTGGATCGTCTACGCGGTGATGGCGATCATCCTGGGGCTGGTCAACGCCATCGTGCGCCCGCTGCTCAAGCTCTTGACCTGCCCGCTCATCATCCTCACTCTGGGCCTGTTCACCCTGATCGTCAACGGCGTCACCCTGTGGCTGTCGTCGCAGATCGCCGTCCACTGGTTCAAGGTGGGATTCTACGTCGACAGTCTCTGGTCGGCCTTCCTGGGGGCGCTCATCGTCAGCGTCGTCACCGTCATTCTCTCGGCATTGGTCAAGGAAGATAAGGGGAAATAGCGCATGCATGCGACAATGGAAAACCACGGGCTGCGCAGACAGAACGGGATCGTTGCAGGTGTCTGCGGGGGTCTGGGAGCGTTTTTCGGCATTAGCCCGTTTTGGTTCCGCCTGCTCTTTGTGATCCTGATTATCCCAGGCGGCGCGCCGGGCGTCCTGCCCTATCTGCTCCTGTGGATCATCATTCCGAGGAAACGCTGAGCGCGGGCCCAGCCGCCGGACAAACGTTACAGTCCCGGAATGTTCCTGTAACGGATATGAAACGTTCTCCATGCTCGTTTAGTGTATACTATAAACGTCAAATGGCTAGTTGTACGAACGATCAAGATTTCGCACACTAGCTATATCAAACTCCTCCTTTCCTTTCTTGGCCGTGCCTGGGAGCTAACCACCCCGCCCTGGTTACTCCCAGGCACGCCGCCTGTATTGCACACGCCGTGCCCCTTACTCTCTTTCACTCGGCGGGTTTTCCCTGCTTTGCCTGAACTTGTCCTCGTCCTCTCGCGCCACGGTTGGTCATTTGTCATTGGGCGTCGTTTCTGCTATCATTCCCACGATGTCCGAACAACTCCGCGGCACGGTCGAGCGCGTGACCTTCTACAGCGAGGAGACCGGCTACTCCGTCGTTCGCCTCAGCGTCACGGGTCAACGTGACCCTTCGGGCCAAGCCTCAGGCCGAGGCCTCGTGACCGTCGTCGGCAATCTCCCGGAGGTACAGCCCGGCGAGAGCCTGCGCCTGGAGGGCGAGTGGACGACGCACCAGCAGTACGGCCGGCAGTTCAAAGTCGAACGCTGCCAGCAGGTGCTCCCTGCCACCGTCGAAGGCATCAAAAAGTACCTGGGCTCGGGGCTGGTCAAGGGGGTGGGGCCGGTCACCGCCGCGCGCATCGTCCAGCGCTTTGGTGCCGACACGCTGCACGTGCTCGACGAGGAGCCGCGCCGGCTGCGCGAGGCGCTGGGCGTGGGGAAGAAGCGTGCCGCTGCCATCGCCAAAGCCTGGGAGGAGCAGAAGCATATCCGCGAGGTGATGCTGTTCCTGAGCAGCCACGGCGTCACCACCGGCCTGGCGGTCAAGATCTACAAGACCTACGGCGACGACGCGCTGAGCGTGGTGCAGAGCGACCCCTACCGTCTGGCCCGCGACATCTGGGGCGTGGGCTTCAAGACCGCTGACAAGATCGCGCGCGATCTCGGCTTGCCGCCCGACGCGCCCTCCCGCGTGCAGGCAGGCGTGGCCTACGCCCTGGGTCAACGGGCCGACGAGGGCCACGTCTACGCGCCCGAGCCCGACTTGACGAAGGAGGCCACCGAGCTGTTGGAGGTCCCCCCTGAGTTGGTCGCCGACGCCATCGAGGCGCTCGATGCCGAGGAGGTCGTCCACCGCGAGACGCTGGTCTATCCCCCCCCTTCGTCCTCCCCGTTTCACGGGGGGGATAGAGGGGGAGCGTCCGTGCGTGAAACGCGCGCGGTCTACTTGGCCCCCTTCTACTATGGCGAGATCGGCGTCACCAACCGGCTACGAGCGCTGGTCAAAAGCCCTGCCACGCGGCTGCTTCCCTTCCGCAGCGTGGATTGGGACAACCTGCTGCGCCAGGTGACCCGTGACTCTGCGGTCGAGCTTTCTCCCCAGCAGCACGAGGCCGTGCGCGCTGCCCTTACCCACAAGGTGACCGTCCTCACCGGCGGCCCCGGCACCGGCAAGACGGTGAGCGTGCGCACCGTCATTGCAGCGCTGGAGGCAATGAATTGCCGCTACGCCCTGTGCGCCCCCACCGGCCGCGCCGCCAAACGCCTCTCGGAGGCCACGGGCCGCCCGGCCAAGACGGTGCACCGCCTGCTGGAATACTCCCCGATGGATGGCTTCCGCCGCAACGAGGAAAATCCGCTGGACGTGGACTGCCTGATCGTGGACGAGTCCTCGATGCTCGACCTGCTGCTGACCAACCACCTGCTCAAGGCGGTCGATCCGGCGGCCCACATGCTCTTCGTCGGCGACATCGACCAGCTTCCCAGCGTGGGCGCGGGCGACGTGCTGCGCGACGTGATCGCCTCCGACCGCGCCGCCGTCGTGCGGCTGACCACCATCTTTCGCCAGGCCGCCGATAGCGGCATCGTGGTCAACGCCCACCGCATCAACCGTGGCGAGTTCCCCATCCTCAACGAGTTTGACGACTTTTACTTCTTCTCCAAGGAAGACCCGGAGGAGGCCGCCGACCTATTGGTGGATGTGGTGCAGCACCGCATCCCGGAGAAATTCGGCTTCGATCCCGTGGACGACGTGCAGGTGCTGGCGCCGATGTACCGAGGCGCGTGCGGCGTTCGTAACCTCAACACGCGTCTGCAAGAGGCGCTCAACCCGGCCTCGCCGAAAAAGCCGGAGCGGCGGTTGGGCGGGCGATTGTTCAGGGTGGGGGACAAGGTCATGCAAACGACCAACAGTTATTTGCGCGAGACATTCAATGGCGATATCGGACGCATAAAGGCCATCGACCCGGTTGAGCAGACGCTGGCGGTGAGCATCGACGGGCGGCCGGTTGTCTACGACTGGGGCGAGGCCGACGAATTGGTGCACGCGTTCGCCGTGTCGGTGCACAAGAGCCAGGGCAGCGAGTACCCGGCAGTGGTGATGCCGATGCTGACCCAGCATTTCTTGCTTCTACAACGCAATTTGTTCTACACTGGGATCACGCGGGCCAAGCGGCTGGTCGTGCTGGTAGGGACGCGACGGGCCATCGCCATCGCCGTGCACAACGCCAAGGTGCGTGAACGCCACTCGGGGTTGAGCGTGCGGCTTCGAGAAGTCTAGGGAGGAGGTGTTATTATGAAGGTCCTATTCATCGGCGGGACGGGCACCATCAGCTCGGCCTGCTCGCAACTGGCCGTCGAGCGCGGTATCGACCTGACCCTGTTCAACCGGGGCGAGACCACGCGCCCCATCCCGGCAGAGGCGTGCGTCCTGCACGGCGACATCCGCGACCGCGCGTCGGTGGCGAGCGCGCTGGGCGATGCGACGTTTGACGCGGTGGTCAACTGGATCAATTTCACACCCGAGCAGGTCGAGGCGGATATCGGATTCTTCCGCGGCCGCACTGGGCAGTACGTTTTCATCAGCTCGGCCTCAGCCTACCAAAAGCCCGTCGCCAGCCTGCCCATCACCGAGTCCACGCCGCTCGATAACCCTTTCTGGGCCTACTCGCGCGACAAAATTGCTTGCGAGGAGCGGCTCGTGCAGGCTTACCGCGAGGAGAAGTTCCCCATCACCATCGTGCGCCCATCCCATACGTACGATAAGATGATGCTGCCGGTGCACGGAAGATACACTGTCATCGACCGGATGCGTAAGGGGAAGAAGGTGATCGTACACGGTGATGGTACGTCCCTGTGGGTGCTCACCCACCACCGGGATTTCGCCAAGGGGTTTGTGGGATTATTGGGTAACCACCACGCCATCGGCGATGCGTTCCACATCACCTCCGACGAGGTACTGACGTGGAATCAGATCTACACCATCCTCGCCCACACCGTGGGTGTGGAGCCTAACTTGGCCCACGTGCCGTCGGAGCTCATCGCCGCCTTCGATCCCGAATGGGGTGCGGGTCTCCTGGGCGATAAAGCCCACAGCGTGATTTTTGACAACGGCAAGGTCAAACGGCTCGTGCCGGACTTTGCGGCGACGATCCCCTTCTCCCGGGGAGCGGAGGAGATCATCGCCTGGTTTGAGGCTGACCCTGCGCGCCAAGTCGTGGACGTGGAGGTGGATGGCTTGCTGGATCGCATCATCGCGGCGTACGAAGCGGCCTGGCCGGAGGTGTGAACCAGGGTTCAGTCAATAGCAAAAGCGAGGGCTGCTGAATAGCCCTCGCTCTACGTTTCGCACTATCGGCGAGCTTTACGCCGCGCCCTTCGCCATCTCGGCCAGTTGGGCAAACGTGCTCGCATCCTGCACGGCGATGTCGGCTAGCACCTTGCGGTCCAATTCCACCCCGGCCTGCTTCAGCCCGTGGATGAAGGTGCTGTATGAGAGACCGTTCTGCCGCGCGGCTGCGTTGATGCGCACGATCCATAGCCGCCGCAGGTCGCGCCGCCGGTTGCGACGGTCGCGATAGGCATACGCCTGGGCCTTCATCCAGGCCTCGTTGGCCCGGCGGAAGAGGCGACGGCGAGTCCCCCAGAACCCCTTGGTCTGGCGGAGCATTTTCTTGTGGCGGTAGCGTCTTCTCGTTCCTCCCTTGACTCTCACGGTACTACTTCTCCCCCAAGTATGGTGCCAAGCGTTCCACGCGCCGCTTCAAGCCCTTTGATTCCACTGCTATCATTTCATCGAAGAGGCGCTTGGTGCGCTGGCTCTTCTTGCGGCGCAGGTGGGACTTGCCCTGCTTGGTGCGCATCAGCTTGCCCTTGCCACCCTTCGTGCGGCGGAAGCGCTTGGATGTTGACTTGTGTGTCTTGATCTTTGGCATTATCCTTCACTACCTTCCTGGCTATTTCTTCGCCGGTGCCAGAATCATCAGCATCGTGCGCCCTTCCCGATCTGGCTGGTGCTCGACTACCGCCACGTCGGACAGTTCCTGCACGATCTCTTGGAGTTGCTCGATCGCGATCTCCGGGTAGGTGATCTCGCGGCCCCGGAAGCGAATGCGTACTTTGACTTTCTTCCCTTCCTCCAGCCAGCGCCGGGCATTCCGAACCTTGAACGACTTGTGATGGTCGGTCGTTTTCGGACGTAACTGTATCTCCTTGACCTCGATCTGTTTCTGCGCCTTCCGCGACTCCCGTTCACGCTTCTGTTGCTGGTACAGGAACTTGCCGTAATCCATCACCCGCACAACAGGAGGGTCTGCCGCTGGCGAGATTTCAACCAAATCCAGTTCGTCCTCTTGTGCCAAGGCCAGCGCTTTGGACAGAGATGTGACGCCCACGTGGTCGCCGTCTTGTCCAATGAGCCGGACCTCTGAAGCCTTGATCTGATGATTGATGTGATACTTGATCTGGCTGTCAGGAGTATACTTTTTTCTCTTAATTTCGGACTACCTCCGTTTGGTTCGTAGAGCCATTGTCACAATGGCTAGGCACACATGAGGTGATGATAACACAATTGCAAAAAGGTGTCAAATCGCCGGGCCGCAGCTAGAGAAGTTTTTTTTCCTTTATGGCTCCCTGAGCCAGCGCGATAAAGTCATCTAGCAGCATTGCCCCAGGTTTCTGCCCGTCGCGCATCCGCAGATTGACCTGATCGGCCTCCATTTCCTGGTCACCGACGATGAGCATGTAGGGGATCTTTTCCATTTGCGCGTCACGGATCTTGGCCTGCATGCGCTCGTTCGATTCGTCTATCTCCACCCGCAGGCCAGCGGCCTTCAGTCGCTCGGCCACCGCACGCGCATATTTGACGTGTCGGTCGGCGATGGGGATGATCTTCACTTGCACGGGGCTCAGCCACACCGGGAACGCGCCGCCGTAGTGCTCCACCATGATGCCGAAGAAGCGCTCGATGCTGCCCATCAATGCCCGGTGTACCATGTATGGTCGGTGCTTCCTGCCGTCCTCGCCGATATAGGTCATGTCGAACTTTCCGGGCAGGTTGAAGTCGAACTGGATCGTCGTGCACTGCCACGTGCGGTTGAGGGCATCCTTGATGTGGATGTCGATCTTGGGGCCGTAGAACACCGCCTCGCCCTCCATGCGTTCGTAGGGTAGACTGCGCGTCTCCAGGGCTTTGGCCAGCGATGCCTCGGCCTGTACCCACATGGCATCGTCGCCGGCGTACTTCTCCGGTGTCTTGGGGTCGCGGACGCTCAGATCGAAGCGGAACTCTGCGAAGCCAAAGCCCTGCAGCAGGTTCACGCTAAAGTCGAGCACGCGCAGGATCTCGCCCTCGATCTGCTCGGGCGTGCAGATGATGTGGGCGTCGTCCTGCGTGAAGCCACGCACCCGCATCAAGCCGTGTAGCGTGCCGCTGCGCTCGTAGCGATAGACCGTGCCCAGTTCGGCCCAGCGCAGAGGCAGCTCGCGGTACGAGCGTTTCTGTGAGTTATAGATCATGATCTGGAACGGGCAGTTCATCGGCTTGATGTAATAGTCTTGCCCGTCGACGTCCATCGGTGAATACATGCCATCCTTGTAGAACTCCAGGTGACCGGACGTCTCCCACAGGTAGGAGCGACCGATGTGCGGCGTGAAGACGATGTCGTACCCGCCTTCGAAGTGCAGCTTGCGCCAGTAATCCTCCATGATGACACGGATACGCCCGCCCTTGGGATGCCAATGGGCCAAGCCTGCCCCCGTCTCCTCGTGGAAGCTGACCAAGTCGAGTTGCTTGATCAGTCGGCGGTGATCGCGCTTCTCGATCTCTTCCAGCCACTCGAGGTGCTTCTTCAGTTCCTTCCTGTCCCTCCAGGCTGTACCGTAGATGCGCTGGAGCATGGGACGACGCTCGTCGCCGCGCCAGTAAGCGCCGGCTACGTTGAGCAGCTTGAATGCATTGGGCTGGATATTTTTCGTATTGTCCACGTGGGGCCCACGACACAGATCGGTGAACGATCCGCTGGTATAGATCGAGAGCTTAGGTTCTTCGTCCAATGGCTCGCCATATTCATCTGTGCCGGCGGCGAGGATGCCGTCGATCAGCTCCAGCTTGTAGGGCTGATCGGCAAAGATCTGGCGCGCCTCTTCTTCGGAGACCTCCTTGTACACAAAGTCGTGCCCTTCGGCGACGATTTCGCGCATGCGGGCCTCGATCTCCTCCAGGTCCTCCGGGGTGAGCGACCGGGGCAGGTCAAAGTCGTAGTAGAAGCCATTCTCGATGGGCGGGCCGATGGCGACCTTCCCCTCGGGGAATTTCTCCAGCACCGCCTGGGCCATGACGTGCGACACCGAGTGGCGCAGCCGATGCAAATAGTCGTCGTGTTTCTCAGCCATTTTTCCACCTCCCTCTGACTAGAACAAAAAAGACCCCCGCGCCTTGGGGCGCAGGGGTCTCCCACGTGGTTCCACCCAAGTTCTGACGATTGGCTTTGCCAATCGCCGCACTCTTTTGGCTGTAACGGGCCATCGCGGGGCTCCATACTCTCGCGCGATTTCAGGAACCCACTCCCGGGGGGTTTTCTCGGCCGTCCGGTCGAGGAAGCTTCCACCCAAGGCTCCCCCTCTCTAGGACCCTCACAGGCCGATACTCGTCCCGGTCAACGCTTTTACACTCTTGAATTGGTAGTTGTCTGAGTGGGCGGTACAAGACTTGAACTTGTGGCCTCCACGATGTCAACGTGGCGCTCTGGCCAACTGAGCTAACCGCCCAAGGTGCCCGAAATTATACCATCTCCACCACCATTTTGCAAGGATGCCTCGTTGTGTTACAATTTACCCGATGGAGACGGATACTACTTGGGGTGTCGTGGGACACGAGTGGGCGGCCAAGCTGCTGCGGCGGGCGGTCGAAGCCGCCAGTGTGTCTCACGCCTACCTCTTCACCGGGCCGCCGGGCGTGGGCAAGACGACGCTGGCGCGGGCGCTGGCTGCCGCCCTGCTGTGTCAGGGGGAGGGGGATCAGCCTTGCGGCAACTGTCGCGGCTGCCGCCTGGTTGCCAGCGGCAACCACCCCGACCTGCACATTGTCGAGTCGGAGCGGCCCGGCGACAGCTTAAAGATCGAGCAGGTGCGCGATCTCCAGCGCCAACTTGCACTCACTCCACTCGAAGGGCGCTGGCGCGTGGCCCTTCTGCGCCGCTTCGAGGAAGCCACCACCTCGGCCGCCAATGCGTTGCTCAAGACGCTGGAGGAACCTCCCTCTTACGTCGTGCTGTTCGTGCTGGCAACCGATGCCGACCGATTGTTGCCCACGATCGTCTCCCGCTGCCAGCAGGTTCCCCTGCGCCCGCTGCCTGTGGCGCTGGTGCGGCAGGCCCTTGTCGAGCGGTGGGGTGCGGAGCCTGGGCAGGCCGAGTTGCTGGCGCACCTTTCCGGTGGGCGGCTGGGTTGGGCGGTGCACACGTTGGAGGATGAAGCCGCATTGCAGCGCCGCGTGCAGCGCTTGGACAATCTGGGCGATCTACTGGCTGCTTCCACCACCAAGCGCTTTCGCTATGCCGAGCGGCTGGCCCGCGACCCCGCCGCGATGCAGGAAGTGCTCGATCTGTGGCTCGGCTGGTGGCGGGATGCAGTGCTGCTAGCCGCCGGGGCAGATACGCCGCTGACCAACGTGGATCGCGAGGGCACCCTGCGCGACCACGCCCGCCGCTTCGGGGTGGAGCGCAGCACGGCGATGGTGGAAGCCCTGCGCAGTGCCATCGACCGGCTCAAGCGCAACGCCAATCCGCGCCTCGCGCTGGAGGTGTTGATGCTCGATCTACCTCACTCGTAGGAGCCCCGGCAGGTTTCAGAAACCTGTTGCCTCTCGCAGCCGCTTGGCGCATTCCATGGGTACGTAAACTGAGCCGAGCGGTGCTCCCTCCTCGCTGTCCGGCCCGTGAAAGTCGGAGCCGCCGGTTGCGAGCAGCCCGTGCTCTCGGCAAAGCCTCAGTAGCATCTCGACATCATCCGGCGAGTGATAAGGATAGTGCACTTCCAGGCCGCGCAGGCCATAGCCCACGAGCTCTGGGATGCGCGCCACGACAGCCGGACCGGAGTGTGCAGGATGTGCCAGCACCGGCACGCCCCTGGCCTCGACGATCATCTGGATCGTTTCCTCGGGTGCCAGCCTCAGGCGGGGGATGTAGGCCGGGCATCCTGGGCCAAGGAGACGTCCGAAGGCATCTTGAACCGACGTCACATGGCCCCGGCTGAGCAATGCCCGCGCCACGTGGGGTCGCCCGACGCTCTCGCCGCCTGCAAGCGCCTGCACTTCCTCCCACTCTAGCGTTATCCCCATCTCGCGCAGCCGTTCAAGCATTTGGTGAGCGCGTCCCAGGCGTGAGTCCCGCATAGCCTGCAACCGATCGTTGAGAAAGGGGCTGTGCGGATCGACGTAGAATCCCAGGATGTGGAGCGAGGCCTGATTGCCCTCCGAGCTTACCTCCACCCCGGCAATGACCTCTAGGTCAGTCCCGGCAGCCGTGGCCTGGGCCTCGGCTACGCCGCTCACTGTGTCGTGGTCGGTGAGTGCAACGACCGCCAGGCCACGCGCCAGCGCCATAAGAACAGCCTCCGACGGGCTCAACACGCCGTCGGAGGCTGCGCTGTGGATATGCAGGTCTACTCGGCTGTGATGTTGATACACTACCTACCGCTAAGCGTCGAACTTGTGAGGATCGCTTTCCACTGCAGGCACGTCGGATGCTGGTGCCTCGCTGAGGCTGGCCGGATGCTTTTCGACGGTCAACCGCACCGCCGTCCTCTCCTGATTATCGATCTCCACCTCGACAAACGATGGGAGGCAGATGATGTCGATCCCATCCAGTTCCAAGTAACCACGGGCGATGGTTATCGCCTTGACCGCCTGATTGACCGCTCCGGCACCGATGGCTTGTACATCAACGTGTCCCCTCTCTCGCATAACGCCTGCGATAGCACCTGCCACCGCTGTCGAGCGAGATGTGGCCGCGACTTTGATGATGTCCATTGCACACCTCCTTGTGCTGCCTTGGCCTTGATTCCATCAACAACCCGCCCTTGACTCTGGCAATCGCAATGCGGTCCGTATCTGCCAGGCAACCCCCGAAGGGCTGCCCCGGTGCGGTTCGATTCGGCAAATCGCGCTGGTATTATGATACACCAAAAAGAAGCATCGTGCAAGCGTTAATCAAGTATTAATGGGATGTTAACCTGGTGTTGTCGCGATCTACAGGCCGTAATCCGCCAAGTCGATCGATGCATACTCCGCTCTTTCGTACCCCCGCCGCGCCTCGCCCAGCGGGGCCGTTGCGTCCAGTCCCATCTTGGCCGTGCGCGCCTTCTGCCCCGGCGTGTGCGTGGCCGAAGGGTCCAGGCTGCTGCTCGGCTGATCGGTGAGGACGACCAGATCGCGGTCGGCCTGGAAACGGGTGGCGATGGCCCACTCCACATCGGTGCTGTCGTGTATGTTCACATCTGTATCCACCACGACGACGTGCTTGAGCGACGTATGCCCCTTGAAGGCAGCCCAGATTGCCCGCCGCCCGTCCTCCTCGTGCTGCTTCTCGATCTGCACCACTGCGTGCAGCCAGGAAGCACCACCGGGGGTGATGTAGACGCCTGTGCACTTGCACGCCTCGTTGACGGCGGCGAACATGGTTGGCTCGCGCGGCATGCCCATCAGGTTCTTGTGCTCCAAGCCCGCAGGCAGCAGGGCGTGAAAGATCGGCTCGCTGCGGTGGGTGATGTGATCGATCTCGATCACCGGCTGGCGGCGCACGATGTCCATCGTCCCGGTCAGGTCGGGGAAGGGCCCTTCTTCAACCAGCGTGTGCGTGATGCGGCCCTCCAGGATCAGTTCCGCCTCGGCGGGTACCTCAAGATCGACCGTCTGGCACGTGACCAGCGGCGTCTCAGCCATGGCGTTGGCGATGGATAGCTCGTCCACGCCTTTTTCGGGGCTCATTGCCGCCGCCAGCAGCACCTGGATGGGACAGCCGATGGCAATAGCGATCGGCACGTCCTCGGTGCCTTTCTCCCATGCCGTGTGGGTCCCGCGCTTTTCCACCAGGCGGGCGGCGAAGCGCGCCGCGCCGCGGCCCTCATCCAGCCGCATCAGGCGGTGGAAGGCGATGTTGCGCCCAAAGTCGGGGTCCTTGATCACTGCCACGCCGGAGGTGACGTAGGGGCCGCCGTCATCGGGGTGGTAGCGCGGGATGGGCAAGTGCGTCAGGTCGACGGCCTCCACGACGACCTCTTGGCAGGGAGCCGATTCGACCAACGGCGGCGGGGTGGGGTTGGCCAGCGCGCCGGCCATGCGCCCGACCAGCTCGGGCACGGCGCAGCCCAGCGCCGCCGCAAAGTGTTCGCGCTGTGCGCACATCCCGGCGACGGCGCGCCAGCCGGGAAAGCCAGTCAGCGCGTCGAACAGCATCGGCTTGCCATCAGTGGCCACCATCACGCGCGCCAGCTCCAGGTGCGGATCGACGGCGCGTTCGACTTCGAGCAGCGTACCCGTCTCTTTTGCCCAGGCGAGAAAATCTCTTAAGTTCACGTCGCCTCCTCACCAGCGCCCGCGATGCACGCACGCCTCGTCGTACTGCGTGCGTGGCTCCTTGTGCTCCGCCGGGTGGCCGATGGAGATCAGGTTGAGCGGGACGACGGTCTCCGGGATGCCGAGAATCCGTCGCGCGGAGGCGACGCGGTCATCCCGCGGATGCACGCCCAGCCACACCGCGCCCAGCCCCAGGGCCGTGACCGCCAGCAGCAGGTTCTCGGTGGCGGCGGAGCAATCCTGCTCCCAGTAATCGGAGATGGCCGGGTCCCCGCACACAGCGATGCACAGCGTCGCCTGGGCCAGCATCTTGCCGTAGGGATGTGCCTCCGCCAGGGCGTCCAGCGTCTCCCGCTCCGTCACGACGACGAAATGCCAGGGCTTGTTGTTGCTGGCGGAGGGGGCAGCCGTCGCCGCTTCCAGCAGCGTCTTGATGTCCGCCTTGCTCACCGGCTCGCCAGTGTACTTGCGGATGCTGCGGCGTGAAAAGATTGTCTCGATTAGTTCTTTGCCCATTGCACGTCTCCTCTCAGGTCTGCAGACACAGGAGTACCGTCAATCTTACTCTTCAATCGGTTGTGCATACACCCCAAGATGATTAGCCACCGGTCTTTGGCGCATCGGAACCCGCGTATGAATCGGGGAATTCAGCACGCTTGTCCCTTTGCCATCCGAGATCACCAGCGTGCTGGAACCGCCTCCGTCCAGGTTGAGCGCTCGATCGGCTTCCAATTCCACTGCTATACCTGCCAGCTCTTCCAACGTCACACCTTCGCTGTAACTGCGCTGTCGTCCATCCACGACGATCAACCACAGCGTTTCTCCTTCCTCGTCCACAGCAACAGCGGTACGAGGGTGTAGTCCTCCGGCGTCATGCTGAACCACGGATTCTCCATCTTTGACCAGAATCTGACTCCCCGCCAGGGCTTGAGAAGTTCCCTCCAGACAACCGGATTGACTGATCTCCGCACGCCCTGCTGTGATGCAGATGACTGGCCACTCTTTATGGTCGGAGTACATTTCGCCATTCGAGGTTGCCAATCCCGTCACGTCCACCGGCTCGCCACTATGTGAGTAGTAGTCCCATAGGAATGAACCAGCACGAAAAGGCACGGAGAAGCTCCCGTTAATTGCAACTTGCGCACCGAACTCCTCCAGAAATTCCGAAGTAGTGCGTGCAGTCACTTCCAAGCCTTTCGAGCTATCACCGGGTGTGACCAAGAAGTCAATGCCTGATGTCTGCAAATCGATCTCAATAATGTGAATCATCAACGGGCGTGGCGTTGTGCGCGCCTGTCGCACATACAAGACGCCTTGGAACAGCTCAGCGGTGCGATTCGTTCGCGGGGGGCGCAGCAAGCGAACTGCCACGAACGGCAGGGAGGTCACCAGAGTCAGCAGTATCAGGACGATCAATACGCGTTTTGCATGCCTAGGCATTTGATCCTACACATCAGGCGCGGCCCCGATGCGGGCCAACTCCTCCTCGACCACGCTCTCGTCCAGCTTCTTGAACAGCGGCTCTGGCCGGCGCAGCGCTTGCCCGGCGGCCATTGCCGCTTCCAGCAGCGTCTTGATGTCGGCTTCGCTGATCGGCTCGGCGGTATACTTGCGGATGCTGCGCCGTGAAAAGATTATCTCGATCCTAGCAGCCTGTCGGAGAGAGGACTTCTCTCCGAACACAATTGGCGGTAAAATTGCGGTCATTGAACACGTCTAAAACTCTTGGCAAGGGGTGACGTTTATGGCCCGCAAATTCAAAACGGTTGATTACGAA
>DAOUDX010000024.1:0-5408 GCA_034430835.1 Anaerolineae bacterium
TTCGTAATCAACCGTTTTGAATTTGCGGGCCATAAACGTCACCCCTTGCCAAGAGTTTTAGACGTGTTCAATGACCGCAATTTTACCGCCAATTGTGTTCGGAGAGAAGTCCTCTCTCCGACAGGCTGCTAGATGAACCACAGCGACGAACAACAGGAACTGCTCCAGGAGCAGATCGAGCGCCGCCGCAGGCGCGGCCTGGAGGAGCTGACCAAGATCGTCAACAGAGGACGGCATCCCGTCTACAGCACCTTTGAGGTGGCGTCCACCTCTGAGCGAACCTACACGGTGCATATTCGCTCCCTCACCGAACGGCTCAACACCTGTACCTGTCCCGACTATTGCACCAACACCATCGGGACGTGCAAGCATATCGAGGGCGTGCTGGCGAACCTGGGGAAGGAATTCGCGGAGCAGTGGGACGAGCTCGTCGCCCAGGCCCCGCCTCTGACTCAGATGTACGTCCATCACGCCGAGCGCACCACGATCCGCGTGACGCTGCCCCTGCCGGAGAGGAAGCGTCTTCACGATCTGCTGGCCCGCTATTTTGACGCCGAAGGCGTTTTGCAGGGGAGGGTGACTCAGACTTTGCCCGTGTTGCTGGGTGAGTTGAACCGGCTGCCCGCCCGCGAGCGCAATCAGGTTCACATCGACCAGGCTGTACACGATCATCTGAAAAACCAGCAGGATATCGAGGCCGTCGAGCAGCAAAAGCGCTGGTTCCTCGACCAAGTCGAGCAGGGCAGCCGCTCCCTCAGCGTCATCTCGACGCCGCTCTACGGCTACCAGGAGGAGGGCGTGCTCCACTTAGCCTTTGGTCGCCGCACCCTCCTGGCCGACGATATGGGCCTGGGCAAGACGGTTCAGGCTATCGCCGCTGCTGCGCTACTCAAGCAACTGCGTGACATCCAGCGCGTGTTGATCGTCTGCCCGGCCTCGCTCAAGCACCAGTGGGCGCGTGAAATTCGCCGCTTTACCTCCCTTCCTGTCCAGGTGATCGAGGGTAACAAGATCCAGCGCCGCCAGCTTTACCGTGACTTGCAGTTCTTCAACACGATCAATTACGAGCTGGTGCGGTTTGACGAGGAACAGCTTTCTCAACACGAGTTCGATCTGGTGATCCTCGACGAGGCGCAGCGGATCAAGAACTGGCGCACCAAGACTGCCGACAGGGTCAAACGGCTGCGCAGTCCGTATGCCTTTGTTCTCACCGGCACGCCGTTGGAGAACCGGCTGGACGAGCTGTACTCGGTCTTCCAGTTCATCGATCCCACCATCCTCGGCCCGCTGTGGCGCTTTAACGAGCGCTACTACGAGACCGAGCGGCGGTCCTCCGGCTCCTACAAGGTGCTAGGGTACACCAACCTGGACGAACTGCGCCATCGCATCGCGCCCTACGTGCTGCGCCGCGTGCGCGACGAGGTGCTGCTCGACCTGCCGGAGCGCATTGACAGCAACTTTTTCGTCGAGATGACCGGCCCGCAGTGGGACGCCTACTACGAGTACGAGACCCGCGTTGCCCGGCTGATGGCCAAGGCCAAGCGGATGCCTCTCACCCCCGAGGAGCACCAGATACTCCTGGGTTGCCTGGTCAAGATGCGCCTGATCTGCAACGCCCTGGCGCTGCACGATCCCGAGATCAAGCCCCAGGACCGCGAAAAGACCGCCCCCAAGCTGCGCGAGCTGCGTGAAATCCTGAGTGAGGAGGTAGCCAGTAACGGCCACAAGGCCCTCATCTTCAGCCAGTGGTCGAAAATGCTGGCGCTGACCGAGCCGGTGCTGGAGCGGCTCGACCTGGGCTGGGTCAAGCTCACCGGTGCCGTACCCACCAAGAAACGCGGCGTGCTCATCGAGCAATTCTTCGAGGATCCCAAGTGCAAGGTGTTCCTCTCCACCGACGCTGGCGGTGTGGGGCTGAACTTGCAGGCCGCCAGTATGGTCGTCAATCTCGACCTGCCCTGGAACCCGGCAGTGCTGGATCAGCGCATCGCCCGCGCCCATCGCCACGGTCAACCGCGCCCCGTCAACGTGGTCAACCTGATCGCCCAGGGCACCATTGAGGAGCGCATGCTCGATACGCTGGCCGCCAAGCGGGCCGTTTTCGACGCGGCGCTCAACGAGGACAGCGACGTGGTCGATCTCTCGTTCAAGGACGCCGGGCAGGGCGTCCTGCAGCGGCTCGAGGTGCTGCTGGGCACGCGGGAGGCCATCGCGCCGGAGTTGGTGCTTGAACCCACCGCTGTCCCTGCGAAAGAGGTTGAGGAGGAGGCCACACCCCCGCCTACGTTACAAGGCTTTGCCGATCTGCTGGTGGGGCATTACCCGGGCCGCGTGCTACTGGTGCGGCAGGCCCCACAGCTCCCCGGCGCGCCAACTGACGGCAACGTGCTCGTCGTCGTGGACCGCGAACCAGCCAAGCTGCGTTCCAAAGTCGAGGCGCTGCTCGCCGAGCACTATGGCGATTTTCCCGCGCCGGGTCTCTTGTTGATGGAGCAGGAGGGCTACCGGGCGCTCGCAGCCCTCACCGGCGGGGTGATGGAGCAGGCGGAGGAGACCGTCACGGTCTACTGCGCTCCGGCTATCCCGGCGGCGGCCTCCGACGACGCGCTGGGCGCGGCGCGCAAGGCGCTGGAGAAGAAGCTGCACCGTGCGGGAGAGGGGTTCGATGCCGCCGACAAACGGCTCAAGCTGGCCGCCGTCGTGCTGGAGGGTGGTTTCCCGGAGGAGGTGATGCGCCCCGTGCGCCAGGCGCTGGGCTGGGCGTTGAGTGCACACCTCTCGCTGGTCAAGGATAAAGCGCCCGGCGATGACCTGCCCTCCCCGCGTTTGGTGGAGGCGAAGCTGGTCGCCCCAGGCCGCGTCCCCACCGACCTGGCCGCCCGCGTGGACCGCGTCCGCGCCCTCACCGCCCCGCCCGCCGAGGACGAGGAAGAGGAGGAGGCCCCGCCGCCCAGTGTCGAGGCTGCCCAGGGCTTTATCGCCACCATCCAGGAGCTAATCGACCTGGGGCGGGAACTGATGACCAAGGAGGGATTGTGATGAAATACGCCCTGCGCTGGTCGCGCCGGAAGCGCTGGCGTCGGTGATTTTGATTGCCACTTTGGATTTGGCCAAAACCAGTTTCAGGCTATTTTTCTGGTCCGGGTCGTTTCTTAGCCTCCAGATATGGTGATAGACCAGAGCGAAATCATTGGACTGTTTGTGGGGATAGCATTCTTTGGAGGGTAGACGATGGTAAGAATCCTGCACACGTCTGACGTTCAGCTTGATGCACCATTTTGCTTCTTGGGTGAAAAAGGCCAGCAACACCGCCAGCAATTGCGTGACACCTTCCGGCGCATTGTGGATATGGCGATCGAGAAGAAATTCGACCTGCTGCTAATTGCCGGTGACCTCTTTAACGACAATCGTCCCCACCAGACTACCATAGACTTTGTAGCCTCTCAACTCGGCAGGTTAGGTATTCCCGCTTGTATCTTGCCCGGCAACCACGACTGCTACGACGATAAATCGGTGTATCGGAGGGTGCGTTTCCCAAGCAACGTGATCGTCTTCACGGAGCGACCCACTATTCGTGAGTTCGGCAATCTCGCTCTTGCGGTCTATGGCAATGCAATCCAATCTCAGCAAGCCCAAATTAGTCCGCTGCGAGGCCTGACTCGCGAAGGGACGATGCGGTGGCATGTTGCGATGGCGCACGGCAACTTGGTTCGTCCGGATATTGTCGATCCATCCCGACCAATCCGACCTGAAGAGATCGCCTCCAGCGGCATGGACTATGTGGCAATGGGGGACTGGCACTCCTTTGCGGATTATTCCCAAGGACAGGTGAAGGCATCTTATTCAGGCGCCCCCGAACCAACAGCGATGGGCCAACAAGGAGCTGGCTACGTGGCCTGCGTCGAAATAGGTGAAGATGGTGTGAACATTCGGAAAGAGCGAATAGGAAGCATCTCGACCGATGAGATGGAAATCGATATATCTGGAAAATCAATGGCGCGGATCGTGGAAGAAGTCGATGCTCATGCTGATCCCAATCTTATGCTCAAGATCAGGCTTTGCGGGCTGGCGGAGCTGGGAGTAGTGCTGGACACCGAGAAGTTGGAACAGGAGCTTGCTCGTCGTTTCTACCACGTCGAGTGCTCCGATCAATCCCACCCACAACTGACATCTATTTCCCCAGACGACTTCCCTGCGGAGTTGGTGGTGGGCAAGTTCGTCCGCTTGATGCAATCGCGGATAGAAGATGCAGCCGATGACACACAGCGTCGGCTGGCCGAACAAGCGCTTCAGTTGGGTATGGCCTTGCTACAAGGCAGGAGGGTTCTGTGATGCTTCTGCAACGTATCGCTTTGGAGCGTTTTGGGCAGCTCGATCAACGGGAGTACACGTTCCGACCAGGATTGAACCTCGTTAAAGGACCTAACGAGGCGGGCAAGACGACCTTACAGGAAGCGATCCTCTTTGCACTGCTAGGGAACCCACACCACACGACGCTGGAGCGGGTCAAGTCCGTGGATGGTCGCATCTCGTGGGGGGAAAACAGGCGTTTCAGCATCACACTGGACTTTACAGACAAGAGTGAAACTACCTATTGCTTGAAGAAGGATTGGGACGGCCAAAGTGTTTGCCTGACCAACCTGCAAACGGGCGAGGAGAAAAAAGACATTGACCTGGTTCAGCAGGCCATCGGTGAGATGCTGGGCTATGGCTCATTGAAGCTGTTTCAGAGCACCGTGTGCGTGGAGCAGGATGCTATTGATGAGATTTCAGCCAACCGGCAAGAGATAGGCGACCAACTGCAAAGCATCGTCACCGGCGGGGGTGCAGAAGAAGCGACAGCCTCGGCAGTTCTCAAAGCTCTGGAAGATAGAATCGCCGAGATGAAACGGGGGTGGCAGACCTCTGCCCCCAAGAACCCCGGCCCGATCAAAGTGAAACGGGATGAGATCACCGGACTGGAGGATCAGCTAGCCAAGGTACGCCCACAGGTAGAGCAGGTGGAACAAGCCAAGGAACAGCTAATCACGCTGGAGACCAGAGTTGACGAAATAAGCGAAGAACTGGTGTCCAGAAAATCTCTCAGAGATCTGTGCAATCAACGTTTGGAATGGGAAGATAGGCAAAGTACTTGGCGTGACAAAGAGAAAGAACTTGAAGCAAGAGTTGAGCAGATCGAAAAGGCGCAGCAGATAGTCGAGGCCGGACAATCTGCCGAAGAACAGCCCAAATCGTACTTTCCCACGATTCCTGTCATTGTAGCTGGCATTGGGTGCCTGTTGTTTCTGGCAGGCATCGTGATTAGCGTGCTAGGTTTGCTCGCTGCCTCTGAACCTACTTTCGTGGTAATCGGCGTCCTGGTAGGCCTACCTGGGCTGCTGATGTGCCTCGGCGGCCTGATCTGGCTT